>NZ_JAMOIT010000017.1:0-121697 GCF_023656375.1 Paenarthrobacter sp. TYUT067
GACGGCGGGGGTCCCCGCCGTCGCCCGCTGACTGTTACGGTGCTTCCGGTCAGAGTGGCGCGTCGATGCCGAGGTCTTCGAGTGCCCAGGACAATATCCGCAGCTCGAAGGGGTGCCGTTCCTGAATCTCAAAGACGTAGGCGTCAAGCTCGAGGACGGGAGCATTCCCTCCCTCGGCCCAGTACCTGATCCATAGGTCTTCGAGATCTATGGTCCGGTTTCGTATGAGCTCTCTCGCTGTTTTGCGTGGATCTTCCATGGCAGGTGTCCCGTTGCAAGCGGCGGGTCGCTCTCGGAGTAGATTAATCAGGTTCCTTACTTATGAACCATACCTTCTGCTCGGATTCCCGGGCAATGGGTGACGGGAAGCCGAAGTGTTCCTACGATTAGGCTCATGGAACCCACTGCAAATGCTGAACACATCAGAAGCCTGCACGAGCTGGTGGTCGGTAGTTCCGACATCCACGGGATTTTGAACGCGGTGACCGGCTTTGCCCGCGACGCGATGAGCAAGGTAGCAGGCGAAAACATCGACTGCGCTCTGACGCTGCGCCGGCGCAAACGCACCGCCACAGTTGCCGGCAGCAGCGAGAGGGCCGTGCAGCTGGACAAAATCGAACAGGAACTTCAGCAGGGACCCTGTTTGGAAGCCCTCGACGCCGGGCATCCTGTGCTTCTGGCTGACGTCGCCACAGACACAAAATGGCCGCTTTACAGCAGAGCGCTCGCAGCTGAGGGCGTCTGCAGTGCGTTGGGCGTTCCCATGGACTTGGGCGAGACATCTCAAGCGGTCATCAACTTCTTTGCACCCACAGCGGGCATCTTTACGGACGCTGTGATTGCTGAAGCTACCGCCTTCGCCGATGTAGTGGGCAGCACGTTGCGTCTGGCCATCAGGATCGAAGCGGTGGAGCAGCTCAACGCCGACCTCAAGACGGCGATGTCCTCCAGAACAGTCATTGACCTCGCATGTGGTGTCATCATGGCCCAGAACCGTTGCAACCAGGACGAAGCCTTCAGCGTGCTGACTAAAGCGTCAAGCCACCGAAACCAAAAACTGCACGCCGTTGCCTCGGAAATCATCGCCAACCTCAGTGGCAGTACTGACAATCAGTTGCGCTTTGACGACTAGTGGTCAGTGCAAGCGGCCCCTTGCTTGCCGCCGCCAAGTGACGACGGCGCTCGCGGCGCACCGCCGTCGGGCTTGCGGGCAGGGGCGGTGGAAACTGTGGCAAGCCTGCGGGGCCTGGTGCGCCCCAGAAAGAGCGTGGCAAAAGGTGCAAGCAGCAGGAGCAGGCTAACAGTGCCCAACCCGGCGAGGCCTGCAACGAAGACCAAACCGGCCATGAACAGAAGGTGGATGTCCGACTGTTCCGTCAATGACAGGGTGGTTACGAAGGCCGGACTTTGAGATAGTTTCATATTTGCTCCTGCGGGGCGTCATTTACTCACTTTTCCTACTGCTGATGAGTGTTGTGAAAAGCCGGAAAGTGTCGGCAATTTTGGCGTGTTTCTTTGGAGCTGAAACTTTAATCCGAATTCTGCATCACGTTTCCGCAGGTCAGAGCACATATCCAGTGCCCATGTCGTTGAATCGCGCACTGCGCCGTTGCCCTTTTCGGCCGCGTTGCGGTTCACCGACGGAGTTAGCAGTGGTGGGTGTGGCGGGTTCTGGGGCCCGCCCGGGGCGCCATCACTGCGTAAACCGGGCTAGTGCGGTCGGTCGTCTGAGTCGCGGCCGACCGCACGATCCGGTAGACGGCCGGATTGCGCAAACCTAGACTGACCGCATGGCGCACACCCAGCCCCGCATCCTCCGCGCTGTTTCCCTGGCATTCATTGCAGCCATCGTGATGGCAGGCTGCGCCGGAAGCGGCACCAGTCCTTTCGTCGGTGTCTGGGGTGACACCAGCGATTCCAAGCAACCCTCCCTGGACCTCACCTCAGATGGCAGTGCCACCGGAACAGATGGCTGCAACAGGCTCATGGGAACGTGGAAAGAGGACGGCAAGACCATCTCGTTCGGAGGTTTCGCATCCACCCGCATGGCCTGCGAGGGCGTCGATACCTGGCTTTCGCAGGCCGCGACGGCCAAGATCCAGGAAGACGGAAAGTTGGCTGTGTTCGGCCAGGGCGGGGAGGTTATCGGGACGCTCGCTCCCGGCAAGTAACCGAAACCCGATTGGAGCCCGAGGCAGCGAACTATACGGAGTCCGGCTGGGTGTCTGCAGATTCCGGATCCGCGGTGCTGGAGGACAAGGGGTTCTCAATCTCGTCGGTCATCATGCGTGCTGCGAAGAGCGCCACGAAGGCCATGATGGGGCACACCAAACCGGCAACGAAGAAGATGAGCCAGATAGGAATTACCTCGGCCATGGGCCCGGCCAGCGCCATGGACACCGGCATCAAGGCCAGCGAAACGAAGAAGTCCAGGCTCGAAATCCGGCCCAGTAAATGCCGTGGCACTCGCCGTTGCAGCAGGGTCCCCCAGATGACCATGCCAACTCCCTCGGTGGCACCGAAGACGAGCATCGCGGCGCCGAGCACCCAGAAATTGTCCATGAATCCGATCGCGGCAACCGGCAGGCTTCCCAACCCCCACGTCACCACCATCACGGTCAGATAGCGTCGGGGAAGGCGGAACGTTGCCGTGGCCAGCGCGGCCGCGGCGCTGCCTACTCCCATAACTGCCAGCAGGAAGCCGAACGTCCTCGAGTCGCCGCCCAATTGATCGCGGACCACGAACGGAAGCAGAACCTCGATGGGACCGATCAGGAAAAGCACGGACAAACACGCCCAGATGAGGGTCCACAGAAGCCACGGCGTGCGGATGGTGTAGCTGAATCCTTCCCGGAGGTCCTTCAATAGTGAGGACTTGCCAGTCGCTGCAGCGTCCGGTCCAGCGTCACCCCAGCCTGGAGCGAGTGGCGCTTGACGGCTCAGGAGGTTCACCATCCCAAACGCCAGCAGGTGGCAAACGGCCACCCCGGCCACTGCATGGGCCGGCGACAGCACTGCCACCAGGATTCCCGCGATGGCCGGACCGGCCGCCTGCTGCAAAACCGGCCGAACTGTTCCTTCCAGGCCATTTGCCGCCAGGAGATCGTCGGCGGGCAGGATCCGCGGGAGCATGGCCGAATACGCGGGGAAGAAGAATGCCTGGCCCACACCTATGACGAAAGCACCCACGGCCAGATGCCACAGTTCAATGACATTGAACATGGCAAGCGCT
The DNA here is from genome assembly GCF_023656375.1 of Paenarthrobacter sp. TYUT067. NCBI lineage: Bacteria > Bacillati > Actinomycetota > Actinomycetes > Micrococcales > Micrococcaceae > Paenarthrobacter > Paenarthrobacter sp. TYUT067. The sequence goes on from NZ_JAMOIT010000017.1 coordinate 3,233, forward strand.
GTGATGGTGGCAATGACAGCCAGATTGGCGCCCTCCACCGCGATGATCAGGAGCCGCTGCGGGAACCGGTCCGCCGCGATGCCACCGGCCAGGACGAAGCCCACCAACCCGATGCTGGCTGCGGTGGCCACCAAGGACAGTTCAAGCGGGCCGCCGCCAAGGTGTATCACCTCATAAACCATCGCCACCGCCCACATACCGGAGCCGAAGATGGAAATGGACAGCGCGGAAATCAGCACCCGGAATTCCCGGTGTGCAAAGGGACGCAACGCTCTCAGCGAGGCCATTTCACTAGCCTAAACCTGTGTGTTGGTGGCGTGCCTGGCACCCCGGTTACCGAACCCGGGTCCGGGAGGAAACTCCAGTTAGGAAGCGCCCGACGGCGGCGCGTCGTCGTCGTCGATGTCCGCACCTTCTGCGGGGTCCTGGCTGTGCAAACCGGTATCGTGCGGAACCCAGCCTTCAGTTTCACCCTCCGCCGGTGTGTCGGCGTGGTGCCGGACGGCATGTTCGTTCCTGTCCGAGGCGTTCATAACGGATACTCCCTGTCCTTGATTGGACTGCTTCCGTGAGTGCATCCCAGTTTACGCCCGGAGGATGGTCGATGGGGGTCCGCTCTCCGCGGAATACTGTCCACATACGGCCTTTACCGTGTCTCGCAAAGCGAGGGCGTGGCATAGGCTGAAGCAAGCAGTTCCCCGTGAAACGACTAACTGCCAAGGAGAGGTGAAGATGCCCAAGCGCCCCAACCCGGCGGTGAAGATCGCCCAGGAAACAGCCCACAACGCAGTCTTTGACGCTGAAGGCAACACCAAGCCCGGAGTGCACAATATGCTGCTGAAGGCTGTGGAAGTCCAGCGACCCCTGGTCCTGGCCAACCTCCGCCGGCTCCAACGGAGGCACCCCAATGATTCACCGGCGCAGCTGGCCGCCAAGCTGGAGCGCCACTACCTGCTGGCCATATCCGGCGGGGGCGCGGCGGTGGGTGCTACCGCCGTCGTGCCTGGTATAGGAACCGCGGCGTCGCTGGGACTATCCGCGCTCGCAACCGTGGGCTTCCTGGAGACCACAGCGCTCTACGCGTCGTCGCTTGCGGAGCTGCACGGCATTCGGCTGACGGATCCTGTGCGCGCGCAAACCATGGTCATGGCCATCATGCTGGGAGAAGAAGGCACGTCCATGCTGGGTGCCCTGAGCGGTCAATCGCTGGGGCGCGGCAAAGGCGTGACCAATGCCTGGGGCCGGACGCTGACCAAGAAGATTCCAGGAAGCGGCTTCGGAGTCATCCGGGACTCCATCCAGCGCGCCTTCTTGAAGAACCTCCTGAAGCGGCAAGGAACCGCGTTCCTCGGACGCGCCCTGCCGTTCGGCATAGGCGCCGTAGTGGGTGGCGGCGGCAACCTGATGATGGGCCGTGCTGTGGTGTCCACAGCCAAGGAAGCATTCGGTCCGCTCCCGGATACCGTGCCGGGCGAGCTGCTCCCGAACGCACCAAAGAATGCCCTGAACACAACGCTGGAAGGCGGTAACGGTGGATCTGAACGCTGACCTCGGGGAGTCCTTTGGCTCCTGGACCATGGGAGACGACGCCTCGATGTTCCGCATCGTGAGCAGCGCCAACGTGGCCTGCGGATTTCACGCCGGGGATCCCCTCACCATGCTGGACAGCTGCCGTGCGGCGTTCGAACTGGATGTCCGCGTCGGCGCCCATGTGGGGTACAGGGACCTGGCCGGCTTCGGGCGGCGTTCCATGGACATGACTTTTGACGAGTTGTTCGGAGACGTTCTCTACCAACTTGGTGCCCTCGACGGCATGGCCCACGCGGTGGGAGCATCGGTGGACTACGTCAAGCCCCACGGCGCGCTTTACAACAGGATTGTCCGCGACGCTGAGCAGGCAGAAGCCGTGGTGGCGGCCGTCCATGCTTACGATCCCGGTCTGCCGGTTCTCGGATTGCCAGGGTCAGCGTGGCTGACGCTCGCCGAAGAAGCCGGGCACCCGGTGTTCCGCGAAGCATTCGTGGACCGGGCTTACCTGCCGGACGGGACCCTGGTACCGCGTACGCAGGAAGGCGCCGTGCTGCAAGACCCCGCAGCCGTGGTGGCCCAGGCCGTGCGGCTGGCAACACGCAAGGAAGTGCTGGCCATCGACGGAACAGTGGTGCCAGTGCAGGCCGATTCGCTGTGCATCCACGGCGATACGCCCGGCGCGGTGAACATGGCTGCTGCGGTTCGGGAGGGCTTGGAGAAGGCCGGCGTTGAGATTGAAGCGTTCGCATAAATCCGTGTCCGTAAACGTGTGACTGGGGAGGTCCGATGGGTGCGGTGGTGGTGGAGCCGGGATCGAGCACGCTGGTTCTCGGTCCTGAACACGTACTGGACCGCGCGTCCATGCGCTTGGCCAATGCCCTCTTGGGCAACCCGGACTCCGCCACTGGACTTGAGGTGCTGCTGGGCGGGCTGAAGCTGAGGTTCGTGACGGGCTCGGCTGTGGCGGTCACCGGTGCCGAGGGCCTGGTAACCCTCAACGGCAACGAACTTCCGCTGAACAAAGCCGTTAGGGTCCCGCCCGGAGCAGTACTTGAGTTCGGCCCTGCCCTGTTTGGTATTCGCTACTACCTGGCGGTCCAGGGCGGACTGTCGGCGCAAGGAGAGGCCCCACAAGGAAAGGCGCTGCGCGCTGGTGCGGCTTTAAAGTTCGGACGCCCGCATGGTTATGGTTTCCCCGACGTGAACCACCCTGCCCGGCGTGCTTTGGATCCGGAACGCCCGGTGGTGGTCAGGATTTCGCGCGGGCCGCAGGCAACGAACTTCGACGCCGGTACGTGGCTTCGATTGACCAGTGAACCCTGGATTCTCTCGCCGAAATCGGATCGGGTGGGTGCGCGGCTCGCTGGCCGACCACTTGACGGTGCTGCCGCTTCTTTGGATGCCGCTACGGAATCAGGCCAACCCCAACCGCGAATATCGGGCTCTGTCCTGCTGCCGCCGTCGGGCCTTCCTGTTGTTGCCCTGGCCGGCCACCCGGGTACTGCCGAGTCCCCGGTCATCGCAGTGGTCCGGGACGAGGACCTGGACCTGATCGGCCAAGCCAGGCCTGGACAAATGGTGCATCTTTTGGGCTGAGGGGGAAAGCTCAGCTCCGCCCACAGAACCGCGTCCGGGTGCCACAGCACATGTTCCCAATCAGGGTGCGTGGCATGGACGTGTCTCCCTTTAGAGTTTCTGCGCCAGCATGACCAGAATCCCGCTGGGGCCGCGAAGATACGTGAGCTTGTAGACGTCCTGGTAGTTCGCCACACCGCGCAGCGGGTGGCATCCGTGCTTGGCGGCTATCTCAAGGGCGTGGTCGATGTCGTCAACCGAGAAAGCCACGCGATGCATGCCGATCTCGTTGGGAAGGGTGGGATCTGTCTCTATCGCGTCAGGGTGCAGGTATTCGAAGAGCTCAAGTTGGCCCGTGCCGTCCGGGGTTTGGAGCACCGCGATTTTTGCGTGGTTGCCGTCCAACCCCACGGCGGTGTCGGCCCACTGACCGCTGACCGTATCCCGGCCCAAGACTGTGAGCCCCAGATCCGTGAAGAAGGCGATGGTTTCTTCGAGATCCCGAACCGCAATACCGACGTTTTCAAGTTTGATAGGCATGCGTTGAAGCTACCAAGGCAGACTTCATAGCTCCAGCGCCTTAGCCAAAGAGCAGATGCGCCACAGTGAAGATCGCCAAGCCGGCCAGGGCGCCCACCACGGTTCCGTTGATGCGGATGTATTGAAGATCTTTGCCCACCTGAAGCTCGATCTTTTGCGATGTTTCCTCGGCGTCCCAGCGGGCTACGGTATCGGAGATGACGCCAGCGATGTCCGAGCGATACGTATTCACCAGGTACCCGGCAGCATCGCCAATCCAGGTGTTCACCTTGCCGGCCAGTTCGTCATCGTTGACCAGGCGCGTGCCAAAGTCGCGGACGGCACTCTTGAAGCGCTGGCTCAGTTCGCTGTGGGGATCGTCGACGGCGTTGAGCAGCGCAGTCTTTACCGTTCCCCACGTGCGGGACGCCAGTTCGCGGACCTCGGGGTCGCCAAGGATCTGTGCCTTGATGGACTCGGCACGCTCGATCATGGCGGGATCATGCTGCAGGTCCTGGGCCAGGTCTGCAAGGTAGGCGTCGATCGATTGCCGTACTTGGTGGTTTTGGTCCGCCTGCACAGCGCGAACAAATTTGGATAGTTCCACGTAAACCCGGTCACCAACCAGGCCGTCCACGAACGTCGGCACCCACAGGGGTGAGCGATCCGAGACGAGCCGGTTCACCGTTGCATGGTTGGCGTCCACCCAGTCGGCCGCACGGTCTACCAGGAGGTCAACCAAAGTGTGGTGGTGGCCGTCAGCGAAGATCCGTTCGGCCATGCGGCCCACGGGTGGTCCCCATGGCGGGGTGAGCAGGTGCTTGCGGACCATGCCCTCGATGACCGCCTGTACATCGTCGTCATTCAGTACGGTGAAGGCGCCACGGATCACCGCGCCGCCTTCCTTGGCTACGCGCTCTGCACCGCCGGGCGCTGACAACCAGGTGCCGGCTTTGCGTGCGATGTCGATGCTCGCCAACTTGTCCTGTACAACCTCCTGGGACAGGAAATTGCTTTCTACGAAGTCGCTGAGGGATTCGCCGATCTGATCCTTTCGGCGGGGAATGATGGCAGTGTGCGGAATCTTTAGGCCCATGGGGTACTTGAACAGGGCGGTGACGGCGAACCAGTCGGCCAAGGCGCCCACCATGCCGCCTTCGGCCGCCGCCCGGACGTATTCCAGCCACGGGTACTGCTTCTGGAACGCGAACGCCACCGTGAAGATCACCGCCATGGCGATCAGTAGTGCCAGGGCCAACCGTTTCATGCGGAGCAATGCTGCCGCTTTTTCCATGTCTCCTGTGGGGGGAGCGACGACGCCGGAAGCCCTGCGTGGGGGCACGGCGCCAGTGGTGGAATTGGGGTTGGTGAGGTCTACGGTTGGGATTCGTTCAGAGTTCACCTGCATTAGCCCAGCGTAGCCCCCGAGCATGCAGCGGTGTGGGCTAACGTGTCTGCATGACTAGCGACGACTTCGCCCCAAGCCGGCCCAAGGTCTACGCACATCGCGGCGCCAGTGCTGCGTTTGCCGAGCACACCCGGGCCGCCTATTTGAAGGCCATTGCCGATGGCGCCGACGGCGTGGAGTGCGACATCCACCTGACCCGGGACCAGCATCTCGTCTTGCTCCACGACGCAGACCTGGACCGCACGTCCACCGGGACAGGCCCGGTTGCGGAGCGCACTCTTGAGGAACTTCGCGCCTTGGACTTCTCCTCATGGAAGGGTGCACGGATTCCTGAGGCTTATGGGGGTGTGTCGGATCAGTTCCTCACGTTGCCGGACCTGCTGGACATTTTGCGTGAGGCTGGACGCGAAATTGGCCTGGCCCTTGAACTCAAACACCCGAGTCCCTACGGACTGAAACTTGAAGATCGTGTTCTTGCCCTGTTGGAAGAAGAGGGTTGGACGCCGGAGGAGTCACGGCTGGAAAACATCCACATCTCCTTCATGAGCTTCGACTCGGACTCGGTGGGGCGCCTGCTGGAGACCGTTCCCGGGAAGCACATCTGCCAGTTGGTGGACAATTTCACGGCGAAGGAAATTCGTGAGGAGTTTGGTCTGGGATTCTTTACCGGCGGGGCTGTAGCCAACGTCATGAGGGCAACTCAAGAGGATGCGGAGCGTGTACTGGATGAGGGCTTGGTAGGTATTGCGGGCCCTGGCATCGAGTACGTACGTGAGCACGCGCGCAACGTTCAGCGCTGGTTAGAGGCGGGCCGCATCTTCCGGGTGTGGACCGTTGACTCGGAGAAGGACGTGGCCCTGTGTCAGGGACTCGGCATCCACGAGATCACCACCAACAAGCCGGCCCAGGTGCTCGCACAGTTGATGGTGTCCAAGTAGATCGCAGCAGAGCGCGTTTTGAGCGGTCAAAACGCGCTCTGCTGCGACTCAGTTGGGTCCGGCTTTGGACGCCACCCTGCCTGTGATTGAGTGGTCTCATGTCTTTTCGCTGGTCAGCCCAAGCAACCCGAACCACCTCCGCAGTCGCTCTGAGCGCATTGCTTCTGGCCAGCGCCGCGAAGCACTTCCGCACGCCCAGGTTCTATTACCCGGTGGTTCCGGATTACCTGTGCCGCAAGGATGAGCCCGGCAGTCGTCCGAACGGCCCGCTGGCAGTGATGTCACGCGAGGAATGGATCGCCACGTCGGGCCTGCTTGAGGTGACTGCCGGCGTCGGCCTCCTGATCCCCGGCACCCGTAAGGTAGCCGCGGATGCCACTACAGCGATGTTCACTGCATTCCTTGCGGGGCATATAGATGCTCTGCGACGCGCCTACGGTCCGAAGGGCACGGCCGCCGAACGGCGCATCCACACACTCCGCTTGCCTCTGCAGATTCCGCTCATTCTGTGGTCCTGGAGCCTGCGGAAATGAGCAGCAGTGCTCCTCCCATGAAGCTCAGGGAATCACCGGCATTCAAGGTGGCGCTGTCCCTGAGCATTGCGACCGGCCTCTACGGGGTGTCTTTCGGTGCCCTGGCGGTGGCATCGGGGTTTGATTTCTGGCAGACGATGGTGCTGAGCCTCCTGCTATTCAGCGGCGGTTCGCAGTTCGCCTTCATCGGCGTGGTTGCCGGCGGCGGCTCCGGGGTAGCGGCCATGACAGCCAGCGCGTTGCTGGGTCTTCGCAACGGTATTTACGGAATGCAGATCAACGCCATGCTCCGCCCCGGCGGGTGGAAACGTTACGTTTCCGCGCACATCACCATAGATGAATCGACGGCGACGGCGTCCGGTCAGACGGATCCCAACGAGCAACGACGCGGGTTCTGGACAGCCGGAATCGGAATATTCATCTTGTGGAATATTTTTACGGCCATTGGTGCGTTGGCTGGGGACGCCATGGGTGATCCCAAACAGTGGGGCTTGGATGGGGCTGCCGTTGCGGCGTTCCTGGCTCTGTTGTGGCCACGCTTGAAGGGACGCGAACCCTGGGCGATCGCCGCTGCCTGTGCGCTTGCGACTATCCTGGCCGTGCCGTTTGTTCCTTCGGGTGTTCCCATTCTGGTGGCCGCAGTTGTGGCCGGAGTGATCGGCTGGTTCAGCCACGCACGTTTGGATGAAGGTCTGGAACCGGACGTGGATCCGTATGCGGAGAAGCACCAGCGCGGGGGCGGAAAATGAACCTCTGGCTGTGGATCCTCATTGCCTGTGCGCTGGCGTATCTGACCAAGCTGGTGGGCTACTTTGTTCCGGCCAAGTTACTGGAGAGCCCGAGGATCATGCACGTCGCCGGGACCATGACCATTGGCTTGCTGGCATCCCTGACCGTGGTGAACGCCGTGGCGTCGGGACAAGGCCTGGTCCTCGATGCCCGCATGGGCGCGTTGGTTGCTGCCGCCGTCGCGCTGTGGCTGCGCGCGCCGTTCCTCGTCGTCGTGATTTCAGGTGCAGCAGCCGCAGCATTGCTGCGGCTGCTGGGCTGGGGGTAGAACGCGGTTAGTGAACTTCGGTCAGCGTCACGCCTGGTATGGCGGACGGTTCCGGAAGGGGCCGGGACGGCCGCTCGGTCCGGATAGCGTCTTCAATCAATGCCACGGGACGCTTCCACGCTGCTGATCCCGGTTCCATGGTGTCCACGGCGCCGATCAGCATGGCGACGAGCCGGACCATGTCCTCAATGGTGATATCGCGCCGCAGGGAGCCTTGGTCCTGACCGCGCTTGAGGAGGAATTCCATGGAACCGATGATGCCCCGGGTGATTCCAATCAGGAGCCCGCGTCTGCCGGCAACGGCGCCAAGAAGGTTCGCGTCGTCGCTCGCTACCTGCATCACGGCGTCGATGACTTTGATGAGTCCTTCGGCAGCGTCCATACCTTGCGCTGCTTCAGCGGCTACCGGGTCTACGTGCAGCCGCAATTGACGTGAGAGTGCTGCGAGCACCAGTTGCTCTTTGTCCGAGAAGTTGCGGAACAGCGTTGCGGGGCCAACTCCAGCGGTGGCGGCAATGGTCTGAAGCGGTACTTCCGGGCCGTGTTCCCGGAAGCACTGCCGGGCGGCGGTGATGATTTTGTCCACGTTTCGTGCGGCGTCGGCCCTGAGGGGCTTGCGTTCAGAGGGCTGTTCCATGCTTGTCAGGGTAGCAATGGAGCGCCTCGGGTCCGTTGTTACGCGGGAGTACGTTCTTATATGACAAACCGGTACATGAAACACTGGATTTCATGTTGCTTGCATTTTCAGTCGCCCCTTCGGGCCAGCCCGCTTCCGCCGCCAACGGGGGACCAACCCCTGACGCTTCCGTGCACGACGCCGTCGCTGCCGCGGTCAGGATTGTCCGCGAGTCAGGTTTGCCCAACCACACGGACTCCATGTTCACCACCATCGAAGGCGAATGGGACGAGGTTTTCGACGTCGTCAAGCGCGCCACCGAGGCGGTTGGCCGCTACGGCAGCCGCGTCTCCCTAGTCATCAAGGCAGACATCCGGCCCGGCTACAGCGGTGAGCTGACCGGCAAGGTTGAACGGCTCGAAGAGGCTATTTCCGCCACGGAGTAGATCCTTCCCCGAAGGTGCGGTGAGTGCCAGACTGGGGGCCATGATTGAACACGTAACCGAGCCTGGTTGGGTGGACGTAGAGCGTTACCTCACTGACGTCGTCGTTCGTCCTGATCCTGCGCATCAGCGCGCAGTGACATCCGCCGTGGAGGCTGGCATGCCGGCAATCGAAGTCGCCCCCAACGCGGGAAAGCTCCTCCGGATGCTCGTGCAGATGTCCGGTGCAAGGCGGGTGCTGGAGATCGGGACCTTGGCAGGGTTCAGCAGTATGTGGATGGCACAGGGGCTGCCCGACGACGGCAGGATAGTGACGTGCGAATTCCTCCAAAAGCACGCGGACGTGGCACGCGCCAATCTTGATGCCGCCGGTGTGGGCCACAAGGTGGATATCCGGGTGGGCGCTGCCTTGGACACCCTGCCCACCTTGGCAGGGCAGGAAGCGTTCGACTTCGTCTTCATTGACGCCGACAAAGAGAACGACTCCAACTACCTCGACTGGGCTATCCGCTTGGGGCGCTCAGGCACGGTGATTGTGGTGGACAACGTCATCTGGGACGGGGCCATCCTGGAGCCTGCACGGGACCCCGTTAACGCGCCGGGCATCGTGGCGATGCTGGAAAAGATGGGCCAGGATCCGCGCCTCGATGCCACGGCCATCCAGACCGTCGGCAGCAAGGGCTGGGACGGCTTCGCGATAGCCAGGGTGCGGTAGCCGATGGATTTCACGATTCGCCCGGCAACGGTTGACGATGCCGAGGCCATGGCCCACATGCACGTCCAGTCGTGGAAGGAGAGTTACGGGCACTTGCTGCCTCCGGAGTTCTTCGAGAAGCAGGAAGCGGCACTGCCGGACCGCATCGAACGGTACCGGGCGTTCATCGCTGCGGGCCACACCCGGATGTTGGCCCATGACCCCGACGGCCACTTGGTGGGCCTTGGCGCCGCAGGTCCCGGACAAGACGAGGACGGACCGTGCGAACGGGAGCTGTTCATGCTTTACACCTTGGAAAGCGTTCATGGGCGGGGTGTGGGGCAGGCGTTGGTGGAGGCCTTGATCGGCGACGGACCTGCTTACCTGTGGGTGTTGGATGACAACCCTCGCGCCCAGGCTTTTTATCGGCGCAACGGTTTTGTGCCGGACGGAAAGCGCCAACTCTGCGACCCGTCCTGGTACTCCCTGCCGGAACATCGGATGGTGCGTCCCGGCGTCGTGTCTTAGCGGGAATCACATCCGCCCAAGCTGTTCCCACAGCTGACCCATATGGATATGGTGATCACGGGCGGTGCGGCTGAAGATCGCCCGGGTTGAAAGCGGGCGCCGAAATCGGAGCCTGAGTACGCCATTCGATTCTCGGGAGGAAGCATGACTGATCCAGAGCAGGATCCAAACCAGCAGGAAGGCCCCGCGGATGGTGGCGCGGCTGGCGTCCCCGGCACTCACGACGGCGGTGCTGATGGTGGTGCCGATGGCGGTGCTGAAGGCCCCGCGGACGGTGGCGCGGCTGGCGTCCCCGGCACTCACGATGGCGGTGCTGATGGTGGTGCCGACGGCGGCGCCGATGGTGGTGCTGAAGGCCCCGCGGACGGTGGTGCGGCTGGCGTCCCCGGCACTCACGACGGCGGTGCTGACGGTGGTGCCGACGGCGGCGCCGATGGTGGTGCTGAAGGCCCCGCGGACGGTGGTGCGGCTGGCGTTCCGGGCACTCACGACGGCGGTGCTGACGGTGGTGCCGACGGCGGTGCCGATGGCGGCGCCGAACAACAGGGCAGCTGAATTTGAGCTCTACCAGCACTGATTTCCAGGAGCCCGGCGCAGTGAAGGGCGCCGGGGTCCTGGAAACACGACTGATCGACGTCGGCCTTGAAAAGTTTGCCGGCAACGTCTGGGGGCGCACCGCGCTGCTTAGCCGTGGCGTCAGCGACTTCTCCGACGTGTTTTCTGCCTGCGCCGTTGACGAACTGATTTCGCGTCGCGGTCTGCGCACCCCTTTTCTTCGCGTCGCCAAGGGCGGCTCCACGCTTCCCGAATCCTCTTTCACGTCCCCGGCGGGCGTTGGGGCCACCATCTCGGACCAGCTTGATGACACTGCTCTGTGGCGCAAATTTTCTGACGGAGCCACCCTCGTTCTGCAGGCGTTGCATCGAACGTGGGATCCAGTTTCACGCTTCAGTGCTCAGTTGAGCACCGAGTTGGGGCATCCTGTGCAGGCCAACGCTTACATCACGCCGCCTCAGAACCGCGGTTTCGACGACCACTACGATGTTCACGACGTTTTCGTCCTGCAGATCGAAGGAACCAAGCGCTGGATTATCCACGAGCCTGTCCACGTGGACCCGTTGCGTAGCCAGCCGTGGACCGATCGCCGCTCGGACGTCGTCGAGGCTGCTCAAGGCCCCGCTTACATTGACACGGTCCTCGAGCCCGGCGATGTCCTTTATCTCCCGCGTGGTTGGTTGCATGCGGCTCAGGCACAGGGCGAAGTTTCGATTCACCTCACGTTGGGAGTCCACACGTGGACTCGCCATGCGCTGGCCGAACAGCTCGCGCAGGCCGCGCTTGCTGCGCTGTGCGATGACCCGGAGATGCGCGGATCTTTGCCCCTGGGCGTGGATGGACCCGAGGGGGAACTCGCTGCTATCCGTGAACGCCTTGCCGCCGCCGTGCTTGAGGCTGATACCAGCTCCCAGTTCCAGCGCGCACGGAGGGGGCAGGGGCGTCCGGCCCCGCTTGGTCCGGTGGCCCAGCTCGCAGCTGTTCAGCGCCTCGGGCCAGGATCGCTGATTCGACTCCGGGACGCGCTGGAAGCCCGGCTCGAGGGCTCGCGGCTGAATACCCGCGTGGGGTGGCTCGACTTCCCCGAGGCCGATTTGCCGTCCGTGAAACGCCTGCTGGACGGAGGAGAGCACCTGGCAGAGGATCTAGGGGTTGATCTCGTGGAAAGGCTGTTGCGCGCAGGAGTCCTCGTCCCCGCTGAGCATTGATATTGATGAACATTGATATTGATGAACAGGGACGGTGAGCAGTGATGTCCCCGGTGGCTGCAACTCCAGGTTTCTTCTGTGCCAACAGCGCCCGCGTGCGCGGCGACTCGATGGCAGGCACGGCGTCACCGGGCACGGTTTGGGTCCTCATAGAGCATCGGGCCGGATGGCCGCCCAGTGGTTACGAAGGCCTTGATCTTGAGGCCGGGACCAAAGCCCTCGTTTCCAGGGCAGCCCGGACGGCCGGTGCAAGGGTCCTCTTAGTGCGACGTCCAGGCCCCCGCCCGCGGCACGGTCCAAAACGTTGGGCAGTATTGCGTTATGAGAGCTCCGGCGCCCATCGGCAGCTCTGGGGATCGTGGGAGCAGGATGCGGACCTCGCGGGGATCGTTCCTGCATTGGCATCCCCCGGAGACCCTGGACTCCCGCCGGTCATCCTGATCTGCGCGCATGGCCGGCATGATCCCTGTTGCGCAGTGCGTGGCCGGCCGGTGGGGCGTGCGCTGGGCGAGCGTTGGCCGGACCTGGTGTGGGAGTGCTCCCATGTTGGCGGTGACAGGTTCGCTGCGAACGCCGTGCTGGCTCCGGACGGTGTGTATTACGGAGGTCTGGACGCCGAGTCGTCCGTAGCCACGATTGAGAGTCATTTCTCCGATCGCATCCACGCAGAGTATTTGCGCGGGTACACGGACCTTTCCCCGGTGCAACAAGCGGCCATTGTGGCCGTGCTGGCCCGTTTCGGTCCTGCCGGCCGGCACCACTATGTGGTCACGGAAACCGTGCGCGACGGCGAACTGTGGCGTGTTCAGATCACCGGCAGGCCGCCCCGCCCGGCGAATATCACGGTGGACCTGCTGGCCCGCCGCTCCGTGCCGAGCCAGCTCACGTGCCTGGCGCCGTCGACGGGTTCTGTTGTGGTTTACGAGCCGACGTCAGTCCGGTCTGCCTGACGAAACGGCCGTCAGCCTCTCCCTGGGGGCCTCACCTCTCCTGGGGGCCTCACTTCTCCCCGGAGCCTCAGCGCGGTTTCGTTTCCTCGGGTCGATCCATGTCCAGGGGCGAGCCGTCCAGTGACGTGTCGAGCAGGCTGGGTGGTTTGGGCACGCGTGCCAGGAGGAGGCAGACTACCGTCAGCCAAGCGACCGCCACGGTCAACACCTCCGCCCATACCGATGCTCCGAGTTCCATGTAGAGATCATATGGCTCTTACAGGCAAAACTGTAAGTAGCCTTACTTTGTTGTGACGAGTAGAGGTCATGCAGTGCTCCACTAGGCTTGGAGTATGACTCAGGCAGGACGAAAGTAGTGGCGAAACGCGGCAGGATCAGTAAGTCGCAAAGGTCGACGGCGGGAGTCGTCGAGGTGCCCACAGGCACCCAGCCTGACGGTCCGGTGGCGGGGGTCTACTACATCGATACCGGCGATTGCGAGTTGCTTCAGGACCAGGACAACTCCAACGGCTGGCTGCTCAAGATCAACGGCGTCATGAGCTCGCACATTGACCTCTCGGACCCGCTGTTCCTCGATTTTGAGTACATGCGCTGGATTGCGGCGCTGGTGGAATCCCGGTGGCCCCGGGAGCAGAAACCCAAATTGCGTGCCCTGCACCTGGGCGGGGGAGCTTGCTCCATGGCGCGGTACTTCCATGCCGCCTACCCGGAAGCGCGTCAGGTGGTTGTTGAGCTCGATGGGAAGCTGGCCGAATATGTGCGTGGCTGGTTCGACCTCCCCAAAGCACCTATGCTGCGGATCCGCGTGGGTGAAGCACGGCAGGTCACAGAGTCCCTTACCCCGGACAGCCGGGACCTCATCATCCGGGATGTTTTCGCCGGAGCCTTCACGCCCCGCGCCCTGACCACCAGGGAGTTCACAGCTCATGCGGACTCAGTCCTGGCCCCCGATGGACTGTATGTGGTCAATTCCGGCGACGCCCCTGACCTCAAGAACGCCCGGGCCGACGCCGCCACCATCGCGGACACGTTCGAGCACACCATGATCATTGCCGATCCCGCCATGCTCAAGGGGCGACGCTACGGCAACATGATCATGGCCGGCAGCCACGCGCCGTTCGGCGACGACCCCACGTTGGCCCGGAGGCTCCTGGGTGGCGGGGTCCCGGCACACATCTGGGACGACGCCAAAGTCCGTGCTTTTGCCCAGGGAATCCCGGTGCGGCACGATCCCGTTACCGTGGAGACGCTGGGGGAGGGCCCTTCAGCTTCGGCTGAGTGAGCTGTTCCAGGCTTCCCACAAGTGGGCGTAGCGGCCCTCGGCTGCCAGCAGATCCTGATGGGAACCCGACTCGACCATCCGCCCCTGCTCCATGACCACCACGGTGTCAGCCGAGGCTGCTTGGGACAACCGGTGCGCGATCACCACTGAGGTCCTTCCGGCCAAGGCTGCTTCGGCAGCCTGATCCAACATGTGGGCCGATCCCGTTCCGGCCTCAGCTGTAGCTTCATCCAGGACTGCCAAGGGTGGGTCTTTTAGCATCAAACGTGCAAGGGCCAACTGCTGCGCCTGCTCGGGAGTGAGCTGGTGGCCCCCCGCGCCCACGGAAGTCCCCAGTCCGTCGTCGAGCGTTTCAACCCAAGTAGCCCCAACTGCCTCCAGCGCCTGCGTAAGTTCATCGGCGGACGCGTCCGGTTTGGCGAGCCTGAGGTCCTGGGCGAGTGTGCCCGAGAAGACGTGCACCTCCTGGCTGACCATGGCGATGCGCTCGTGGAGCTCTGACGGGGCAGCAGCGGCGGAGTCCAGCCCGCCCACCCATGCTGTCCCGCTGTAAGGGTGTTCCAAGCCCATGATGACTTTGGCGAGGGTGGTCTTCCCCGCGCCTGAGGTGCCCACAATGGCCACTCGCTCCCCGGGTTGCACCGTGAGGGAGACTCCGTGGAGAGCGGGCCGCTGGCCGGGGTAGGCGAAGGTGACGTTGTCCAGGACGATGCCGGCATCAGAGGCCGGTGACGAGGATCGGGCGGTGGTTGGCCCTGCAGCCATGGTGAGCCCAAACATCCTGCCCAATCCGGCCGCGGCTTTCTGAAGCTCATCGAACTGCCCAAGAACCAGCCCGATCGGATCGAACAGCCGGTAGAAGTACAGCGCCGCAGCAGTGGCCGCGCCGATGGTCACGGTTCCCTCGGCGTGAAGCCAGAACCCCACCACCAGGACTGCGGACAAGCCGATGAGTTCGGCCAAGTTGAGGCGATTGTAGAAGCGGGTCAGGTAACCCACCCCGCGCAGCGAATGGCCGATGTTCTCCCGGGACGCGGCCGCCACCAGATCAGCGTGGCGAGAGCCAAGGCCCAGCGCCACAACAGACGGCGAACCGTGCACGGTCTCAATGATCTGCTCGGTCCGGTTGGCCTCAGTGATACGAACGGTCCGGTAGATGGGCGCGGTTCGCTTGAGGAACCATCGCAGGGTGAAGACCTGCAGGGGCGCCGCCACGAGCACGGCCACTGCGAAGCGCCAGTCGATCACACCCAGGCCCAGCAGCGTCACGGCGATGGTGAAGGCAGCGCTGGTGAACGCCGGCAGCACGCCAGAGATGGCCTCGCTGACGGCTTCAACGTCGCCGGACACACGGGCCACGACGTCGCCGATGCCCGCCTTTTCCAGCTGGGCGAGCGGCTTCCGGACGGCGGCGGCGAACACTTCCTCGCGCAGTCCGGCGAGGGCTTCCTCGCAGATCCGTGCCAGCAGGTTCTGGCCCAGAATGCCCAGCAGGGCGCCGAGTCCACCAGCAACCAGCAGCCCGATTGCCAGCCAGAGCAGGGGCATGACGTCCCCGCCAGAGGCCGCGATGTTGACCATCACACCCAAAATTGCCGGGGCCGCCAATCCGCAACAGGACGCCGCCAGCAACACCACAATGGTCAGCGTGAGCCTGGCCGGGCGTTGCGCCAACAGGCGCCACATGGCCCTCCGGGTCTCACGTGGCGTGGCAATGGGCAGGATTTCCGCGCTCATGAGCCCACCACTGCGCGGTAGCCGGCGGACGTGGCAAGAAGCTCCCGGTGCGTTCCGGTTTCCGGTGGCCCATCGGCTCCGCCCACCACCACCCGATGGCAAATGCCCAGCAGTGTGGGGCTCGTGGTCACCAGCACCAGGGCCTTGTCCGGGAAGTTGCGCAAGCCATCGGCAATGACGGCTTCGGTAGCGGTATCGACGGCGGTAGTGGGGTCGTGCAGGACAATCACCGCTTGCTTCTGGTGCAGCGAGCGGCCGAGCACCAGTCGCTGCCGCTGGCCTCCGGAGAGACTCTGGCCGTGCCCGGTGAGAACAGTTTCCGCGCCTTCCGGCAGTTGCGAGACGAAGTCCCCGACGGCGGCAGCCACCAGGGCGCGTTCCTCAAGTTCCGTGCTGGCCACCGCCACGTTTTCGCGGACACTGCCGCGGAACAGGACGCCATCGTGGCGGTCGGCAAAGACCCGTGAACGAACGTGTTGGGGGTCAAGATGGGCGGCATCGCGGCCATCGACGGATATCAGACCCGGGGGAGCCGGTGTGCGGAAGCCAAGAGTGTCAACGAGTTTCCGCGCTTGGTCACCGTCCGGAAGAACGACGCCCACGATTTCGCCGATTGACGCAGTAAAGGGCGGGAACACGCTGTTGTCTGCCTTGCCGCTGAGTTCGAGCAGCGGCGCTGGTTCCCCGTATGGCGCTGGTTCCGTCGGCGAGGTGAGTGTTGCCGCTGAGCCAGCTGCCGCCGTCGTACGTTCTTCCGCGTTCCGGGCGGGTACAGCGTTTGGTTCCTCAAGCAGGACTGCGATGCGTGCGGCCGAGGCGCGTTTGCGTGCGAGTTCCACGCTGAGGAAACCCAGTGACGCCATGGGTCCCTGAACGAACTGGGCCACGCCAACAACGGCCACCAGTTGCCCTACTGTGATGGTTCCTTGGACGGCGAACCAGGCTGCGAAGAAGGCGATACCGGCCAGGAAAGCTGCGGACAGGGCTGTGCTGGCTCCTGTGTAAGCGGACTTGGCGCGAATGGCTTTCAGGGCGGAAGTGAGGGATTCCCGGCTCGCGGCACGGTAGCGCGCGATGGCCGCATCCTCGGCACCAAGGCCCTTGAGGGGTCGCGATCCGGTGATGAAATCGGTGGCAAGGGCGCCGGCCCGAGCAGCCGTGGACTGCTCCATGTCGCTGCGGTTCTCGAGCGGTTTAGTGAGCCGGTGCATCACCAGCAGCATGACCGGGGTTGCCAGGAGAACGGCAAGGCCCAGGGGTACCGAGATTAACAGGAGGGTAACGGCCGAGGTGATCACCCCGGCCGCGGCAGCCAGACCACCGCTGATCAGCCAGGACAGCCCGGCCACCCTGTCGGCGTCGGAAGAAGCAATGGCCACAATTTCGCCGGGTGCCCGCCGCGCGGCCATGCCGCGGTGGTGAAGTGTCCGTTCCACCACCAGTTGCCGGAGGTCATGGGAGCCGTAATTGAAGGATCGCTCAGTGGCCAGCGTGCCCAGGCGCCACGACAAAGCAAGCACAACGAACACCACAGCCAAGGCGCCCAACCATCTCAGGAGGGCGCCGACGTCGTTCGGTTCAATGGCGTTGTCCACCGCGGCGCCGATAGTTGCCGGCACCAAAGCCTCGCTGATCTGATGCAGGGCAAGTCCGGCGCAGCCCACCAGTAACAGCCTCCAGCGGCGATTGGCGAACAAGGTGAGGGTGAAGAGACGGGAAACAGTCCAAGGTGCTCGCTGTTTGAGCCCGGGCGGGCAGGACGTAGTGGCAGAACCGGAGGGCATGCTTAACATAGTAAGGCTTGCCTAACATCGAGAACGTCGGATGGCCCACCAAGCCCGCCACCCCGGGCACGCTATTTAGCCCCCAGCAACTCCTCCCGCCGGCTCTCCGTCTCCTCCCGCAAGGCCTGCACGACGGCGGCAACTGCGGGGCGGCGCATGGAGTCCGGGCGGAGGACCATCCAGTAGGGGAGGAGCTCGGCGAAATCCGAGGGCAGGAGCCGCACCAAATCAGCGTGCCGGTCAGCCATGAAGCACGGCAGAAACCCGACGCCGGCCCCGGCGCGGGTTGCCTCAACATGGACGAACACATTGGTTGAACTCAGGCCGTCGCGCATGGTGGGGACCAGCCGGCGGGGCGCATCCAGATCGTCCACTTGCAGCATCGAATCAACAAAATAGACCAGTTGGTGCTGAGTGAGCTCCTCAATGCTTGAGGGTGTCCCGTTGTCTGCCAGGTAAGCGCGTGAGGCATACATCCCCAGCCGGTATTCGCCGAGTCTGATGGCCTCAGCCCGGTGCACTTGCGGCGTCCCCACCACTACTTCGATGTCCAGCCCCGAGCGTTGTTGCAACGCCCTGCGCGTTACTGTGACGATCTCAACGCTGAGGCCGGGGTGCTGGCTTCTCAAGCGCGCCACGGCCGGAGCCGCGATATACGCGCTGAAGCCATCAGTCGCGGTCATGCGTACGACGCCGGTAATGGGGTCGGGTGCCCGGTGGCTGGGGCCCAGCGCGCCCACCGCAGCCTCGATCCGTTCCGCGACCAACACAGCTTCGGCTCCCAGCTCCGTCACCTCCCAACCACCGGCCGCACGCGCGAGGACCCTGCCGCCCAGAGCCTTTTCCAGCGCCGCTATCCGGCGCGAAACGGTGGTGTGGTTCAGTCCCAAGGCTTGTGCCGCCGTCGTAAATTTCCCGGAACGTGAGACGGCCAGGAGGATGAGAAGGTCGTCGGGGTTTGGATTCATATCTGCAATTTTGCACATACTCAGTGCCACTTTGGTCATTGAGCGCGGAAGAATCTGCAGCAATACTCAGTGGAGCATGTCGTGTTGTGGATCACATCACGTTCACAAGGGTCAAAGAGGACACTGAGGAGATGGATATGAGCGTAGAGCAGCGCTCCGCATCAAGGGCAGGGAAAGGCGCCGGCGAGGGTTCCGGACTTAAGAAGATCGTCGCGGCGTCAATGGTGGGCACCGTGGTGGAGTGGTACGAGTTCTTCCTGTACGCCACCGCCGCCACGCTGGTTTTCGGCAAGTACTTCTTCCCGAGCACCGGCAACGAGCTGGACGGCATCATCCAGGCCTTCATCACCTACGCGGTCGGCTTCGTGGCCCGTCCGCTCGGCGGAATCGTCTTCGGCCAGATCGGCGACAAGCTGGGCCGCAAACCCACCCTGCAGCTGACCATCGTGATCGTGGGTGTATCCACCTTCCTGATGGGCTGCCTCCCCGGCTTCATGGACATCGGCTACTGGGCGCCGGCCATGCTGGTGGCTCTCCGCTTCATCCAGGGCTTTGCCCTCGGCGGCGAATGGGGCGGCGCTGTGCTGCTGGTGGCTGAGCATAGCCCCAACAAGTCCCGCGGCTTCTGGTCGTCGTGGCCGCAGGCTGCAGTACCGGTGGGCAACCTTCTGGCCACGCTGGTCCTGTTCGTCATGTCCTCCACGCTGAGCAGCGAAGCGTTCCTCGGCTGGGGCTGGCGCGTCGCGTTCTGGCTCTCCGCAGTGATCGTCTTTGTGGGCTACTACATCCGCACCCACGTCACTGAAGCTCCCATCTTCCTCGAAGCCAAGGCACAGGTGGAGGAGTCCAAGGCCATCAGCTACGGAGTTGGCGAGGTCATCCGCAAGTACCCCAAGGGCATCCTTCAGGCCATGGGTCTGCGCTTCGCGGAGAACATCATGTACTACCTGGTGGTGAGCTTCGCGATCGTCTACCTCAAGAGCGTGCACAAGTACGACACGTCCTCGCTCCTGCTGGCACTCCTGATCGCCCACGTCATCCACTTCCTGGTCATCCCGCAGGTTGGACGCCTTGTGGACTCGTGGGGACGCAAGCCCGTATATCTGGTGGGTGCTATTACCGGCGCAACCTGGCCGTTCTTCGCCTTCCCCATGTTCGACACCAAGAACGCCGTGGTGATCGTGCTCGCCGTGACTATCGGGCTCTGCCTCCACGCCTTCATGTACGCAGGGCAGCCGGTTATCATGTCCGAGCTCTTCCCCACCCGCATGCGCTACTCCGGTGTCTCGCTCGGCTCGCAGGTCACGTCCATCTTCGCCGGCTCACTCGCACCGCTGCTGGCGACCCAGTGGCTCAAGGACACCGGCTCATGGGTTCCCACAGCGATCTACCTGGTGGTCGCCTGCGCGATTACCGTCGTCGCAGTCGTTTCGCTCAAGGAAACCAAGGGCATCGCGCTGCAAGAGGTGGACGAAGCCGACGCCATCCGGCACGGTCTGACACCGGCCTCCGCAACCTCGAAAGGCTAGTTCCATGGACAACTCCTTGAACGGACGCAAAGCACTGGTGACCGGCGGTGCCAGTGGGATCGGGGCCGCCTGCGCCCGTGCGCTCGCCGCCCGCGGGGCGAAAGTAGTAGTGGCCGACGTCGATGCCTCCGGAGCTGCGGCCCTCGCCGACGAGCTGGGCGGCACTGCCTGGACGGTGGATCTGTTGGATGTGGACACACTGGCCGCGCTGAGCCTCGACTGCGACATCCTGGTCAACAACGCCGGCATCCAGAAAGTTGCGCCGATCGAGGAGTTCGAACCCGCGGAGTTCCGGCGGATTCTGGCCCTGATGCTGGAGGCCCCGTTCCTCCTCATCAGGGCCGCGCTCCCGCACATGTACGCCAACGGGTTTGGCCGGATCATCAACATTTCGTCGGTCCACGGGTTGCGGGCCTCGGCCTACAAGAGTGCGTATGTCTCGGCCAAGCATGGGCTCGAGGGCCTCAGCAAGGTCACTGCCTTAGAGGGCGGCGAGCACGGGGTCACGTCCAACTGCATCAATCCGGGCTATGTACGCACGCCCCTGGTGGAGAAGCAGATCGCCGATCAGGCCCGGCTCCACGGGATCCCCGAGGCGGAGGTCCTGGCCAAGGTGATGCTCACAGAGTCCGCCGTGAAGCGGTTGGTGGAGGTTGACGAAGTGGCGTCGTTGGCCGCCTGGATGGCCTCCGACGACGCCGGGATGGTCACCGGCGCGAGCTACACCATGGACGGCGGGTGGTCGGCCAGGTAAGGCGCCGCCGGGTTAGTTCTGGCCGCCGATGATGGCGTCGGCGTTGTCGAAGGCCCATGTCACCAAGGGAATGAGCAGCGTACTGAGCTCGCGGCCGCGTTCGGTGAGGCTGTAATCCACGCGAGGCGGGATGACGGGCTGTGCGTCGCGGCGGACCAGTCCGTCCCGCTCGAGCGTCTTGAGGGTTTGGGCGAGCATTTTCTCGCTGATGCCCTCGGCCCGGCGGCGCAATTCGCTCCAGCGCTGATCGCCTTCGGAGAGTGAAAGCAGGATCAGCACGCCCCATTTGCTGGTGATGTGATCCAGCACCGTCCGGCTGGGGCAACCAGCCGGGAACACGCCGTCGGCAATGGTTGCGGGGAGCGGCGCCGGGAGGTCACTTACTTTCATGTCAGTACCTTACCTTAAAGTGCGTACTAACTTTTGGGAAGTTTCCGGATGTAGGGCTCGTTGTCCACCATGACAGAGCAAACTTCCGTTGAAAGGAACCACCCATGAGCATCGTTATCACTGGAGCAACCGGACAGCTTGGCCGCCACGTTGTAGAGGCCCTTCTGGAGCGCAACGTCCCCGCGGCGGACATCGTGGCCACCGGCCGTTCGGTGGAGAAGCTGGCTGACTTCGCCGAACGTGGCGTCACGGTCCAGGAGATGGACTACGAAAACCCGGCATCAGTCGCCGCGGCACTGAAGGGCGCCACCAAGGTGCTGCTGATCTCCAGCAGCGCAGTGGGCCAGCGGGTTGAGCAGCACCGCACGGTTATTGAGGCTGCCAAGGCGGAGGGCGTGGACCTTCTGGCCTACACCAGCATTGCCAACGCGGACACCACAGGCATGAAACTGGCCGCCGAGCACCAGGCAACGGAGGAGCTCCTCAAGGAGTCCGGTGTTCCGTTCGTCCTGCTGCGCAACGGCTGGTACTTGGAGAACTACACCGAGCAGCTCCCGGGAACCCTTGCCCAGGGTGCCATTGCAGGAAGTGCCGGCGAGGGCAAGGTCAGCGCAGCCGCGCGTGCTGATTACGCGCACGCAGCGGCGGCGGTCCTGGTGGCGGATGACCAGGCCGGGAAGGTCTACGAACTCGGTGGGGACCACGCGTTCACCATGGACCAGTTGGCCTCTGAAATTTCCTCCGCTGCCGGGCGAGAGGTGACCTACAACGATCTTCCTGCCCACGAATACCAGCAAATCCTGGTGGGCGTAGGCGTGCCGGACGCCTTCGCCGAAATCCTTGCCGACTCTGATCTGGGAATTGCGCGCGGCGATCTTCTGGTCACCAGCGGTGATCTCCAGAAGCTGATCGGCCGCCCCTCGACTCCGCTGTCCGAGGCCGTACGTTCCGCCGCTGCCTCCCTCTAGAACAACCCGCCGATTGGTGGTTGGTTCCAATGTTCGGCGAGAACATTGGAACCAACTGTCTCTTGGGTTTTCCACATAGGCAACTTTGGGTCTGATGTCCTGCGAAGGTGGCTGGAAGAGTGGCTTCATGGACGGAATTCGGCGATCGCAGCGGGCAACAGTGGCTCCTGCACCTTCCGTGGCGGTTGCGTCCGGAGTGGCAGTCAGCGGAGGGAGCATCCGGGAGCTCATCTTTGAGCTGGGGTCACTTCCGATCACCGCCGATAGCTCGGCGCTGATCGATGAGTTACGGGATCTTGAAGACCTGAAGTCTGCCATTTCAGCCCGGCAAGCCCGGATTGCAGTGGCGTTTGATCTGGCGCAGCGGGCCGAGCAGGCCCAGGCCGGGGTTCCTGCGGCTGAACGTGGCATGGGCGTTGCTGCACAGGTGGCGTTGGCGCGGCGGGAATCACCCAATAAGGGATCCAGGCTCTTTGGCTTTGCCAAAGCGCTAGTTACGGAAATGCCGCGAACCATGGCAGCACTGGAGTCGGGTCAGTTGAACGAATGGCGGGCCACGCTGCTCGTGAAGGAAACAGCTTGCCTGTCCGTTGAGGACCGGGCATCGGTGGACGAGGAACTCGCCCCGGACTCCGGGACCTTCGACGGCACGGGCGACAAAGCCATCATCGCCGCTGCAAAAGCCGCCGCATATCGTCGTGACCCGCGGTCCGTGTCGCAGCGAGCCAGCCGTGCGGCTGCGGAACGTACGGTCAGCCTCCGTCCTGCGCCGGACACCATGACGTACCTCACCGCACTGCTCCCGGTCGCCCAAGGCGTGGCCGTCTACGCAGCGCTGACTCGGACAGCTGATTCCGTCCGTTCCAGCGGGGACACACGGACCCGCGGCCAAGTCATGGCTGACACCCTGACCGAACGCGTAACGGGCACGTCGGGTGGCATTGCGGGCATCAACCTCAACCTCGTCATGACCGATCGCACACTCTTTCAAGGGGACCCCGAGCCTGCTCGGCTCGAAGGCTACGGAATCGTACCCGCTGAATGGGCAAGGGCACTTCTGGTTGATGAACAATCAGGGTATGAGGATCAGCTTCATGGGAACCTGGAGCCCACGGACCGCAGCGAATTTAGAGTGCTGCTCCGCCGCCTCTACACAGCTCCCAGCAGCGGCGAGCTCCTGACGATGGACTCAAAAGCACGGTTCTTCCCCCAAAAATTGAGACGCTTCATCCACATTCGGGACAACACGTGCCGTACTCCGTACTGCGATGCGCCTATCCGGCACATCGACCACGTCATTCCCTGGCATTCTGCAGGCAGCACCCACCTCAACAATGGGGCCGGGCTTTGCGAAGCCTGCAACCACACCAAGGAGACTCCGGGCTGGACCGCAAAGAGCATGCCCGGTGATGTGCACACGATCCGCGTCAGCACTCCCACCGGGCACAGCTACAAATCCAAAGCGCCACCGCTGCCGGGAAGCAAGTCCACACGGCTGAGAAACTAGACGCAGCCCGCGAACTACAGCGCAGCCAGCAAACTACAGCGCAGCCCGCGAACTACAGCGCAGCCAGCGAACTACAGCGCAGCCCGCGAACTACAGCGCAGCCAGCAAACTAGGTTGCCTTCACCATTGGCATTTGCGCCGTCTCGTCCACCAGCTCGGCCCGGCGGAGCCCGCCACCGCGGACCCACATCTTGTAGGCCACGAACAGCAACACCAGCCAGGTGCCACCAACGTACAAAGCAACACGCGTGTCCTCGAAGACGCCCAGGATCACGATCACCATGGCCATGAACGCCATGGTGAGAATGGAAGCGACAGGCCACAAAGGCGAACCGAATTCCGACGCCGGCAAGCCCTTGCGCTTGATCTCCCGTTTCATGGCAACGTGCGAAGCCAGGATCATCACCCAAACCCACACGGTGGCAAAGGTAGCGATCGAGGCAATGAGCACGAACACGTCCTCCGGAATCACGGCGTTCAACACGACGCCCACCAGCAGGATGCCGCCCATCATCAACACGGTCATCCAAGGGACGCCATGCCGGGAGATCTTGCTGAAACTCTTGGGTGCGTGACCCTGCTGGGCAAGTCCGAAGAGGATACGTCCGGCCCCGAAGATGTCGCTGTTGATCGCCGAGAGCGCGGCGGTAATGACCACGGCGTTGAGGATGTGCGGTGCGGCCGGGATCCCTAAGCCATCAAAGATCTGCACGAATGGACTACCGCTGCTGCCGATTTCGTTCCACGGGAAGATGCTCATCAGCACGCCCAACGTCAGTACGTAGAACAACAAAACGCGGACGGGCACTGTATTAACTGCTTGCGGGATGACCTTCTTGGGGTTCGTGGCCTCGCCAGCCGTGATACCGATCGTCTCGATCCCGCCAAAGGCAAACATCACGACGGCGAATGCGGCCAGGAGCCCTTCAAAACCGTTCGGGAACAACCCGCCGTGATTCACGAGGTTCCCGAGTCCCGGTGCCACGCCGCCGCCGTCGCCCGTTTGGAAGCCGAACACGACGATCGCTGCACCGCCGACGATCATGGCGATAATCGCCGCCACCTTGATCAGCGAGAACCAGAACTCGAGCTCGCCAAACACCTTCACGCTGAGCAGGTTCATGGCGCCCAGGAACAGGATGATTGCGAGTACCCAAATCCATCTGTCCACCTGTGGGAACCAGAAACCCATATAGATACTGAAGGCCGTGACGTCGGCGATGGCCACAATGGCCATCTCGAACACGTAAGTCCACCCGGTCACAAAACCTGCGAACGGTCCCAGGTACTTGGACGCGTATTGGCCGAAGGACCCGGATACGGGGTGTCGGACGGCCATCTCGCCCAGTGCTCGCATCACCATGAACACGGCCGCGCCGCCGATGATGTAGGCCAGCAGGACGGCCGGCCCGGCTTTTTGGATGGCGGAGGCGGAACCGTAGAAAAGGCCGGTGCCGATCGCGGATCCGAGCGCCATGAAGCGAACGTGACGGACGTTGAGGCCTCGGCTGAGCGCCGTACCCGCGGCGTGGAGGACAGAGCTCTCCACAGCCAGCTTGGTTTGTTGCATAGTAAAACCTTCTCGTCTTTGGGAGGGGATCGCTATCCAGCAGATCACTTTTGGGCGACTTGTGATGGGACTCACGGGGCTTTGGTGTCTTTGATCGCAGACAGTCAGTGGTGTCGACTTTCGGCAACGACATTCACAGTGGTAAAAGTCATAGTTCCCAGTCGGATATGATGACCGCGGACAGCTCGTCACCGGTCAGGCATCCCTCGCATCCGCGTCGCCCCCATTGAATTCCGTGCTGCCGCCGCATCCGTTATTTGGGGGACCCTTGTTTTCTTCATTCCGCGCTACCCGGCGCCGTGTTTCTGCTGCCCTGATGGCCGTTGTAGCTGGGGCTTCTCTGCTTTTCGCTGCGCCAGCCCAGGCCTATGACATTCCCGAATTCGAGGTGCCCCACGCCGCGCAGGCCCCCGTTCCGTTCGTCGAGCGGGCTACTGATACCGCTGGCGTTGTTGAGCTGTGGAAGACAGGTGGCCCCGCAACCCGTGCCGCTGCTGCGACCGCGCTGGTGGGTGGCGCAGATGCGCTTAATGCATTCCTCGACGCCGGACAGGATGTCACGCTCGCCGCGGATCGCAAGCAGCTGGTCACCGAGCTCACGACGCGGGGGAGTGCGCATGTTCGCTCATCTGCGCAAAAGATCCTGGCATTAAACGACCCGGCGGCCATCGATGCTTTTCTCTCGACAGGTTGGGCCGGAGCGTGGCAGCTTGACCTTGATATCACTGCCTACAGGTTTCTAACTCTGAACGGCGTAATCCGAACGCAGGCCTCCGACAGTTTGGACAAAGGCGACCAAGCAATAGAGGAGTTCGTTCTCGGGGGCTGGCTGGAAGCCGCCGAGATAGACGACCGCCAGGCTGCGTTCCAGCTCTTTGATTCTCCTTTTGTGGGTGTCCGCGCTGCGGCCAAGGCAGCGGTCATGACGGACGACAGGGAAATCGTTGCTGATTTCCTTCGCTACGGGCAGCTCGTTGCAGCCGACCGGGACGCTGAGTCGACGGCTGTTGCCGCTCTCCTTCAAAAGGTCAGATCAGACATTGCTTCGAACCCCAACGGCACCGCTGCGGTCGCGGACCGTGCGAAGACCGCTGTCGAACAAGCCCGGAGCACCGCCTCTGCGGCAAGGGCGGCAGACTCATCGCGGCTCGCGACAGACAGGGACCTCCTCTCATCGCAGGCCACACCGAGACGGATCGCGGACGAAACTCAAATGGCATCGCAGGAGCCGGCGAAGGCCGCCTTTGCAAAGGCGGCCCGTGAAATTCCGGAGCTCCTTACCAAGCTGGATGCCCCCGGAGCCGACCCTGACGCGCTGATCAGCGAAGCCCGTCAGGCCGCCTTGGATCTTGCCTTGGTGGGGACACCCAAGGTTCGGGAAGCCGCGGAAACGGCGCTGTCGGGTGGAGATACTTCCGTAAAAGCTTTCATCCTTGAAGGCCACGCAGCAGCTATAGAGCTGGACGCCATTAAGCCGTCGGCATTCACCGCGGATCGACAACGCTCTTACCAGCTTCTGGCAGTCGGAGGCGAATATGTGGAGAAGGCCGCCAAGAAAGCGCTCGAGTCAGTCAGCCACGCAGACGTCCGCTACTTCCTGGAATACGGTTTTGATCAAGCCCGGAATCTGGATAATCGCATCCAGACCAGTTATGCGTTGGATTCGACGCCGGAGGTTCGTGCGGCAGCGAGCGTTGCTCTTGACGGCAGCCGCGCAGATCTCAAGGCCTTCATGACCACAGGCCAGGCCGCGGCTGCGAATCGAGACGCGGCAACCACTGCCCACGTTGCCTCCATCGACGCCATGATCGCCGAGCTTGCCGGTTTGGCAGACACTGCAACCGTCGACGCCGGTAAGGCGGCTGACGCTGCCAAAGCCGCGGAAGCGGAAGCGGCTCGTCAAGCTGAAGCTGCCCGTCAGGCGGAAGCTGCCGCGGCCGCTGCTGGTGGACAGGCCGGGCAGGCTGCAGCCGGCCAGGTCGACGTTTCGCAACACTCCGGAACTGGAGTAGCCCCGATCGTCGTTCCTTGGCCGCGCGACTATGCTCCCGCCGTCGGGCTCGCCGAAACCGGTACGCCAGCCGAAGCGGCGGCAACACCTGCGGCAACTCCGTCGGCCATGCCCAGCATTTCAGTGCCGCCGGCCGCGTCGGCTGACAATGATGCCGCGTCGGTTGATTCGCAATCGCAGGAGGCAGCCACCCCGTTGGCCGCTTCGTCTGCCGGGATGAGCGGCTGGACCATCGGGCTGATCGTGGCGCTGGTCTTGGCTGCGGCCGGGGCCATCACGTTCCTGCTTCGGCGTAAGGGTGCCGCTTCCGCGTAAGGGCCGCGTTGCCTAGGGGTAGAGGTTCGGGCTCGCTAAGGGAGTCCGGCATCCCAGACACCGATCAATGCATTCGCGCTGGTGATTGACTCTCCGAGGGTGCACGCTTGAGTACGGGATACCGGACAGCGGTACCTGCATACACCGGACTAATCCCGCAAGCAGCCCGAGCAGCGAGGAACCATGACAACCACGCCAACCGCACCAGGCAAAGCCACGTCCAAAGTCCCGGCGGCCGAAAATACGCTGAGGATTTTGAAACTGTTGGCTTCGCGCCGCGGTCCCATGGCGGCGTCGAACATTGCCACCGCGCTCGGCCTGCCGCGATCCAGCGTGTACCACTTGCTCGGCGTCATGGAGGCGAACGGGTTCGTCCTTCACCTGCATGAAGAGCAGCGCTACGGGCTAGGCATCAGCGCCTTCGAACTCAGCTCGGCGTATTCGCGCCAGGAACCCTTGTCCCGGCTGGGCCGGCCGATGCTCGCCGCCCTGGTGGACGTGATCGGCGAGAGCGCGCACTTGGCGGTGCTTCACGGCCGTGACGTGCTCTACATTGTGGAGGAACGCGCCAAGAACCGCCCCAGCCTGGTGACCGACGTCGGGGTCCGCCTGCCAAGCCACCTCACGGCGTCTGGCCGCGCGATCCTGGCCGCCCTGCCAAAGTCGCAGGTTCGTGCGCTGTATCCGAATGCCGCCGCCTTCACTTCGCGGCATGAGGTGGAGTTCCCCATCATGAAGTATTCGGCGTTGTCGTCGCACTTGGACCAGGTCCGGCAGCGCGGCTACGCCACGGAAAACGGCGAAATCACGCCGGGATTCTGCTCCATCGCCGCCGCAGTAACGGACCATGTTGGATGGCCGACGGCGGCAGTCGCCGTCACGTTCCTTGAGGACAAAGTGCCTGCTGAGCAATGGCCGGTCCTTGCCGCGCGCATTCGGAAAGCGGCGGACGAACTATCGGTGCGGATCCACGGGCGGCCTGGAGCCTAACCCGGCGCTAGCTTCGCCCCGTGGATTCCTTCTCCACGAGTTTGCGGAAGGTCTCCAGTTCGCCTTTGAAGCTGCCCTTGTAGGAGCCCATGGCGAAAAGCCGCCCGAAAATGGCGGCGACGAATCCGCGGGTCACGAACTCCTGCCGGATACGGGTACCGTCCCTCTCGGCCGCAAACCGCACATCTGACTCGCCCTTGAGGATCGCATTGCCGAACCGCGTGCGGATGTGCCAAGGCCGTTCCACTGCGAGGATTTCGGTGGGGCTTTTCATCCTGCCGAACCACACCGTGTAGCGGCTGCCTGCCTCATCCATTGAACCGACGCGGTCAGTCACCCGGGTGACCCCACCGATCCACTCCTTGAACCGGTCCGGGTCTGTCCACATTGCGAAAACCCGCTCAGGCGGTGCCGCGACGAGCGTTGTTACCCGGTACGTTGCCATGGGTCCAGCATGCGCTCATTGTGGCGTAAATGCGAGAGGTTGGAGATGTCTGTAATCCCGGACGGTGCCACTCCAAAAGCCGTTCCGGCCGCGTGATAAAGGGGCTTTAGTAGAAGCAGAAGATCTTTCCACCACCTACTTCCCACAGACGAAGGAGTCACCATGGCACCCGCCGATTTCACCACTGGTGCCCGTCCGGTCAAGGCCGCCCGGGGTACTGAACTCACTGCCAAGTCGTGGCAGACCGAAGCTCCGCTGCGGATGCTGATGAACAACCTTGATCCTGAGGTCGCTGAGCGTCCGGACGATCTTGTGGTCTATGGCGGAACTGGCCGTGCAGTCCGGTCCTGGGCCGCGTTTGATGCGATCACCCGGACCCTGGAAACCATGGAGAAGGACGAGACCCTCCTGGTGCAGTCGGGCAAGCCGGTGGGTGTGTTCCGCACCCACGAATGGGCTCCCCGTGTGCTGCTGGCCAACTCCAACCTGGTGGGGGATTGGGCAACGTGGCCCGAGTTCCGCCGCCTCGAAGCCGAGGGCCTCATGATGTACGGCCAGATGACCGCTGGCTCCTGGATCTACATCGGGACCCAGGGCATCCTGCAGGGCACGTACGAAACTTTTGCCGCCGTCGGAAACAAGCTCGCTGCGGAAGGGCGCCACCCGGCGCCTGCTGCTGAAGGCTCAAACGAAGGTCCGTTGGCGGGGACGCTGACCCTGACCGGTGGTTGTGGTGGCATGGGCGGCGCGCAGCCGCTGGCCGTCACGCTGAACGATGGCGCCTGCCTGATTGTGGACGTCGACGAAACCCGCCTGCGTCGCCGCGCCGGCAAGCGCTACTTGGACGAGGTCGAAACGGACCTGGATACCGCGATCGCGAAGGTCCAGAAGGCCAAGGAGGAACGCCGGGGCTGGTCTGTTGGCTACGTCGGTAACGCTGCAGAGGTGTTCCCGGAGCTGCTCCGCCGTCACAAGGCCGGGGAGATCACCTTTGATGTGGTCACCGACCAGACCTCCGCGCATGACCCCCTTTCCTACCTGCCCGAGGGCATCACGGTAGCCGAGTGGCACACCGAAGCCGAAGCTGACCCGGAAGGGTTCACCAAGAAGGCCCAGGCTTCCATGGCCCGCCACGTACAGGCCATGGTGGAGTTCCAGGATGCCGGCGCCGAAGTTTTCGATTACGGCAACTCCATCCGTGACGAGGCCCGCAAGGGCGGTTACGAGCGTGCGTTCGAGTTCCCCGGCTTCGTTCCGGCCTACATCCGTCCGCTGTTCTGCGAGGGCCTCGGCCCGTTCCGCTGGGTTGCCCTGTCCGGTGATCCGGAGGACATTGCAGTGACTGACAAGGCCATCAAGGAACTGTTCCCGGAAAACAAGCACCTGCACAAGTGGCTCGACGCCGCGGCGGACCGGGTGGAGTTCGAAGGCCTGCCGGCACGTATTTGCTGGCTCGGATACGGCGAACGGGCCAAGGCCGGGTTGTTGTTCAACCAGTTGGTGAAAGAGGGCAAGGTCAAGGCCCCCATCGTGATCGGCCGTGACCACCTGGACTCCGGTTCAGTGGCGTCCCCGTACCGGGAAACCGAATCCATGGCTGACGGCTCGGACGCGATTGCTGACTGGCCGCTGCTCAACGCCCTGCTCAACACCTCCTCCGGTGCCACCTGGGTATCGATCCATCACGGCGGCGGCGTTGGTATTGGCCGGTCCCTGCACGCCGGACAGGTTTCCGTGGCTGATGGCACCGACCTCGCCGCAGAAAAGCTTGAACGGCTCCTGACCAACGACCCCGGCATGGGCGTCATCCGCCACGTCGACGCCGGTTACGACCGCGCCGTCGAGGTCGCCAACGAACGCGGCGTCCGCATCCCCATGAACGAAGGCAAGTAAGTGACTATCACTACCCATGAACCCCTCACCGTCACCCTCGGCTCCAGCGGCGTAACCCCGGAAGACGTCGTCGCCGTCGCCCGCCACGACGCCAAGGTGACCATCTCCCAGGACGCCCTGGACAACGTAGCCAAGGTCCGTGCCCACATTGACGATCTGGCCACCAGCGATGTCCCCGCCTACGGCATCTCCACAGGCTTTGGCGCCCTGGCAAACCGCCACATTCCCAACGATCTCCGCACCCAGCTGCAGAAGTCGCTGATCCGCAGCCACGCTGCTGGCATGGGCCCGGCTGTTGAACGCGAAGTGGTCCGCGGCATCATGTTCCTCCGCGCCAAGACCCTGGCATCGGGCCGCACGGGTGTTCGTCCGGTGGTCTTGCAGACCATGGTGGACGTGCTCAACGCCGGCATCACCCCGCTGGTCCGCGAGTTCGGTTCGCTGGGCTGCTCCGGCGATCTTGCGCCGCTGTCACACTGCGCCTTGGTCCTCATGGGTGAAGGCGAAGCAACAGGACCCGACGGCGAACTGTACGGAACCGCTGGCAAGCCTCCGGTTGCTGAGCTGCTCGCCCAGCACGGCATCGAGCCGGTCACCCTCGCCGAGAAGGAGGGCCTGGCCCTCGTCAACGGCACTGAAGGCATGCTCGGCATGTTGCTGATGGCCATTGCCGACATCCGCATGTTGCTGGCGACGGCGGACGTCACCGCCGCGCTCAGCGTCGAGGCCCTGTTGGGTACAGACCAGGTGTTCCTGCCGGAGCTTCACGCAGCACTGCGGCCGCACCCGGGCCAGGCAGCCAGCGCCGATAACATGCTCCGCGTGCTGTCCAACTCGCCCATCGTCGCATCCCACCGGATCAACGACACCAAGGTGCAGGACGCCTACTCACTGCGTTGCGCACCGCAGGTTGCCGGTGCTGTCCGCGACACCGTGGACCATGCAGCGCTGGTGGCTTCCCGCGAACTCGCCGCAGCGATCGACAATCCTGTGGTCCTCCCGGATGGCCGCGTCACGTCCAACGGCAACTTCCACGGCGCACCCGTGGCGTACGTCCTGGACTTCCTGGCAATCGCCGTCGCGGACCTCAGCTCCATCGCCGAGCGCCGTACGGACCGCATGCTGGACCCGGCCCGCTCACACGGTCTCCCGGCATTCCTCGCTGCGGATCCCGGCGTGGACTCCGGCCTGATGATTGCCCAGTACACGCAGGCCGGCCTCGTCTCGGACAACAAGCGGCTGGCCGTTCCGGCATCCGTGGACTCCATCCCGAGCTCCGCCATGCAGGAAGACCACGTATCCATGGGCTGGCACGCTGCCCGGAAGCTGCGCAAGGCCGTGGAGAACCTCCGCCGGGTGCTCGCCGTCGAGCTTGTCACCAGTGCCCGCGCCATCGACATGCGGACGCAGATGTCCGACGGCGAACTCACCCCGGGTCCCGCTGGCACGGCCGTGCTTGAGGTGCTTCGTGACGTGGTTCAGGGCCCGGGCACCGATCGGTTCCTGTCGCCGGAACTGGAAGCGGCTGACCGTTTGGTTGGCTCCGGTGCGGTCCGTGCGGCCGCCGAATCCGCCGTCGGGATTTTGGCCTGACGTCGAATAAAACGCTCATTTGATGGGCATATTTGTCACGTCCCGGTCTTTGTTCGCAACGCAATCACCGGGGCGTGGCAAATGTAGTAGAACTTATGGTGTACGTCACGTCCACGCCAACGATGTCGTGGGCTTGACGGTCAACTGTTCAATAACTCAATACACAACAGAGAACATCCACAAAGGGGTAGAAGTTCAATGAAGGCACGCGGAGCAGTCCTGTCCAGGCGAAGCGCTCACACGGCTACGGTTACCGACTGGAAGACGCTGAAAGTTGGCGAGCGGGTGGAAGTGGTCAAATACGCCCACGTGATCGCCGCCGGTCTGATCGAAGAAGTTTCCAGCAGCGGAAACGTGGTGTGGCTTGAGCATTCGGGGCCGGGCGTCACCGAAGAGGGCAAGGAACTGTTCATGAAGTCCGACGGCGTGGCTCTCCGCCGGGCGTAGGCGGCAGTTCCGCCCGAGGTACTTGTTTAACAGAAACCGGGGCTCGTTCCCTTCCGCGGGTAGTAGAAGCGGAAAGGAACGGGCCCCGGTTTTTGGCGTCGCTGCCCCGGAAATACTTTGGGGGTATCAGGCAGCGAGAACTTCGCGGGTCTGACCGAAGGGAACGGATTCGTCCAGAGCCACGGTGTAGGTGCCGGGCTCGTGGCGCGTCACCAGAATGCCGCAGGCAGCGTCTGCTGCTGCGTTTTCGATCAGGGCATCCACGGCGCGGTCGAGTCCGTCGTGGATCTCGTCTGCCTTCGAAAAGGACAGGCGAATTTCGCGTTCTGCAGTCATTGCAGGGGTCATTGGGGGCCTCCTATTACGTGCCGCATGCGAGGGCGACCCGTCAATCATAGTGGCCGGACCTGAAAATTTGTAAGATGACCGGCAGGCGAGTGACGTGGGTCTCCGCCTGGAGCCCGCCTTGGTGACATCTCGCGAAGGGGGGCGCCCTCTTGAACCCATGGACGTGGTGGCGGGATTCGAACCCGCGTACGCTGCTTTGCAGGCAGCTCCCTGGCCTCTTGGGTACACCACGTGCAAACGACACTAGGTGCCTGAACGCGGGCCGGGCAAAGTTGGTGTCCCCGCCTTTCGCAGGGCTACGAACCGTTGCTAAAGGTTGCTGCCCGTGAAGCCGTAAGCATCGTAAAAGGCTCATTACGAAGCAAAATCGCGTGCTCGTTGGGAGTCTCACTGGGTAAGTGGAAAACCGAGATCGGCGCGTCCGCCTGGTCCACCCTCCCGATGGTTGATTAAAGACTTTGGGTTGCCCGCCCGAGCGGCCTATCACGTTTCGGTGCCGCCAGCTTTGAAACTCCCGCAGCAAGGAGCAGCGTCAGGATGGCAGCAGCCATGTGCGTGTAGAGAAGGAGATGAACGTTGCCCCCGCTGGCGGCTGCCCCGGCGGGCACGTCCGCCAGGTCCTGGCCGCCGTGCAGGTGATCCAGTAAGCCGTTGCCGGGGAAGTAGCCCCCGAACGCGGCAAAGCCGAAATGAAGGAGTTGCTGCGCCACCCCGGACGCCAGCAACAACAGCAGAGGCCCGTGGATCCAACGGGCAATAACCTGGGCAGCCAACGCACCGATGGCGGCGAAGGCCACGAGGACGGGGATGGCCGGAGCGCTGCCGCCAGCCACCATGTGCGCTGCAAGTCCCAGGGCCACAGCCACCGGCCCGGCTACCCAAGCCCACTTGTCCTGCACAGGAGTTGCGCTCATTGCCGTCCTTCCCTCCCCACAGGCTAAGTGGAAGAGGAAGGCTGGAAAAGGGGCGGGGAATATCTAGGCAAGCAAAGTGTTGACTAAGCGGGCCGCAACCTTCGCGGTCCTGGAATCGATGTCGAACTCCGGATTCAACTCTGCGACGTCCACGTGGAGCAGCTTTCCGCTCGTAGCAACCTGCCGGCAGATGGCGCCGATCACCGGCAGCGGCACGCCATAAGCAGCGGGGGCACTCACTCCGGGCGCCACCGACGCCGGCATTACGTCCAAATCGATGGTCAGGTACAGCACATCAACGCCGGCCAGGAAATCAGCAACGAACACTTCCACGGCTTCCGGCGTGCAGAGCTCATCAAGGAGGTACTTCACGCCCAGCCGGTTGGCCGTATCGAAGAGCGTTCGTGTGTTGTTCGGCTCTGAAATTCCGACGACGGCGTACTGCAGTTGGCGCCCAGCGGCAGCTTCCGCGTGGGCCATCTGCAGGAACGGCGTCCCCGAGCTCGGCGTGGGTTCGTCGCGCAGGTCAAAGTGGGCGTCCAGGTTCAGCACACCCACGCGCTTGCCTCGAACAGCGTCAGAACCGGCTACGCCAAGGTAGCTGGCAAACGCGGTTTCGTGGCCTCCGCCCAGCACCACGGTGAGGTTGCCGGCGTCGAGCAGTCCCGAAATGGCGTGCCCGGCGCGCTCTTGGCCAGCCTCAAGTGAGTCGTCCTCCACAACCACATCACCGGCGTCGAACACGTCGCGGTCAAGGTGGAAAGCCAGCGGACCCAGAGCCGCACGGATGGCGGCTGGTGCGGCGGCGGCCCCCACACGGCCCTTGTTGCGGAGGACGCCGGCGTCGCTGCAGAAACCAAGCACGACGGCGGGGCGCGAGGCTGCTGCGGTGCCGGACACGGTGTGGGGTTCTACAGCTTGCCACCAGCGGCGGTGCTCGGCGCCGTCCCCATCAAAGCGGCCGGTCCACGGTGTGGGATTGACGTCAACGGTGGGGGCGCTTGTTTCCATGCTTCCAGCACACCCGACGCGGGGCCCAAAAACCAGTGGCCCAGCGCCGGGAGTGTCTGAAATCCCGGACTGGGCTACTTGACGCCCAGCAGCTCTTCCACGGTTCCGATGCCGAAGAACAGCAGGAAGGCAGCAGCCACAGCCCACATCAGCGGGTGGACTTCGCGGGCGCGGCCCTGGAAGGTGCGGATCAGGACGTAGGAGATGAAGCCCGCGCCGAGGCCGTTGGCAATCGAGTAGGTGAACGGCATGAGCGCGATGGTCAGGAACGCGGGAATTCCGACGCCCCAGTCCTGCCAGTCGATCTTGCCCACCTGGGAGACCATCATGAAGCCCACCACTACCAGGGCGGGGGCCACGGCCTCGAACGGCACCAGGTTGATCAGGGGAGTGAAGAACATGGCAACCAGGAAGAGTGCGCCGGTGACGATCGAGGCGAGCCCGGTTCGTGCACCTTCGCCGATCCCGGCACCGGACTCCACAAAGATCTGGTTGGACGAAACAGAGGCCCCACCGCCCACGATCGCGCCGAGCGCGTCCACTTGGAGTACCCGGTCCACGTTGGGGATGTTCCCGTCCTTATCCACTGTCCCGGCCTCGTTGGCCAGGCCCACCATGGTGCCCATGGCGTCGAAGAAGATGCTGAGCAGGATCACGAATGCCAGCAAAGCTGCACCGATGAAACCGAGGTGCTCAAAGGCGCCGAACGGGTTGGCCTTGCCGATCAGGGACAGGTCCGGTGCGCCCCATTCACTGAGCTTGGGGGCCACCAGGGACCAGCCGCGGGGGTTGACGTTGGTGCCGTCAAAGCTTGGGCCAATGTGGAGAGTGAACTCGAGGATGGCAGCCAGCGCGGTGGACACAACGATACCTATCAGGATGGCTCCGCGGACCTTCCGGACCACCAGTGCGATGGTGAGGATCAGGCCCACTGCGAATACCAGGGTGGGCCAGCCAAGGAGCTTGCCGTCCACGCCCAAACCGAGTGGAACGGTGGTTCCGGCGGCGTCGGGGATGCGCCGGACGAAACCGGCGTTAACCAGGCCGATGAGGGCGATGAAGAGGCCAATGCCCACAACGATTGCCGTTTTGAGGGCTTCGGGCACCGCCTTGAACACTGCAGTCCGGAATCCGGTCAGCACCAGGATGAGCATGGTGATGCCCGAAAGTACCACGAGTCCCATCATGTCCGGCCATGTCAGCCCGGGGTGCGATGCCACCGTGACTGCGACGAACGCGTTGACGCCCAAGCCTGTGGCCACGGCGAACGGGTGCTTGGCCCAGGCTCCCATGAGGATGGTCAGGATGCCGGCAACGAACGCCGTGGTGGCCGCCACGGCGGTGAAACCCAGCGACGCGCCACTCGAATCGGGTCCGGAGAGGATCAGTGGATTGAGCACCACGATGTAGCTCATGGCGAAGAAGGTCGCGAAGCCGCCACGGATTTCCCGCGAATATGTGGATCCACGTTCGGAGATCTTGAAGTAGCGGTCGACTGCAGAACCTTGTTTAAGCATGAAGGTCTCCGGGGATCGAGGGGGAGTTTGCTCTCAAATCCTATGTTGTCCGGTGCGGGCCCTCCCAACGATTCGCCTAGTCTGTAAGGAAGCCAACACTAGGAGAAACCGCCCCATGCGTACCATCCGCCCGCTTCTGGCCGCCGTCGTCGCTGCTCTTGCTTTTGCTTCCGCCCTGCTGTTTGCAGCGGCACCGGCGTCCGCGCACGACGTCGCCGAGTCCACAGCGCCAGCCAACGGTGCCCGCGTGGCGGAAGTCCCGGCGTCGGTCTCCATTACGTTCAACAACCGCCCGCTCGCGATCGGTTCGGGCGTAACGGTGACGGCCGGCGGCGAGAACTGGGCGGACGGTCCGGTCGAAATCATCGACAACCAGGCCGTTCAGAAGCTCCGCGAGGGTGCCCCTGCCGGCGAGTTCACGGTGGTATGGCGCGTGGTCAGCTCCGACTCGCACCCGATTGAGGGCACCTTCACGTTCACAGCCGCCGCAGGAGGCTCGACGTCGGCGAGTGGTACGGCGGGTGCCTCACCAGCGGCTTCGGCTTCCTCAGCTGCGGTACCAACAGTGGGCACCGCCGCACCAGGGACTGCCGGTAACAATGAGCCAGCCGCCGACGCCTCCCAACCTTTCCCTTGGAGCATTGTGGGGCTGGCTGTTGTGGCGGTGGGTCTCGTAATTTATCTCGCCGTTACCGCACGGAAAAAATTGGCGGCTTCGAACGAGCCAGATGCCGATATTCCCGCGGAATAGCGCGGTTTTCTACGTACCTGCGAATATCTCGAATCGGTTACCGCGACACGCCAGAAGCTCACTTCCCGTTACTTAAATGTGACTTCGGGAGAATCATCGCGTACCGTAGTTCCTGTGCCTGTTCCACGTAGCGGGCACTTCCGGCCTGATTGCCTAGCTCTGCCGCAGTCCGGAATCCGTTCGCAGACAAACCTACGGCAGAGACGGGGAACCCAATTTAGGTCGCTTTCGAGCGTGCCTTGGGGTGAAGTCACGATGCTTTCGCTGAACAGCGGGAGATAGTGGCCGGGTGACTCCCATCCGAATCCGACAGCTAACCTCGCAGGCATCGGGAGAGGCTCTTTCATGTCTTCACGCATTCTTCGCGGCCGTCGTAAGGCGGACAGCGTACGTCCTAATCCGTTCATCTCCATCTCGAAGGCAGTTGCCAGCAACGCTTCAGGCGCTGGTCGTCAGGCAGCTGTTATCGCAGCAGCCTCGGGCCTCGTTTTGACCGGTTCCATTGCTGCTCACGCAGCTGAGACCCCGGTTCAGCGCGATTCCAGCCCCGCAACGGTTGCCGAGACCGTTTCCGAGGCACCCACCAAGGTTGTTACCGCCCTGTCAACGGCTACCGTCAACTTTGAGCGTCCCGCAGTTGCTTCCGTAGCAGCTCCGGTCATCGAAAAGCCGGCCCCCGTTGTTGAGGCCCCTGTAGCCAAGAAGGCAGCTGTCACCACGGCTGCTGCTGCAGCTCCCGTTGCCGCTCAGGCCGCGGTTGCTGCTCCTGTTGCTGCCGCACCCGCACCGGTTGCCGCTGCTCCTGCAGCTGCCCCCGCCGCCGGCGGCGTCAACGCAGCCATGGTTGCTTCGGCTTACGCACAGATCGGTATCTTCCAGGACTGCACCGCCATGGTCGAAAAGGCCCTTGGTTCCGCAGGCATCCCCGTAGGCGACCTCGGTCCCATGCAGTTCATGAACTACGGCAAGGTCGTCAGCGATCCCCAGCCCGGTGACATGATCGTCCAGTCCGGCCACGTTGCTATCTACATCGGCAACGGCCAGGCCATCAGCGGTGGCATCAACGGCAACCAGACGGGCATCCACCCGATCAGCTGGTTGACCGCAACGGGTCCCCTGACCTACGTACGCGCTGGCGCATAAAGCCTCACGCTTCAGTTCAAAGGCCGGTGCCTTCGAAGACTTATGTCTCCGGAGGCACCGGCCTTTGGCGTTAAGTTCTGTTCGTAAAAGTTCAGTGCGGGACGTACGACGGCGGACTTGGCTGGCTTGCGGGGGTGGTAGCGCGTTTGCTTGCGGGACTTCCTAGGCGATGGCGACGCCGGGACCCGCCGGCAGGGCAACCTTGGAGGAGATGGCCTGACCCACTGCTTTGGCTTGCCGCAGCACTTCCTTGGGGGACGGAGTGATGAGGTCTCCGACGCCCACCAGGTGCATTCCCACGGCCCGCATGGCCGCGGCAAGATTCTGTCCGACTGCAATGCCAAGTTCGGCCAGCATGCGCCGTAGCTGGCTTTGGGCGCAGCGTGTCACTACTACGTGGTCTGCCAGAAGAACGCCTTGGGCTGTGTGGATTGCCCACTGGCGAGGATGGGATTCGTGGGGGCCGGATGCGTGGAGCCCGGTCCTCAGGCCTGTGGTTGTCATGCTGGCGGCCACACCGTATCCGATATGCCGTGAGGGATCTGAGCCCAGGAAATCCAAGCGGACAGCGCGAGTGGTGTTACGAACGTCCAGTTGATGACTGGCAGCGTAGTTCCTCAGGTGGCGAAGGATTTCGTTGCGTTCCTGCATTGCTGTCGGATCTGCGGCGTCGGTGCGTTGGAGCATGCCTGTATGGACGGACGGTCCAGTAGTGGATAACGCGCCGAACCCGTCTACCACGATCGAACCCACGCCGTAGCGGCTGAGTTCGCTGGCAACTGCCAAGCCGGACAGGCCGGCTCCGATGATCACGGTGGTGGTGCGTTCCGTGCCGGAATCAGGCGTGAGTGACACTGCTTGGTTCCTCCTTGACGTGTGTGCCTTTCGGCATCGCGTGGGATCGCGTCCGAGTTCCCCAA
The DNA here is from genome assembly GCF_023656375.1 of Paenarthrobacter sp. TYUT067. Taxonomy (NCBI): domain Bacteria; kingdom Bacillati; phylum Actinomycetota; class Actinomycetes; order Micrococcales; family Micrococcaceae; genus Paenarthrobacter; species Paenarthrobacter sp. TYUT067. The sequence goes on from NZ_JAMOIT010000017.1 coordinate 42,574, forward strand.
GCGGCCGCAAGTAAATGACCGGGGCGTGTGGTGTGAGACACGTTTTCCGGCCATTCGGTGACTCGAACACTACCGAACTTTTTCGGCCATGGATAGCCTCTCCGCCTGCGCGTTTTGTCTCTTCGCCGCGAGCACCCCAGGGACCGCCGGGAACCGAGCCCTGACCGTTATGCACATAGCCCAATGTCGTCTTGATTCGCCACTGCTGACCGAGAATAGTGAGCATTGGGAGGAGGAATTTCCGGGTTTCTCCTGCCCCGGCCGTTGGCAACAAAACAGTCTGGAAGTTCTAGGCCGGGATCCTCTGGCAGAATAGCCGGAACATCAAGCAGTAGGTGGAGAGGCAGGCCCCCATGGACCAGCACGGAAGACACAGTGAAGAGTCACCGGACGGCCAGGACCAGGTTGTGGAACCTGGTGGCATCGTCGTCGGGGTGGATGGTTCAGAGCACGGTCAGTGCGCCTTGGTTTGGGCCGCACGGGAGGCGGAGCGCCGCCAGCTTCCGCTGCATATTGTCACGGCGTACTCCGTGCCAATTTTCGCGGCCTCCGGCTTGGACGGTGGCTACGCAACAGTTGACGATTCCGTCATCCGCGAAGGCGCTGATGCGATCGTTCGTCAAGCCTTGGACAAAGTCTCCGGATATGCCATTGACGTCGATGCTTCCGTGGAAAACGGTGATGCCGCTGGTGTCTTGTTGGACCTTTCCGAGGAGGCCGCGCTGCTGGTGTTCGGCAGCAGGGGTCGCGGTGGGTTCGTCGGGCGCCTCCTGGGTTCGGTGAGTAGTGCCCTGCCCGCGCACGCCAAATGCCCCACGGTGACGGTCCCGCTCTATTGCGCTGACCGCCTCGGTGAGAACACCGAGGACAAACACATCAAGGCCGAGCACGCCAAAACGGGCCCGCGCACTGTGGAAAACGTGGTTGCAGTAGGCGTTGACGGCTCCGAGCAAGCACGCGTTGCTGTGCTCGAAGCTGCCGAGCAAGCGCAGCGTATGGGAGCCACACTGCGCGTCATCTGCGCTGTTCCGCAGTACAGCGGTTCCCTGGCGTGGGTTCCGGCTCCGTTGGACCGCGATGCCCTATTCGCCGATATCAGGGTCCAGCTTGACGCCGGTGTTGCCTGGCTCAGAAGCCACTTCCCTTCGTTGGCTATTGAGACGGACCTCCGGGATGGCTCGCCCGTTGATGTTCTTGTGGAAACCAGCCGCAGCGTCGAGCTGGTTGTTTTGGGAACCCGTGGCCGAGGCGGATTCGCGGGAATGCTGCTGGGGTCAACATCAGACGGAGTCCTGCACCACGCCAAGGGGCCAGTGCTGGTTGTTCCGGACAGGGAAGATCCCCGGCTGGCGGACCGTCACAAGTTTGGACCCATGCTCGGCGCTGCCTGAGTCGGCGCCCGGCACATCCATGGACAGTATGGAGCCCGAAGAGCCGGATCAGTATCGCGGCGCCAGCCTCGGCGCCTCGAGTTCGGTGTTCGTCCGGAACATCTCAAAAATACGTGGAGACATGCTTCCGGAGGTCGGTGGCAAGGCAGCCAATCTTGGCGAGTTAGCTAATGCAGGGCTGCCCGTGCCACCCGGCTTTTGCCTCACGACTGCTGCGTACCAGCGGGCGCTCTCGGGAGCTGCTCTGGAGCCTGTCCTTGCGGCTTTGTCGGAGGCTGATGCGGCGGGGTTGGACCGGCTGAGTGAGATCGCCACCCGTGCCCGGTCTTTGGTTCTCGACTCCGGGGTGCCGGCCGGGATCGCCGAATCGGTGAGATTGGCGTACGGGGAATTGGGCGATAACGTCGCAGTGGCTGTCAGGTCTTCGGCCACCGCCGAGGACCTGCCGTTCGCGAGCTTCGCCGGACAACAGGACACTTTCCTGAACGTAGTCGGCGTGAACGCGGTCCTGGACGCCGTAAGCCGCTGCTGGGCCTCGCTCTGGACAGATCGTGCCGTGGCCTACCGGACCACCAACGGGATTGACCACGCCACGGTGGCCTTGGCTGTGGTGGTGCAGGAGATGGTGGACTCCACTACGGCTGGCGTCATGTTTACCGCCAACCCCGTGACGGGGAATCGCCATGAAACCGTCATTGATGCCAGCCCAGGCTTGGGGGAATCGGTAGTCTCCGGTGCCGTGAATCCGGATCACTATGTGGTGGCCACCCTGCAGGGTGGCATTGTAAGCAGGACCTTGGGGGACAGACAGCTGGAGATCCGCGCCGTTCCAGGCGGCGGTACGGAGCGACTCGAGCGGCGCCGTTCTGCCGATTCAGACGTGGAGCCTTGCCTGAGTGATCGTCAGGTGCTTGCCCTTGTCGAGCTGGGCCGTGAGGTTCAGGAGCACTATCGCGCCCCGCAGGATACCGAGTGGGCCATCGATCCCGCGGGAAAGATATGGCTCACCCAGGCCAGGCCCATCACCACCCTGTACCCGCAAACTACGCGAAAGCCTCCTGCGCCGGGCGAGCACGCGTTCCTGAACTTCAGCCTGGCACAAGGCCTCACCAGGCCAATGACGCCCATGGGGTTGGCCTGTATCCGCCTCATCGCCTCATGTGTAGCCAGGACTGCTGCCTTCGATGTACCTGATCCCAGGTCCGGCCCTCCTCCGTATTATGAGGCCGGTCAGCGCATCTTCTTCGACCTCACGCCGGTGCTGCGGAGCCGGGTCGGGAGGGTCATCGTTCCGCGGGTCTTCGATGTCATGGAGGCCCGCTCTGCCGCACTCATGCGGGGTCTCTTCGAGGATCCACGCTTCACGGTGACCATCAAGACACCCCTGAAGCTGATTCGCCATGTGGGGCCGGTTGCGGCCAAATACCGCGTTCCCGAGTCAGTGATCCGGGGACTGTTCCAGCCGGCTGCGGCGATGGAGAGGGTGGAGGAACTCACCGCGGAACTGCATGAGACGTTGGTTGTGCCGGGGAAAGCAACGTCCCATCAGCGGCTTGCCCACGTGCAGAGAATCCTGGGAGAGGAAGTCTTCGCAACAGTGCCGCAGGTGCTGCCCCTTCCTGCGCTCGGCTTCGCGATGCTGGCGCTGGTGCGGCGCCTTCTTGGCGAGCAGGCGCCCTACAGCGAGCTGCAAACAGTGCTCCGCGGCCTACCCAACAACGTCACCACGGAAATGGACCTGGCGTTATGGCAGCTCGCCTCGGAGATCCGGGAGGATCCCGACGCCGTTGCCTCCATGGTTGGCCAAACGGCAGCAGAGCTGGTGGAACAGTACCGGGCGGCCAAGCTTCCCCCAATTGCACAATCCGGTGTGGCAAGGTTCCTGGGCATGTACGGGCACAGAGCCGTTGCCGAGATCGACCTCGGAATGCCCCGCTGGTCCGATGACCCGACCCACATCCTCGGCGTGGTGGCCAACTATCTGAGGCTCGCGAAGGGTGCGGAGGCCCCGGATCAACAGTTCAGCCGGGCAGCCCGTGAAGCCGATGAGCAAGTGGCCCGTTTCGTGGCCCGCGCCAGGGCGAAGAGTCCGCTGCACAAAGCGGTAGTCAAGATTGCTTTGGACCGAACCCGGCGCTTCGCCGGGTTGCGGGAGTTACCCAAGTACAACCTCGTCCTGGGGTTGGGGGCGGCGAGGGAGCAGCTGCTTCTGATCGGGAACGAGCTTGCGGCAGCACAACGGATTGACAGAGCCGAGGATGTCTTCTTCTTGGACCTCGACGACGTCGAGGCCGCCCTGGCAGGGGATGACCGCCGCGACGTGGTTGCCGAACGCCGTGCGGCTTACCAGCAGGAACTCCGCCGCAGGCACATTCCCAGAGTGCTGTTGTCTGATGGGACCGAACCCGAGGCTACGGCAGTCGGGAGCGGTGGCAAGCAGCGCCGGGGCATCGTGCAGCCAGGAACCCTGTCCGGCAGTCCGGCGTCGGCAGGTCTGGTGTCTGCACCTGCGCGGGTCATCATGGACCCGGTGGGTGCGCACCTGGAACCCGGGGAAATCCTGGTGGCACCGTCAACGGACCCTGGCTGGACGCCCCTGTTCCTCACCGCAGGAGGGCTGGTGATGGAGATGGGCGGACCCAATTCCCACGGAGCGGTGGTGGCCCGCGAGTACGGCATACCTGCGGTGGTGGGCGTCCCCGATGCAACCTCGCGCATCAGCACGGGACAGCACATCACCGTGGACGGAGCCGCGGGGACCGTTAGTACGGAAACCCCGTAGCGCTGAGGAGACTCAGGCGTGCTGGTGTGATTCGTGCTCGGAGTGGCTCACGGGCTCCAACTGGAAAGTGCAGTGCTCCGTGTCGAAGTGCCGGCCAAGGCACGAGCCCAGCTGGTCCAGGATGTTGTCCGCCCCCGTCGCGTTGAGGACCGCATCCTCCACCACCACGTGGGCTGAGAACACCGGAACGCCGGATGTGATGGTCCAGATGTGGATGTCATGGGCATCAACCACACCGTCCACGGCAACTATGTGTTCCCTGATCATGTTTACATCAACGCCCTTGGGTGTGGCTTCCAAAAGCACATCCACCACGTCACGGAGCAGATGCCAGGCACGCGGAATGATCATCAGGGCAATCAGTACCGATGCCAACGGGTCAGCAGCACTGAATCCCGTGGTCATGATCACCACGGCCGCAACGATGACGGCGATGGAGCCAAGAAGGTCGCCCAGGACTTCAAGGTAGGCGCCGCGGACATTGAGGCTTTCCTTCTGCGCCCCTTGGAGGATCAGCAAGGAAACGAGGTTGGCCACAGCACCCAAAATGGCAGCCCACAGCATGACGTCCGTTTGGATTTCCGTGGGTTCGCCGAAGCGGCGAATGGCCTCGATCATGATCACCACAGCGATCACAATCAGGATCAGGGCATTGGCCAGCGCGGCCAGAACCTCAGCTCGTTGGTAGCCGTATGTTCGCTGGTCGCTCGCTGGGCGCGTGGCAATCCACGCCGCCATCAGGGCGATGAACACCCCAGCGGCGTCAGAAAGCATGTGTCCGGCATCAGCCAGCAGCGCCAAGGATCCGGACACGACGGCGCCAACCACCTGGATGCCCACCACCCCTAAGGTGATGGCCAGGACGGCGATAAGCCGCTTCCGGTGCTTGCCGGTTGCTGTGACTCCGTGGGAGTGGTTGTGGTCGTGCCCCATGCCTACAAGGCTAGCCCCAGCCGAGTTCATGCAAGCGGTCGTCGTCTATCCCAAAATGGTGAGCTATCTCATGCACCACGGTGATGGCCACCTCATCAATAACTTCTTCGCGGGTGCTGCAAATGTTCAGGATGGGTTGGCGGAAGATCGTGATCCGGTCAGGGAGGGAGCCTGCTTCCCACCAGGAATCCCGTTCGGTCAACGGAACTCCCTCGTAGAGCCCCAGCAACACGGTGCCAGGATCTTCTCCGGGTTGTGGTGTGTAGTCGTCCTCGATGAAGATGGCCACATTGTCCATGGCGCTGGCCGCTTTGGGCGGGATCAGCTGCAGGGCGTCACTGACGGCTTCTTCAAAATCTTCGGCCGACATTTCGTAAGGCCCTGGAACATCATCAACACGCCTGTTTTCGACGGGACTGTGCACTGCGTTCCGTTCCCGTAGCGGCGAGGAGGGGCGATCGCCGTCGGGAATGATGGGCAGGCCGGGAGGAAGATTCGCGGGCATGATTCGACTTTAGTCCGCGAACGCAGCAATGGCTCCGTGTGTGATGGGAGATACTGAACTCAATCCTCTTTTCGACAGACACAGGAACCGCATGACCGGCACCGCTTCCCTTGCACCTGAGCCCCTCGACGTCGTCGTTGTGGGTGAGGCCCTGATTGACATCGTCCAGTCGACGAACGGGCAGAAGGAGTACCCCGGCGGTTCGCCGGCGAATGTCTCCTATGGCCTTGGCTTGTTGGACGTGAAAACGGGCCTGCTCACAGCGATCGGTCGTGACGAGCGGGGTGACGCCATCGCTGCGCACCTGCAAAAAGCGGGTGTTGTGTTGTTGCCCGGGTCCATGTCCGCGGGCAAGACAGCGACGGCGACAGCCAGGATAACCGCCGATGGTTCAGCAGATTACACCTTCGACATTGACTGGGCGCTGGCTCCACTCGCTTTGCCTTATGCGCCAAGAATCCTGCATACCGGTTCCATCGCCACGTTCCTGGAGCCCGGTGCAAGCGTTGTCCGGAGCCTGTTGGAACAGGCCCAGGGAGGGTGCATGGTCACCTACGACCCCAATATCCGTCCCGACCTTCTGGGAAGCCACCACGAGGCACTCTCACTGTTCGAGGAAATAGTGCCCCTGACGGACGTAGTTAAACTCAGCGGCTCCGACGCCCGGTGGCTCTACCCTGGCAAAGCGCTCGAGGACACCGCGAGCCACCTGCTGGCCCTTGGCACAGGGCTTGCTGTGGTGACCCAAGGAGTCAAGGGCTCGCTCATGGCCACCAAACACATTCAACTCAACGTTCCGGCCGTTCCGGCTACCGTGGCGGACACCATCGGCGCCGGAGACTCCTATACGGCAGCGCTCATCATGGGGCTGCTGCTGCGGGGCAGCGACGGCCTGGCGCCCACGGTGCTGGAACGGATCGGCACCATCGCCTCCATGGCTGCTTCCATTGCTGTGGGCCGGCCGGGTGCAAACCCGCCCACGCACCGCGAACTACTGATGGGCATGGCCCGCTAACTGCGGGGCTGGCGGGTCTGGCGTCGCGTCAACCCGACGCCGATCAGGCAGATGACGCCGCCGATCAATCCCCAAATGGTGGGGACCTCCTGGAGTGCCGCCCACGAAATCAGGATGGTGGTGCCCGGGACAAGGTAGGTGGTGGCGGCCAGCTTTCCAGCTGAGATCAGGGAAAGCGCATAAGCCCACGTGGTGAAGGCGATGGCTGTGGGGAAGATACCCAAATACACCAGCCCCAGGGTGGCGGGAAGCGGCGCTACCTGGACTTCTGCGATCAGCTGACCCGTCCATGGAAGGCAGCAGATGGCACCTACCATGATGCCGAACCACGTCGCTTGCCCTGCGGTGAACTTCCGCAGAACGGGTTTCTGCAGGATCGCGCTCACCGAGGCGAGCACAGCGGCAAGCAAGCACAAAAGCACACCGGCCACGTCCGCCGTCGAACGCTGTCCGGAACCCAAGGCAATCATGGCGACGCCGCAGAAGGCCACGCCGCTGCCGATCAGCAACCACCGCGGGAAGCCTTCCTTGAGGAAGATGCCGGCAAGAATCGCGATGAGGATGGGGGAGACGTTAATCAGCATGGCGCTGGTGCCGGCGTCCAGCATGTGCTCTGCGGCGTTCAGCGCCACGTTGTAGCCGCCGAACCACATCACCCCGTACGCCACGATCGGCAACCACTCGCGGCCGCTCGGCCAGACCTTCAGCGTGGGCAGCACCACGATTCCAAGCACCACGGCGGCAACCGCCAAGCGTCCGAGCGTCAAGGAACCGGGGGAGAAGCTTGGGCCCACTGCGCGGATGCCCACAAAGGCCGAAGCCCACAGGACCACCGTAATGATGACGGCCGCGATGCCGAGTTTGCTGATGGGTGCTCCCGGCGCGGGGGTGGTGCGCTGGGGCAGGCCCGGGGAAGGCTGGCCGGGTTCGGCCGGGGTGGTGGTTGTCATAGGGCAAATCTATCCGGCACGCGGCGGGGGTGGCTGGCGGTTTTCAGACACGTCAGGGCAAGATCCTGCCAATGTCGCCAGCCCGCGACCTTGCCGTACTGGCGAGGGGTGAGCTCTCGACTCTTTGGGTGCTTGGTTGAGGTGAGACGTCGCCCCTCGGTGAGCCTTCAGTTTGTGGCCCGGAACACTGCGCAGACCTCGATTTGGGAATATCGCCATCTATGCTCTAAAGTTTTAGAGTCCAGTTCGGACGAGCGAGACACGGAAAGAACGCGTAAAGCGTCCCTTTTCTTTGCGAAATCCGAATTGAGTTCAGGCCCCCATCGTCTAGCGGCCTAGGACACCGCCCTTTCACGGCGGCGGCACGGGTTCGAATCCCGTTGGGGGTACGCAAGGAAGTGGTAAACCGGATGAAAAAAGTCTGGTAAGCTAGAAGCCTTGAAAAAAACGCGGTAGAGATACTGCAAACGCAAGGCCCTGTAGCGCAGTTGGTTAGCGCGCCGCCCTGTCACGGCGGAGGTCGCGGGTTCAAGTCCCGTCAGGGTCGCTCTGAGCGCCGAAGAAATTCGGTTCTCAAGGTGACATGTCACCTAGGCTCTGTAGCTCAGTTGGTAGAGCGTTCGACTGAAAATCGAAAGGTCACCGGATCGACGCCGGTCGGAGCCACCACTGGGAAGCATCAGTTCTTCGGAACTGGTGCTTTTCTTCTTTAACATGCGATGACCTTGCCGGCGCGGACGAAGACCCAATGTGGCGTTTTCTCGCCGCTTCTGCAGGGTGCTCCTGTCGTTCGGGGATTTCATGAGTCGAACCCGACCTCGGTCGTTTTCTTCATTGTCACGGGTTCTCTACCGGAGGAGACTGAGGCGACGGCATCCCATCTCGGACCGCCTGCGAGGCCACCCGGCTGCGGGGCCTCACAGCGCCTTGTAGCGGCCTGGTGGATCAATGAGTTCCATGACACCCATCGAAAAGGCCGCTCAGCGTTCTCGCCATCTCTTGCCCTTGCTGACTATCGCACTGATTGGATGTCTCGGCGGGTGCGAATATGAGTCCGACGACGCATCCCTGCCGTCTGCCAGTTCTCCGATGACGGAGGCTCGCACGGTCTCACCGCTGCCGGAGAGTCGCGACCCTCGCACGGTCTCATCGCTGCCGGAGAGTGGCGATATCGACGCCGGCACATATCTGGTCCCCGTCGACGGCTACAAGGAGCCTTTCGAGATCACCGTTCCAGGCGGCTGGTCTGCTCTCGACGGTAACAGCCTGGGCAAGGATGACCCGGATCACCCGGCTGCATGGGCCGTCCACCTGACCCTTGGGTCCGCGTTCTATGTGTCGATGGACGCATGCAACTGGAGGGGTGCCCTTGCCGATGTCGGTCCTGCGGACTGGGCCTTCACTAGGGCTATGGCGGCGCAATCGTCAACGGCAAGCACTCCTCCCGTCAAGATCATGGTGGGCGACTACCCCGGCTTCGAGTTCGACCACTCCGTCGAGGGCGACGTGGACATCCCGGCCTGCGACAGCGGCAAGTTCTGCATCCACTCAGAAATGATGTACCACTGCACACACTGGTACTCGACTCAGAATGAACACGAAACCTACCGGGTAGTCGACCTGAACGGCAAGCGGGCTGTCGTCGCTGTGGGCTATGTCGACGAATCGATCAATCCGGAGCTGATAAGAGAGGCGCGCGCCGTCTTCGACTCGATCGTGTTCGGGTCATACAAGTGACCAGCTGATCCGATAAGCGATCCCGCCCCCGGGCTCCGACTCCTTCCCTGAACGCAACATCCTGGAGGGTATCGAGTAGGCCCTCACCTTTCAGAGCCCCGCGGTCATGTCCTTTCGCCTCGGAACCCTTTCCGAAGAAGCTATTGACGCTTCAGAATTCCCATGACAGCATGATGACCACCTATTGATACCGGTATCAACATGTTCCAACACTCCAAAAGTTGTCGTTCGAAAGGACCATCCGTGCTTGGCTTCAAAGAAGAGGAATTCCTCACACAGACCCGTAGTGCTTTGGCGCTGCAGGGGCAGATCGAATCGGTAGTCGACTCCATCCAGGAACGGCGGCTGACCAACATGTTCCTCATTGGTGCCGGCGGAACCTACGCCGCGATGCTGCCGTACGAGCACTTCATCCGGTCCCGCTCCACGTTGCCTGTCCGTGCATCCATCGGCAAAGAGCTGATGTTGGCCGAGGATCCCACGTTCGGCCCCGGCTCCGTAGCTGTCTTCGCTTCCGTCTCCGGCACCACCGAAGACGTGATCGAGGCCATCGAATTTGCCAAGGCCAAGGGCGCCTACACCATAGGCTTCACCGGATTCGGGGACAGCCCGTTTGCTAAAGCCCTCGACGTTGCCTTGGTGACCGAACCTAAAACCTGGCCCTTTGATATCCCCATGATTCTCTTGAGCACCCGCCTCCTTGCTGCTCGCGGCGAATTTGAGGGGTACGAAGAACTGGCGGCCGAGCTGCAAACCGTCCCCGAGAGCCTGGTGGGCGTCGCCCGGCAAGCAGAATCAGTGGCAGAAGCCTTTGCGGAGAAGAACAAAGACGCTGACTATCACTTCCTGGTGGGCACCGGAAACCTGTGGGGCCTCACCTACCTCTACTCCATGTGCATCCTGGAAGAAATGCAGTGGCTCCGGACCACCCGCGTGCACGGTGCTGAGTTCTTCCACGGCTCCTTGGAACTCATCGAAGAAGACACCAGCCTCATGCTGCTGGTGGGTGAGGACGAGACGCGTCCACTGATGGACCGCGTTGCCAAATTCGCCGAAAACTACAACAAGAACACCACCTTGCTGGACAGCAAGGACTACGATCTGCCGGGCGTCAGCCCCCGTTTCCGTGCGCTCCTGTCCCCGTTGGTTCTGGATACCGTCCTGGACAGGTTCAGCAAGCACCTCGAACGCGTCCGAAACCACTCCCTGGATCTGCGCCGCTACTACCGAGTGGTGGAGTACTGACCGTTCGCCGCACCCCGAAAGGGGAGGATCGCCACGCTGCGGGCCCGGCTCTGTCCGGGCCCGCAGATTCGAGACAGGAAGAGCATGAAAGTAATCGGATTCGGGGACAACATTGTGGACCGTTTTCTCGACCGCAAAGTGATGTACCCCGGGGGAAACTGCGTTAACGTCGCGGTATTTGCCCATCGGTTGGGCATCGAGTCCGCCTATCTGGGCGTTTTCGGCTCCGATCCCTTGGGTGCTTTTGTCCGGAACGCCATCGATTCGGAGGGTGTTGATACCAGCAAGTGCATCATCCGTGACGGCCTCAATGGCGTCACTGAAATCAAGGTAGTGGACGGCGACCGTATCTTCCTGGGATGGAATGAAGGGGGCGTCACCACAAGTGATCCCTTCATGCTTGACGTTGAACACCTCAGGTACTTGGCCTCCGCCGATCTGGTGCATTCGAGCGTCTATTCCGCGTCGGAGACCCAGTTACCGGCGGTCCGCAGCACTGGTGCCTTAGTCAGTTTCGACTACTCGTCGGAGCCGGAACGTCGATCAGACTCCTATCTGGAACTAACGGCGCCCTACGTGGACCTGGCCCTTTTGTCGTGCGGAAACATGACTGTTGCCGCCGTCGAGCATGACCTCAGGCGAGTATATGCAGCGGGCGTTCCGCTCGCGGTGGGGACGCGCGGGCAGTCAGGGGCAATGATGTACGACGGCGAACGCTTCCTCACGCAGGCAGCGGCACCTACTGATCCACGCCGGTTTGCGGACACGATGGGTTGCGGTGATGCTTTTCTGGCCGGACTCGTGGTCAATTTACTTGGCTCCGGTTGGAGTCGAACGTATCGGCCGCCGGCCGACGCTTTACAGAGAGCGTTGGCCCGAGGAGCTGAGCATGCCGCGGCGCAGTGTTATGTGGAGGGCGCGTTCGGTTACGGCCGGGCCGTCGAGGCAGCAACTAGTCGTCGAGGGAGCAACTAGTCGTGCAGGGAGCAACTAGGATCTGATGCAGGGACAAATCAACGGACGGAACTGCGGGCGCGGATTCCACAACTGAAGGGGGTCGGATGGCGACGGATCATCAGAACCACCCGGCTGCCCCCACCATTACCGAAGTAGCAGCAGCTGCTGGAGTGGGACGGGCAACGGTGGCTCGAACCCTCGGAAACTATGGATCGGTCAGTGAAGCCACCCGCGTCAAGGTGATGCGGGCGGCCGAAAAGCTGGGTTATCAGCCGAACACTCTGGCGCGCAGCATGACCACGGGAGTCACCAAAACCCTTGGGATTGTGCTGGCGGATGTGGCCAACCCGTTCTTCTCAGGCGTGCTCAAGGGCATCTCGGAAACAGCTAAAATGGCTGGCTACGACGCCATCATCCTGAGCACTGACGAGAAGCTTGAGCTGGAGCGCGACGCCATCGCAGTCCTGCTGGCAAAGCAAGTGGACGGCCTGGTGGTGGCGTCTGCTGCAGGTCGAAGCGATGACGTTTCACATCTATCCAATGCCATTCATCGCGGGACTCCTGTAGTCCTCATAGACCGTTTGGTGGACAAGCTGGAGACGGATTCGGTGGTGATCGACAACCGGGAGGCTGCACGGTCTGCCGTTGCATCGCTTATACAGAATGGTCACCGGCGGATAGCGTTCGCATGGGGGCCCGTCACCCTCAGTCCGGCGACGGACCTGAAGCAGATGCATAGCATCCTGGATGAAGCGCTGTGGAGTGATGGTGAGCGGCTGAGGGGTTATCTCGATGCCTTGGAAGAGGCAGGAATTCCTTTCGACACCGCGCTCATCACCCACGTTCTCAAGAATGAGGGCCAGGCGACGCGGGCTGTTAGCGGAATGTTGGCCCTCGCGGATCCGCCCACTGCCATTTTCACTACCGAAACCGAGGCGACGGTGGGGGCTCTTCATTCTTTGCGTGCCAAAAACCTGCGTGTACTGAAGGATGTCTCCCTCATCGGCTTTGATGACAGCCCTTGGGCGGCCGTCATGGACCCTCCGTTGACTATGATCCAGCAGCCCATGCGCCAGATGGGCATTGTCGCCTCCCAGCAGCTCATCGCAAGGATCGACGGCGACACTTCTGAACCGAAGAAGCACGTTCTGCCCTCGCAGCTCGTGGCCCGTTCATCAGACGGCCCTGTGCGCGCTGCTCGCGGCGACTCGTAAATTCGCTCCCTTAATTTCCGTTAGGTCTCTTCCACGCTGAGCCAAATCATGATTCACTGTGGTACCGGTATCACAAGTTCCAACCTCCCTGTTCCAACTCAGGACTTACCCCTTCAGCCCGTCAGCGGTGAAGTGCACCCCCAACGGCGGGCGTGACTTCCCACTCCCGTAGGGGACACGGCTGAATCGGCCCTTCTACCGAAAGAAGAAATGATGCGTAAAAGCACCCAATCACTGATGGCATTGCTGGCCGCCGCCGCTTTGGCGCTTACTGGTTGTTCCGACGGCGGAAGCCAGCCGGCCGCTGCCCTGGACCCAAACGCTGAACCTCAGTACACGGGAACGCTCAGCATTCTCACAAAGTTCGGCGGTGACCCGCTTGAGCCGTACTTTGAGGATTTAGCTGCGGAGTACAAGAAGCTACACCCGGAAGTGTCCTTTGAGCTCATCCAGGAGACGGACCAGAGCATCAAGGACAAGACCAAGACGTTGACTGCCTCCCAGGCCATGCCCGACATCTATTTCACATGGGCTGGCAGTTGGGCCAACAACTTCATTGATGGGGGACTCGCAGCAGATCTGACCCCTATCATTGCCCCGGGGACGGAGTGGGGCAATGACTTTGGCGAGTCCGCGCTCAAGGCGTTCGCCAAGGACGGCAAGTACTTCGCAGTTCCGCTCTACAACAACGGCAAGTTCATGGGTTACAACCAGCGCATCTTCAAAGAGCTGGGCCTGACACCGCCGTCCACATTCGATGAACTGATCTCTTCCTGCTCCGTGCTGAAGGGAGCAGGCTACGAGCCGATCTCGTTCGGGAACAAGGACGGTTGGCCGGGGCTCCACTACCTGCAGCAACTGTTCGCTTACGAAGTGCCGGCCGATACGCTGCAAGCCGACTTCAGTCCGGCAACGGCCAAGCTGGAGGACCGGGGCTACCTCAAGGCAATGGACCAGTTCACCCGTTTGGTCAACGAGTGCACCGGCAGCGGCAAGGACTCCAACGGAGTCCTTTACACCACGGCGCAGCAGGCCTTGGCTGAGGGTAAATCAGGTATGTATTACCAGGAGATCCTTGAATTCGACTCCACTGCTTCTGCCGACTCGAAACTCAAGCAGGACGGGTTGGGCATCTTCAAGCTCCCCGCCGCAGCGGATGCCAAGGGCGATACACAAGCGATCGAAGGTTCCCCTGAGGGCTACATCATCAATGCCCGTTCCAAGAACGCCGCACTTGCAGCTGATTTCATGAAGTTCGTTACCAACAGCCAGAACGCTGCCAAGCTCTCTGCCCCGCCGTACGGCCAGCCCAGTGCGGTCAAAGGCGCGGTTTCCACGGAGAACTCTTCCGGACCCGTCATCGAAGGTATCAAGCAGGTGAACGAAGCTTCCGCAGCCATCACATGGCTGGACTCGGTTACTGTTCCTGCTGTTGCTGACGCCTGGTTGGCTGGTGGGGAGGCCTTGGTGGCTGGAACGCAAACCCCGGATCAGGTTCTTGCCTCTGTTCGGGCTGCTTCCAGTGCAGCAAAGTAGCCGGCAACGTCATGACTGTTTCCGATACTGCCTGGAAGCCCGCGGCTTCGCCGCCGGCGCCCGTTTCCGCTAAGTCGCCTCGAAACCGCACCAACAAGTCAGCCCGGTCGCGTCGCTGGCGCAACTTCGTTTGGGTGTTGCCAGCGGTCCTGCTTCTAGGCGTCTTTGCTTACCTGCCACTGGTACAGAACCTGGGCTTCAGTTTCCTCAAGTGGGATATCTACAGTGGCCGCCAGACCTTTGTTGGCGCTGACAACTACGTCCGCATGCTTAACGACCCCATCTTCTGGAAGTCACTCCTTAACAACACCCTTTACGCCATCATCTCCATTGCTTTCCAAGTGTTCGGGGCGATCATCCTTGCAGCGATGATCGAGGGACTACGAAGCCAGCGGTGGCGGGGAATCCTTCGAGCCGTCTATTTCGTACCCTCTGCTATCTCACTGACGGTGGCAGGCCTCTTGTTCTACTTCATCTACGAACCAGAGATGGGCATCCTTAACGCGGCGTTGGATGTCCTTGGCCTGGGGAACTTCACTCAGGCATGGCTGGGACAGGAGAACACGGCCATCTTTGCCATCATCGCCATGAGCCAATGGCAAGGCTTCGGGTATTGCACGCTTCTGTTCTCCGTGGCACTGCAGCGGATCCCTTCCGAACTGTATGAAGCGGCGTCCATCGACGGCGTCGGTCCCCTCCAGCGGTTCTTCTCAATTTCCCTGCCACTCGTCAGGGAAATGACCGGGCTGATGATGATCGTCACCGTATCCGGGGCCTTTCAAGTGTTCAACGAAGTCATGGTGATGACCAGTGGAGGCCCCAACAATTCAAGCCAGGTCCTTGGCACGTGGCTCTACAGAAGCGGATTCGTCCGCAATGACTTTGGCTACGCGGCCGCCGTCGCCACTGCTGTCTTCATCATCACGTTGGTCCTGGCCGTCATACAGCTTCGTATCTCCAAGAAAAGGAGGGTCCAATGGTGACGCGCTCAGCTGTGCTGCTGGTGCTCGGTAGGGTCCTCGTCAAAGCGTTCCTCATTGCACTCGCCGTCGTGGTTGTTTATCCGTTGGTCTGGATGCTGCTCAACGGCGTGAAGTCCAACTCCGAACTGTTCTCCAATCCCTTCGCCCTGCCGGTCGCGTGGAAATGGGACAACTACGTCACCGCATGGAACCGAGGGGTGGGCGACTATCTCACTACAAGCGTCTTGGTCACTGTTGCTTCCACCATTGCCACGGTATTTATCAGCGCTTGGGCTGCCTATGGACTGACCCGGGTAAATATCCCGTTCAACAGGGTGGTGCTGATTCTCATCCTTGGCGGCCTGATGCTCGCTCCCACAGTGGCACTGATCCCGCTGGTCAAGATGTTCCAGAGCTTGGGACTGTACAACAATCTCTGGGCGCTTCTGATTCTGTACACAGCCTTCCGTGTTCCCTTCACGACGTTCCTCATCCGGGCCTACATGATGGATCTGCCCGCAGAGGTGGATGAAGCCGCCTCAGTGGATGGGGCCTCAAAGGCACGCGCGTTTTGGCAAGTCATCTTGCCCATGTGCAAGCCGATCTTGGTTTCGACGGTTCTCCTGAACATCCTGTTTACCTGGAACGAATACCTATTCGCCATGGTGTTCACCAGCGGGGGAGCGCTACAAACCCTTCCCGTGGGGCTCACCAATCTGATGTCCAAGCACGGCACGGACTACCCCGTGGTTTTCGCAGGTATGGCCATTGCGGCAATTCCGGTGATCGTGCTGTTCTTCGCGGGGCAGAGGTATTTCATCCGTGGTCTCGCGGATGGAGTGGGCAAGTAGACGTGTGCGTACTGGGCTTAGCGAGATTCCGTGCCGGGGCAGCCCCAGGAGTTGGGGTTTTCCTGGCAGGTGTCGGCGACGAGTGCTCTTTCTGTTTTCCAGACGTGGATGGTTTTGGTGGGTGTGGTGATGTCCAGGGTGCCGTTGATGGGTAGTGGTGGGCCGTTGTTGACGGAGTAGGTTCCGGTGAAGCTGGTGGTGACTGCTGCTTGGTAGTTGCCGGTTTCTGCGTAGATGTGGCTGGTGCGGGTCTGGTTGTTGAGCCATTCGGCTTCGGGGATGGAGTAGCCGGCGGCTGGTGTGGGGCCGAGGGTGGTGCCGTCGCCGAAGGTGTAGGTGTAGTTGGTGGGTGTGGCGGTGAGGTGGACTGTTTGGCCGAGGATGGTGAGGTCGAAGGTTTGGTCGTTGGTGGTGGTGTAGAAGTTGGTGGGGCCGCCTTTGAGGGTGTGGGGGAAGGGTTGGGCTTGGAGGTTTCCGGGGTTGACGGGTAGTTGGCGGAAGTCGGTGAGGATCCGCGCGGCGATTTTGGGCAGGACGTTTTCGGGTTCGGGGTCATAGAGGCACGTCGGGCCGCTGACCGGGATCCAGTCCGTCCAGCCCGGATTGGTGATTGCTTTGGGGGCCTCCTTCCAGATGACCGGTGTGCCCTCCTCGCCTCCGGGCGCGGTGGCCGGGCATTCGAGGGCATCACAGCCAGGGTCCTTCGTATCGGGACCGTCGGCCCGGCAATGGGTATCGGCCATGTACTGATTGGGGTCGTCGGCTGCGGGCGAGGTTGAAGTTCCGCCGAGACGAGGTTCTAGCTGCCCGCTTGCAGGGTCGATTGTGAACCTGCTGGTTAGGTCAATGGCATCTTGCTGATTGTTGTAGCCTGCCCAGGAATCCGTGTCGGCCTGCGCGGGACCGAATATCGTGAGTGAAAGTATGACGGTCGACATCGCTACGACTGAGGACGTGCGCACTAGCCAAGCGGGACGATTAGTTGATGATGCCAAGGTTGGTCACCGTCCAACCTGCGGAACCATATGTCGCGAATAGGCCAAAAGCAGAGTTTGTGGCCGCTTCCGAGGCACGCCCCGGAGTCCCATCAGCGTTGAAGTAGTCGATCTGCTCTTGGATGACTTGGACCTTCGCTTGTTGGTTCCTTGCTCCGTCTAACCACAGGGACTCAATGGCCGGGATAGAGATGCTGCCGCCGACCGACCACCGACCATGGATGTGGCTATCACTGATGCCTTTCTCTATCCGCTTGCAGGTCTGGCACTCGGGTGCGCTGAGTTGGGACCACATAGATTGATCGCCGGTCTCCGCAGCGTAGTTCTGTTGCGCGTACCAGTACCCAATGAACGCCTCCAGTCCGGCCTTCGAGTTCTCCTTCGCCAGGTCGGGCATGACGGGAACGGGCACGTTCTGTGCTTTCCCCTTGGCATCGGCGGGTTTGTACAAGGCAGGCGCCGTCTCTGTGGTCGCGCTCCCTGGCAGAGCAATCGGTGACGAAGCGCTCGAGGTGGGTGTCGCCGTCGTCGTGCCTGTTGGGGAGGCTGGGCTGCCGGGCGTGCTACTGCCTTGGCAACCGCATAGAAGCACTGCGAAGGCGAGAGCCGCAACTGCCTGCCGGGCGCGAACAGAAGGAAAGGACATAAACGTTTGGCGTGGCATGGTGCGGCTCCCCAGCAGCTGTTTCGGTGATCTGTGCGTCAGTCTAGGTGGGTCAAACATTGGCAACCCAGCCGGAAATTCTCGCTTGTGGATAACTTTCCTGTGGTCTCCGCACAGGTCACCGGCGCACTTGCCTCGCTGGCATGGCAGGCGCCCGCAGCGGAAGTGTCCTCGAATGCAGACTTAGGCGTGAATCCCAGCGTGAACCCAAGCGCATCCACGGGAGCAGGAATTGTCGCAAATGGAGGGCAAAATGCCCGGAGAACTGAAGCCAGTCTCCGAGAAACGTCGTGTTTTCACGCAGTCCGCCGGCTCGGACTTCAGCAAATACGGTGACGGGCAGTTTGAGGAACTTATGAAGCCCATCCAGGACTGGACCGATAAGAACTGCACGTAGCGGGAGCCGGGCGCGTTTCCTTCCCTCCGACGCTTCTCCCAAAGCGTCGGAGCTAGACGCTAGGGTGGTAATCAAGAGAAGGGGAGTGCTCCATGGAAGACCAGAATGTGCAGCTTGATCCCGTGCCCGGGGGCGAAATCCCTGGCACCGGACGCACCATCATCTCCGAGGCCGCCGTCGCCAAAGTTGCGGGTATCGCTGCCCGCACAGTGCCTGGCGTCTACTCCTTGGGCTCCGCTCCGTCCCGAGCGCTGGGCGCTATTCGCGACGCCGTCGGCAGCTCGGACCACGCAGCAGGGGTTCGCGCCGAGGTGGGGGAAACCCAAGTGGCGGTGGACATCACCTTGGTTGCGCTCTACGGTCATCCCCTGCACGGCGTCGCTAACCAGGTCCGCGCCGCTGTATACCGCGCCGTGGAGGAATTGGTTGGTCTTCAAGTGATTGAGGTCAATATCGAAATCACTGATGTTTTCATTGCACCGCCGGCGAAACCCGCCGGAAGCAAGGCAGTGGTAGTGGAAAGGGAGGCACTCCAATGAGCATGACCGTGGTGGGAATTGGTATCGGCGCTTTCGTGGCTTTCATGTCCTTCTCGTTCGGGCTATGGGGTTTCCTGATCTCCCTGCTTTTCATGGGCATAGGCGCCCTGCTCGGCCGCGCGGCTGAGGGCAAACTGGATCTTCGCAGTGTGCTGGATGCCATTACGGGCCGGCGCTCTTCGTCATGAGCGTGGCTGAGGCTGTGGAGAACACCACCAGCCTGGCCGGCCATAACCGGATCAGTACCCAGGCATTGACATCGTTGGCTCGGGCCGCCGCGGCGCAGGCGCTCGGCGTTGACGCCAGCCACATCCGCGCTGATTGGGCGGACGACGACGGCCTGTTGGCTTTGTCCATCGTGGCACCTATCAGCGTCCCGGCTTTGACAGAGGTGTTGCGTGATCCGCAGCGGGTCCAAGGCTTTGGAGGCTCCATCTGGGACCGCGCTGTGGCAGCCAAGGCGTTCGTTCTTGAAACCGTGACCCAGCTCAGCGGATCCCAACTGAGCAGGGTGGATATCAGAATCAGCGGAGCACATGTCACTGAGGGAGGCCGCGTCCAGTGACCCAGGATCAGGAAACACAGCGAGTGAACGCAGCGGATCCGAACAGGGGAGCAAGCCCGGTGGCCGGGGAAGACCCGAGCATGAGCCGTATCCTGCGCCGTGAGACGCATTCGTCCCGCGCGGGAGCGTCCGTGATCGCGGCCGTTCTGGTGATCGTGCTCTGCGGTTACGCTTTGCTCGAAGCAGGAGTCCGCGCCATAGGGCAGCCGCCATGGCTTATCGATCCCACCACGGCCGCGGAGCGCATTATCGCCCTCCCGGAAGGCATCTCACCGCTGCTGCTTGGGGCCAGTGGTGCGGTAATCGCCATGGTGGGGCTGTTCTTCCTGCTGCACGCCGTCCTGCCGGGCAGGCGCGCCCGCCACTTGCTCAGGGACCCGCGCACCGCCGTCGTGGTTGATGACGAGGTCCTGGCCTCGGCACTGGCACGTCGGGCACGAACTGCCGCGAACGTCACCCAGGAACAGGTCATGGTGGTGGTCTCACGGCAACTGGTGGTGGTGAACGTGCGGCCAACGTCCGGCAGCCGTGTCAGCGAAGAAGCAGTATTAACTGCCGTCCAGGCCGAACTTGAGGAAATGTCGCCGGTGCCGATGCCAGCTGTCAGGGTAAATCTGGCGTCCTCGGGGGTGATCGGAGCGTGAACGGAACACCACGGGCCCTTAACCGCATACTTCTTTTCATCATTGGTGTGAAGCTGCTGGCCATCGGGCTGCTTCTCGTGCTGTTGGCCACCGTGCCTGCAGTGGCCACATGGTGGCACGGCTGGTCTGCTTCAGTATGGGCGGGCGCTGAGAATGCCTTCAGGCAGACTCACCTCCCCGGACGTGAAGAGAGCTGGCTGTGGATTGTGGCCGGCGTCGTCCTGGTGGCCATCATCATTGGGATGATCGCCTGGGTTTCCCAGCAAGGAAAAGGCCGCGCCAACCTTCTGGTGGCGAGCGGCGATGACAGCGCGGTTGACGGCGAAGTCCGGATCGGTGGTGGCGTGGCCGAGCAGGCGCTCAGGTCCGCCCTGGCTGAAAGGACGGACCTCGCCGGCGCCTCCGTTGCCACACTCGAAGTGAAGGGCCAGCCCGGACTGCGCATCCGCATCCAACCACGGCAGGGTGTGGCGCCGCATATCCTGGCTGCGGAAGTGTCTCAGCTGGTTGAAGCGTTGGACCTGGTCATCGGTCAGAAGACCCCCGTCCTGGTGCACATGGTTTCCGGTGCCCGGGCAAGGTTTACCAAGGCCGAGAGGGTCCGCTGAGAAACACACCCTCAAAAAATCGAGTGCATCCGCATCCATAACCATCCTCATGTCGGTAGTAGGGGTATCAGCAAAAACCCCGCACGTCGGGCCGATCGAGGAGAAGGACATGCGCAGCAGAATACTTACGGCAGGAGCAGGAGCCAGTGCCGCGGCACTGGCAGCAGCAATCGTTTTGGCTGTCCCCGCGCAAGCGGCGGAGGGCGACGCACATTTGTCTGTACTTCACGGTGTGCCTGGGTTGACCGTTGACGTTTGGGTCAACGGAGCACGAACCTTGGACGACTTCACTCCAGGCACACTGGCCGGCCCGTTGGCACTTCCGCCGGGAGCGTACGATCTCGCAATTACTGCCTCGGACGCCGCCGATGCCTCTGCCCCTGTTATTGGGCCCGTGACGGTGACTTTGGCTGCAAACGGCAACTACACCGCCGTCGCCAACCTCGATGCGGCAGGAAAGCCAACAGCGAACTTCTTCACGAACGACGTCTCGCGCATCGATGCAGGCAAAGGCAAGCTGACCGTCCGACACACTGCAGCGGCACCTGCTGTGGATGTGCTGGCCGGCGGCACGGCCGTTGTGAGCAATCTGGCCAACCCTAACGAGCAAACACTCACACTGGACCCCGGTACGGTCTCAGCCGCAGTGGCTGCAGCGGGCACCACGGCACCTGTCATTGGCCCTGCGGATGTGACAGTGACCGAAGGAACGCACACCATCGTCTACGCGTGGGGAAGTCTCACCGACAAGAATCTTCAATTGGCGGTGCAGACCATTGACGGACTGCATTCGGCACCAGGATCGGTACCCGGCGCACTGGACGGCTCATCGGGCGCTTTGTCTCCAGGTGCCTCGGCAGGTGATGTCTCCACAGAACAGCTGATGCTGGGCGGTGGCCTCGCTGCGGCAACGCTGCTGCTGATCGCTCTGGGGATTCGTAGGGCTCGTGCTGTCACCTCCGGGATCAAGTCCTAAGTCCTTGGAACACGTCCTGGCCGTCCGCAGCGATGGCCAGGGCGTGCCCCGCATCAACAACGGCAGCCGCAGCATCTAGCCGGAGACCCCCAGGAAAACGCGTGATGAAATCAAGTGAGCCACACCAAAGTCGCCCTATGCGCCTCCAAAGCGGTACAGGCCGCCGTCGCAGTGCGCACCAATGGATGGGAGCGCTGGCCGCCGTAGCTGTGCTCTTTCTGACGGCCTGCGGGACCCCGACGCCGTCCACGGCACCGAGTGCCTCCAGCGAGACAAGCGACTCGATCCCCAGCGTGCAGCAGACTCAACCGTCGCCTACTCAACCGTCGATGCCTCCCGCCGAGCCTTCTGCGCCACCTGTCGAAGTCAAGCTGCGGGGCACAACTCCAACGCAGCCCGCGGCGACTCCCCCTCCTGTGTCACTCCAAGTGGCTGGTACGTCCATTGATATGGGCGTAGTACCCGTGGGGGTCGCGCCCGGTGGTGCTATGGAGATACCGGAAACCTTCTATGAGGCAGGCTGGTATCGGTTCGGGCCAGCGCCCGGAGCCGCGGAAGGCTCGGCTGTGCTTGCCGGACACATCGACACCACCTCCGACCAAGCACCGTTCTCCCAGTTGAAATCCTTGCCGGCCGGAACCTTGATCACCGTAGGACGGGAGGGTGCTCCCGCGCTCAACTATCGGGTTGTTTCCGTCACGTTGATGGCCAAGGACGCCTTCGACGGCGAATCTTTGTTCCGTCGCACGGGTCCGCACGAACTCAAGGTTGTCACGTGCGGGGGCAGGTGGCTGGACGAACGAATGGACTACAGCGACAATGTCATTGTCACCGCGGTCCTTGAATAAGTACCCCAACCCGGCCGTGGTCCTCGTCGCTGACGCCGGGAAGGAGTCTCCTTTGGTATCCCCAAACGAGGTTTCATCCGCGTGGGACGATGCTTTGACCACTTCATTTATGGCGGGGGATGAGTCCGCACTTGTGGCCGCTTACAGGGAGTTCGCCCCGCTGGTGCACACGCTCGCCTTGAGGTCTTTGAGAGACCGTTCGGCAGCCGACGACGTCACGCAAGAGGTCTTCATTAGGGTCTGGCGACACCGCGACACCTTCCACCCGGAGGTCTCGCGACTGCCGGCCTGGATAGTGGGCATTGCACGCCACGCCATTGCGGACGCCCATTCTGCCTCTAACCGGGAAGTTCGCAGAATCCTTGCCGTCGCCCAGGTCCAGGACACTGGCGGGGCATCTCCAACAGGGGAAGCGGTTGAGGTAGTGGCCGACAGGCTGCTTCTGGACGGAGAACTGGACCGGCTTGGTGAACCGCAGGGCGCCATCATGAAATTAGCGTTCTACGAGGACCTGACGCATGAGCAGATTTCCCGCAGGCTTGAACTACCCCTTGGTACCGTCAAGAGCCACATTCGACGCAGCTTGATCCACCTAAGAAGCAGACTGGAGGTTGACCGTGCCGCACATTGATCCGGAAGAGTTGAGCCTCCTGGCGCTGTACGGTGCTTGGCTCGATGAGGAGGGCCTACGGCATCTCAATAGCTGCGATGCCTGCTCGGCGGAGTACGCCGCATTGCGCCGCGCCGTGGACGCCATGAAAACCACACCGGACAGCACAAGCTTTGAGGTGCCCGGCCCCAACGTGTGGAGCGGGATTCACCGGGAACTGGGTCTGTCCGATGCAACCCGGGCGGACCCCCTGGGCCCAGCTACGGGCTCCGCAACGGGATCTGCAGCTGGCTCTGCAACTGGGACTGAAACCAGCAAAGCCGGCCACACCGATCCGCCCGAACCAGGGCACCCCCCGGCGCCACCCACAGACATACGTTCCGTCAAGAAGCGTCCCTTGGGGTGGCAACGCCGTGGGACCTGGTTGGCAGTTGCTGCGGCGGGGGCCTTGGTCATCGCGGGTGGAACGCTGTGGAACCTCAATCAAGCGGCAACGCCATTGGCGCGGGCAGAGTTGTCCCCACTCGCACAGCACACTGCCACAGGATCAGCGACAGTCCTTGAGTCCGCGGACGGATCACGAAACCTGGAAGTGAAGCTGAGCAAAGATGAAGCCCAGGGCTACCAGGAGGTCTGGCTCATCGGCACGGACCTTAAACGGCTGATCAGTCTGGGAATCATGAGCTCGGATTCAGGGACCTTCCCGCTTCCGTCAGATCTGAATTTGGACGATTTTCCTATCGTCGACGTCTCTGATGAACCGCTGGATGGAAATCCCGGCCACTCCAGTGTGAGCATCGTGAGGGGTTCGCTAAGTTCCTGAGCCGTCCAAGCGGTTGATGCGCAGCCGTGCGCTGCCCTCGCATTCAGCAACGGGTAGCCTGAATCCCACACCCGAAGGAAAGGAGGCCACGGTGGCTCAAACGACGGCGGCCCAAGAGTTGACGCTCGAAGCGACGGTGTCCGGTCTCATGGCGAAACTTGCGGCATTGGAAGAGCCCCGGGCCCGCGAAGTGAACGAGAAACACGGCGATGACCACGGGGTAAACCTCAGCAAGCTGCGTGCCATCGCGAAGAGGTTGAAGACCCAGCAGGAGCTCTCCCGCGAGCTGTGGAACACCGGTGACACCGCAGCCAGATTGCTGGCGCTCCTGATATGCCGGCCCAAGGCCTTTGACCGGGACGAACTGGACAGCATGTTGCGGGAAGCACGGACCCCCAACGTCCAGGACTGGCTTGTCAACTACGTCGTCAAGAAAAGCCCGCATTCTGAAGAATTGCGGGTTACCTGGTTCGCTGACTCCGATCCCGTGGTGGCAAGCGCTGGCTGGGCGCTGACCTCCGAGCGTGTCGTCAAGAAGCCCGAAGGCCTGGATCTTGTGCAACTGCTGGACGTTATTGAAAGCCACATGAAGGAAGCCCCGGACCGC
The DNA here is from genome assembly GCF_023656375.1 of Paenarthrobacter sp. TYUT067. Classification (NCBI taxonomy): domain Bacteria; kingdom Bacillati; phylum Actinomycetota; class Actinomycetes; order Micrococcales; family Micrococcaceae; genus Paenarthrobacter; species Paenarthrobacter sp. TYUT067. Next base: position 66,928 of record NZ_JAMOIT010000017.1, read on the forward strand.
CTTCAGTGGGCCATGAACCACTGCCTGGCGCAAATCGGGATTGAATTCCCGGAGCAAAGGACCAGGGCCTTGGACATCGGAGAGCGGTTGGAAGTGCTGAAGGACTATCCCACACCGCCCAATTGCACGTCGCCGTTCGCGCCGGCCTGGATCAATGAGATGGTGCGTCGCCAGGCACTGTAGTGTGGCCGATCAGCCTCGGTTGCGGTGCATCATCCGGTAGGTGAGCTCGGCGAGCAGCTCTTCATCGGAGAGGTGCGAGGCCCGGGCAATGGGAGCGCTGGGAACGGTAACCCGGGGAGGTCCCTGCCGTGATTCGTCGCCTGAGCGCATGTCGTCGGGGGTGATCATTTCCGGAGCGAAGTTCGATTTACCTTTGAGGACTTCGGACACCGAACCTGCCCTCCAGCCCAAGGCGTGCTCAAGCTTGCGTTGGTTGATCTCCTGCGTTCGCCGGGTCCCGGATTCCAGTGTGCGGACCGTCTTGATGGCAGTACCTGCCTGCTTGGCCAGCTGAACCTGGCTCAGCCCTTGTGCCAAGCGTTCTTCTTTGATCAGGCGGCCTATGGTTTGCAGTGCTTCAAGTTCATCCACGATTCCTACTTTTCCATAGGCAATAGTAGGCAATCAAATCAGCGAGGCTCGTCAGGCCGCGCGGAGTAGCGCGGAGCAGGCCGTCAACCAGCTCACCGAGCGCTCGAGGACCGCCGCCCGCGGAGAAGCGCAGGCTGCTTGGTATCGATGCGGTTACGTTATGTGTAAGCGCTTGCATTGACTGGCGAATCATGGCTAGTGTGAGCGTCACCACATCAATTGCGCCGCCGAATCTTTGTACTCAGCGAGGAGTCTTTAGCATGAAGAAAACCAAGTACCTGCTACCGGTCGCAGCCGCCGGTGTTCTGGCACTTACCCTTTCCGCCTGTAGCGGAGATGGTGGCGGTGGGGGATCCACCGCCGGCTCGGATGATTGCTCCGCCTACGAAAGCTATGGCAAGCATGACGGGAAGACCGTCTCCGTCTACTCCACCATCGTCGACGTCGAGGCAACCAATCTCGAGGAATCCTGGAAGCAGTTCGAATCCTGCACTGGCATCACCATTAAGTACGAGGGCAGCAAGGAATTCGAAACGCAGATCGGCGTGCGTGCCCAGTCCGGCACCGCCCCGGACGTTGCGATCTTCCCGCAGCCCGGCCTTCTGGCCACCCAGGCACGGGCCGGTTACCTGAAGCCCGCACCGCAGACCGTGTCCGACCTTGTGGACAAGAACTGGTCCCCGGACTGGAAGAAGTACGGCACGGTGGACGGTAAGTTCTACGCCGCTCCGATGCTCGCGAACGTCAAGGGCTTTGTTTGGTACGCGCCCAAGACCTTCAAGGACAAGGGCTGGGAAGTCCCCAAGACGTGGGACGAAATGATCGAGCTGTCCAAGAAGATCGCCGCGGATGACAAGAACATGAAGCCGTGGTGTGCCGGATTCGAGTCCGGAGAAGCAACGGGCTGGCCCGGCACGGACTGGATCGAAGACGTTGTCCTGCGCGCCCACGGCCCCGAGGTCTACGACCAGTGGGTGGCTCACCAGATTCCGTTCAATGACCCCAAGATTGTTGATTCCTTCGACAAGGCCGGCGATATCCTGCTCAACCCGGACATGGTGAACGGCGGCTTCGGTGACGTTCGCTCGATCCTCAGCACCGGGTTCGCCCAGGCCGGCCAGCCGGTCCTCGACGGCACCTGCGCCATGCACCACCAGGCCAACTTCCAGGCAGCCAACTGGCCTGCAGGAACCAACGTGGCTGAAGACGGCGACGTCTGGGCCTTCATCACCCCGCCGATTGACGAAAGCAAGGGCAAGGCAGTCACCGGTGGTGGCGAGATGGTTGGTGCTTACAAGGACACCGCTGAAGTTCAGTCGTTCCTGGCGTACCTGGCCAGCGCCGACTTCGCCAACAACCGCGTGAAGCTTGGCGGCGTGGTCAGTGCCAACAAGGGCTTGGACCCCAACAACGCACAGTCTGACCTGGACAAGCTGACCGTCCAGATCCTCCAGGACAAGGAAACCGTGTTCCGCTTTGACGGTTCGGACCTCATGCCGAGCGCAGTTGGTTCCAACTCCTTCTGGAAGGGCATCGTGCAGTGGATCAACGGCACGTCCTCCCAGGATGTTGCCAACAGCATCGAATCCAGCTGGCCTAAGAGCTAACTCCCAGAGTGCTGCCTCCCCTGACTGGTTGACCCAGCCGGGGAGGCAGTGCTTTTCCCGGAACTTAGTGATTCACTCACGCCCCGGAGGTTGGGTATGGAATTTATTGGAGAAAAACTCCTACAAGTAGTGATAGCCCTTGCGATATTCGCAGCGGTCATCGGCCTCATCATGTTGCTGGTGGACAGGGCGCCTAAGTCAGTCAAAGACAAAGTCACGGTGGCAGGATTCCTTGCTCCTGCGGCAATCCTGATGCTGGTGGGTCTGGTTTATCCGGCCATCCGCACGTCAATGCTGGCCTTCACGGATGCCAGCGGCAACGGCAATGGCTTTGATAACTTCGTGTGGATGTTCACGCAGCCTGAGGCATTGACCACGCTGCGGAACACCGTCATTTGGACCGTCCTGGTTCCACTGCTGTCGACGAGCTTCGGCCTCGCCTACGCAGTCTTCATTGATAAGGCCCGCGGCGAGCGGCTTCTCAAATCGCTGGTCTTCATGCCGATGGCCATCTCCTTTGTGGGCGCCGGCATCATTTGGAAGCTCGTCTACGACTACCGTGGCCCCAACATCGAGCAGACCGGTGTCATCAACTTCTTCAGGGTCGCCCTGGGGATGGATCCCAAGCAGTTCCTGCTGGATGCCCCGGAAAACACCATCTTCCTCATCATCGTGATGGTTTGGATCCAGACCGGCTTCGCCATGGTGATCCTGTCTGCGGCCATCAAGGGTGTCCCGGTGGAACTCATCGAGGCGGCCCGCCTGGACGGTGCCAACGCTTGGCAGCAGTTCCGCAACGTCACAGTCCCCGGCATCCGTGGAGCCCTGGTGGTGGTCTTGACCACCATTACCATCGCAACGCTGAAGGTCTTCGACATCGTGAGAACCATGACCGCCGGCAACTACGACACTTCCGTAGTCGCCAACGAAATGTACACGCAGGCTTTCCGCGCCGGTGAGCCCGGACGGGGTGCCGCGTTGGCCCTGATCCTGTTCCTCATGGTGCTGCCGATCGTCGTGTACAACGCTCGAGTCCTTCGCAAGCAAAGGGAGATCCATTGACAGCCACGCCAGCCCCGAAAGAGGCCTCGAAGGCCACCCGGCAGCGTCCTGGATCCGACCCCACGGAGGACGCCCAGCCCATCATGCGCCGCGTCAAGACCAAGCTCACTTCCAAGTGGGCAACAGCGGCAGCGATCATCATCGCCGTCGTATGGTCCGTGCCGACGTTCGGGCTCTTTGTTACCTCGTTCCGTCCTGCCGCCAAGCAGGTAGGTCCCCGGTCCGACGGCTGGTGGAATGCGTTCGTCGACTGGCAGTTCACGTTCAAGAACTACGCGGATGTCCTCACCCCGGCGGGGTCGCAATCCGCCAACCTCTCGCAATACTTCGTCAACTCCATCGCGATCGTCATCCCGGTCACCATCTTCGTGCTGGTCCTGGCGTCCATGGCTGCGTACGTTTTCGCGTGGGGCAAGTTCAAGGGCCGTGACGCTCTCTTCATCTTCGTCTTTGCCCTGCAGATCATCCCGCTCCAGATGGCCCTGATTCCGCTGCTGCAGTTCTTTACGCAGACCCTGCAGCTCCCGGCGGGTTCGTACGCCCAGCTGTGGATTGCCCACACCATGTTCGGCCTTCCGCTGGGCATCTTCCTGCTGCATAACTTCATCTCCGAAATTCCCGGTGAAGTCATTGAGGCGGCAAGGGTGGACGGCGCCGGACACAGCACCATCTTCTGGCGGATCATCCTGCCGCTGTCGGTACCGGCACTCGCCTCGCTGGCGATCTTCCAGTTCCTGTGGGTTTGGAATGACCTGCTGGTGGCGTTGGTGTTCTCCGGTGGAACGGCAGACGTTGCACCCATTACGCAGCGTCTGGCTGAGATCTCCGGTACCCGCGGTGCCAGGGACTACCTGAACCCGGCAGCAGCGTTCGTCTCCATCATCGTCCCGCTCCTGGTGTTCTTCGGATTGCAGCGCTACTTTGTGCGCGGCCTGCTGTCCGGCGGCCTCAAGGGTTAGGACTGCGGCCTCGGTTACGCAGCGCATTACGCGCCTGCGTAACCGAGGCGGCAATCTACAAATACACATTTAGGGTTTGAAGGCGGAGCAACGGCGGCCGGAGAGGGGAGCCTGTGTCAAAAACAACGGGTAGATCCCAACGCGGCGGCCATACCGGCGTCAGTATTGAGGACGTAGCTGCAGCCGCTGGAGTTTCCACGGCCACCGTTTCACGCGCCGTGCGGGGACTACCGCGGGTGTCTCCCGCCACCCGCGAGAAAATCCTCGAAGTTGCCAGTTCACTGGGATATGTTGCGTCGTCATCGGCATCAGGCTTGGCGACGGGCCGCACCCGCACCATCGGAGTCCTGGCACCTTTTGTGAGCCGGTGGTTCTTCTCCAAAGCCATAGAGGGCGCGGACCGGGAACTCCATTCACGAAAGTACAACCTCTCCCTCTTCAACTTGGGCGGCCACGGCAGCAACCGTGAGCGGCTCTTCAGCTCCACCATGGTCTACAAACAAATCGACGCACTGTTGGTGCTCTGTATGTCCCTGACAGAGGAAGAGCTGGAACACCTCCACAAAATCGACATCCCGCTGGTTGTGGTGGGTGGCCACGTTGAGGACTGCGCGTACATCGGCATCAACGATTACGACGCCGCGTCCACCGCCGTGCGGCATCTGCTGGACCTGGGCCACAAGGACATCGCATTGCTCCATGGCGACGACGAAACGGACCTGAACTTCGACGTTCCCCGCGTGCGTATCCGCGCCTTCCAGGAAGTCATGACCGACGCCGGCCTGGAAGTCCGCCCCGAGTGGGACCAGTGGGGTGACTTCACTGTCGCCAGCGGACAGCAGGCGTTTAACCGGCTCTGGAGCCAACCCGGCCGCAAACCAACAGCCATCTTCTGCTCCTCGGACGAGATGGCTATGGGCGTCATTTTTGAGGCGGGCCGTCATGGCGTCAGGGTGCCGGAAGACCTTTCCGTCATCGGGATTGACGACCACGACTTCTCGTCATCCATTGGCCTGACCACCGTGGGCCAGCGGCCCGACAACCAGGCAGAGCTGGCTACCAAGATGCTGCTGGACGAATTGGACGGCAACCCGGGAGCGGTTCATTCAGAGGTGGCCCCCCACAAGCTGATTGTCCGCGAGACAACGGCCCCGCCCAGCTAAAGGCACGAGCCCAGCTAAAAAGCACGAGCCCAGCTAGGAGGCCCGCGCCAGTTGCCGGATGGGAATCCACCGCGAGGCGAGCCTGCGGTAGGCGGCGGCCGCTCCGGTCATGTCCCCTTCAGCCAGGCACTCGATGCCGAGCCGGACATCCATGGGGGACTCGTCCGGATACACCTTGTCAGCCACGGCACCATAATCCAGCTCCACCATGGACTGGACGTGGAATAGTTCCAGCCACTCCGTGAGCTGTGTCAGGTCATCCAGCATGTCCAAATCAGGTGCGGCCAAGGCCAAATGGGCCACGGCGAAGCGGGCCCTATCCAAGGCTTCAGTAATGGGTGTCCATACCCGGACGGTGAGGATGCGCCCCTCGGACTCCACCACGTCCTTGCGGTCCGACTCACTGAAAAGCGAGAACCAGCTAAACGGAATGCCCCACGTTGAAGCCCGGGTGTGCACCCGTTTTGCGGCCTCCCCGGCGTTGATGCGATCGATCCTGGCTTGGTGCTTGTCACGCTGCGAGACCGGGATAAGGAGATCGGCCAGCGGACTGTGCACGCCATCCATGAGCGCGTTGGCCGCCAAGCCAGCCCGAATCACCAGTTGGCTGGGGCAGAAAAGCAGCCGCCCGGCGTCGTGATCTTCCGTATCCTGGGCCGCAGCGTGCCGTCCTGTGGGCACGCGCGTCATGCGTACCAAGTCCGTGCGGCCGGTGGGGAAAGGGTCGCCGCCGGAACGCGTGATGCGTCCCAGGGAGGCTTGGAGCTCCGCATTTTCGACGGCGGCCCGGGAACCGTTCTTGGTGCCTTCCGCCACGAGCTGTCGCTGCTGTTCGGGCGGGAACGCCTCGATGGGCTCGTAAATGCGCAGTGACGAAGAGAACGGCAGACCCGCCTGGCCCCGATACAGGTTTCCAGTCATATCAACCGCCCCTTTTCGTCAGTGAGCCTGTACTTAGTCCGCCAGCTCCACAATGACCGGAGCGTGGTCCGAAGCGCCTTTGCCCTTGCGTTCCTCGCGGTCGATGGAGGCGCCTGTGACCCGTGACGCCAGGGCCGGGGAGGCGAGGCAGAAGTCGATGCGCATGCCTTCCTTCTTGGGGAAGCGCAGTTGTGTGTAGTCCCAGTAGGTGTAGACGCCGGGGCCCGGGGTGTAGGGACGGACGACGTCGGTGAACCCGGCGGTTTCGAAGGCGTGGAAGGCGGCGCGCTCGGGTTCGCTGACGTGGGTGTAGTTGTTGTTGCGGAACAGCTCGATATCCCAAACGTCCTCATCGAACGGTGCGATGTTCCAGTCACCCATGAGGGCGATCTGGGCGGTGGGCTCGGCTTTGACCCATTCAGCCGCGTGGCCCTGCAGGACGTCCAGCCACTTGATCTTGTACGGCATGTGTTCGTCGTCCAGCGAGCGGCCGTTGGGAACGTACAGGCTCCAGATGCGGACGCCGCCACAGGTGGCAGCGATGGCCCGGGCTTCCTGGGCAGGATCCTTGCCTGCCTTACCGAACGCGGGCTGGTCCAGGAAGGTGCGCTGCACATCTTCCAAGCCCACGCGCGAAGCGATGGCTACACCGTTCCACTGGTTCACGCCGAAGTGCGCAACCTCGTAACCCATGCGCTCAAAGAGCTCCCACGGGAAGTTCTCGTCCTTGCACTTGGTCTCCTGGATGGCCAGGACATCGCAGTCGCTGCGCTCAAGCCAGGCCTCAACGCGGTCGGCACGGGCGCGGAGGGAGTTCACATTCCAGGTAGCTATCTTCACAGCCACTAACTTACCGAACTTGGGGCTGAGCGCATCCCCTGACGGGTTTTTACCTTGACGAACTAGCGGACGTATAGTGCGGAGGAGGATGTGAGTTTGCGGAGCCCGATGCCCGATGCGATCAGGAGCAACCCGGTAACGATCGCGAATCCGGCCAACATCCACACCAGGCCCAAGAGGCCCAGACCCGGATTCACCAGCACCACAATCCCGAACACCGTGGTGATCAGGCCGGTCAGGAACCAAACACCCCAGCTTCGGATGAAGGTCCTCGCGGCCAGCGAAAGAATAATTTGGGAAAGACCCAGGACCAGGGCCCACAATCCGATCAGCACACCGATTGCAGCCGCCGTAATTCCCGGCAAGGCAATTGCAACAATGCCGGCTGCGATGGAGATGAGCCCACCCACTATGGTCCAGCGGGATCGGCCGGCGGGGTCGTAGAAATAGTGGGCCACGCTGGTAATGCCGTCAATAATCGCAAAAACACCGAACATGACAACCACCACCAAAGCGGTGGCACTGGGCACAACAAAGATCAAGAGGCCAAAAACTATGGAAAGGGCTCCCCGGACCAGCAAAGCAGTTCCCGGGTTTTTGAACATTTTGCGATCCGCTGCATCGTCCATAGGGCTCAGCGTAACCAACCGCGTGCCTTTACCGCATCCCCTCACGCCGGATAGCTGTGGCAATTGCTGCGGCACGGGTTTCGACGCCGAGTTTGGCGTAGATATGAGCGAGGTGGGTTTTGACTGTCGCTTCGGAAATGAACAGTCTTTTCCCTAGATCACGGTTGCTGAGGCCCTGGGTTAGGAGGCTGAGCAGTTCGGCTTCGCGGGGCGTGAGAATTTCGTCCGGATTCCGTAATTGTTGGAACAGGCGGGAAGCTACCGGCGCACTCATCACGCTTTTCCCCTGCACCGCGCCACGAACGGCTGCGAAAATTTCTTCCGGCGCAGCATCCTTGAGTAAATAGCCCATGGCACCGGCGTCCACGGCCCGCACAATGTCAGCGTCCGAATCGTAGGTGGTGAACACGATGATGGCTTGCTTCGGGTTCCGCTGTCGCAGCTGTTTGGTGGCTTCAATGCCATCCATTCCAGCGCCCATTGCCAGGTCCATGAGGATTACTGCGGGTGAATGCTCTTGGGTGGCTTTCAGGGCTTCCTCGCCGGAGGACGCCTCCGCGACGACGGCGATGTCACCTTGGGTGCCCAGCAGCGCCTTGAGTCCGCTCCGAACTACCGTATGGTCGTCCACGAGGAGCACCGAGATAGTGTTCACAGGGCCTCCTTCAAAGCATGGGCCGGATCAGCTGGCTGGGTCAGTGGGAACTGCGCCGCGATGATGGTGCCTTCGCCGGGCGAGCTTTCCACGGACAATTCTCCGCCCAACTGCTCAACACGCTGCCGCATGGCACGGAGGCCGTACCCTCCGTTGGCCGACGCCGGAGGTACCGCTGCGGGATCAAAACCGCGACCGTCGTCGAACACGTCCAAGGTGACCGCATCCGGAAGGTAACCGAGCGTCACGCTGGCATGGTCCGCGCGGGCATGGAGTTTGATGTTGGCCACGGCGCTTTGGGTGACGCGGAGCAGGGCATGACGCACCTCGGATGGAAGGGGCCGCGGCTCACCGGTGACGTGGATGCTGACGGTCTCAAAGTATTGCCGTGCCGCATGTTCCAGGGCTTCCGGGAGCGGCCCGGTCTCAAGGCCGGGAGCGGAGAGCTCGTGCACCAGGCTGCGGGTGTCTGCGAGGTTGCGCCTGAGCAAATCTGTTGCTTTGCGGACGTCATGGTGGGCGGATTCGGCTGGCCAGGAGCGTTGGGCGGCCTCGAGGAGGAGCAGGCTGCTGGCCAGGCCTTGGGTGACGGTGTCGTGGATTTCACGGGAAACCCGCTCGCGCTCGGTGGCGATTCCGGCTTCGCGTTGCTTGGCGGCGAGTTGCTCCTGGGCTCGGGTGACGTCGTTGAAGAGCCTGCGTTGCAGTGCCGCATCGCGCTCAATCTTGTCGTAGATCAGCGTGAGCAGGGCGCCCGCCGCGAGAGGCCCCAGCAGCATGGCGATGTCCGTCCAGCCGCTCATGCGGAAGAGCCCGACGGCGGTAGCGGCCGCCGTCGCGCCTCCCGCCACGTAGCCGGCCCAACCGCGGAAGGCCGTGCGCGTGAGGAAGAAAATGGCGAAGGAACACCATGCGAAGCTCGGAGCGACCACCACCAACGCGGCCCACGCTGTCACTAACGCCACCATCCACGGGATCCACAACCGGTGAGTGCGTTGACCCGGCGGCTGCCGGTGAGCCAGTGGTTGGCGGTGAGCCAGCACCGCGGTCACCGCATACAGCGCGCACACGGCCACGGCCAAAGCAACGGTCCACAGGTTGTCCGCGGGGGAGTGTCGCATAACGTACCGGACCGCGGAGGCCACCATCAGGACGGCGAAGCCCAAGTGCACCACAGCATCAATGCGGCCATCAATCCGGCTGCTGTGCTGGTTGCCAGGTTCGAGCCTAGGATGAGCAGTTGGCATGGGTGGTTCCCGTTCCGGGTTTCGGTGGAAGGCGTTCTTTCCATGCTAGATCCCACGCAGTCATTGGTCTCTCCACCTTTTGGCTGATACAGGTGGCGGAAAGGCTGAGCCCGGGAACGGCGCCCGGCCGATGTGGCGTCGGACGGTTCGCGAAAGCATGGAGACGTACCCGATGCTTACTACGAGGAGAACCCTGTGAAGAAGTCCAACAAGATGATCGCCGCCGCCGCTGCCGGAGCATTGCTGCTCACCGGCGGTGTCACTGCTGTGGCCAACGCCGTGTCACCAGCCGCCGCACCCGCCGCGCCCGTGAAAGTTGCCGCAGAAGTTCAGCCGGCACCGGAGAACGTTGTAGCCCAGAACCGCATTTCCGTGGGCGCCTCAAGCGCCGCCGTCAACGCTGCGCTTGCCAAGTGCCAGGCGGACAAGCTGCCGTTCGTGACTGTTGCCCTGGTTGACCGTTTCGGCACCGTTCAGGCCCTGCTCCGCGGTGACAACGCCGCCGAGCACACCATCGAAGCCGCCAAGCAGAAGGCCTACACGGCCGCAGCTTTCGGTGCCCCCACCAGCGAGCTCGCCAAGCGCATCAACGGCAACGGCCCCTCCATCGCCGACCTCCCGGGCACCTTGTTCCTGTCCGGCGGCGTTCCGCTGAAGGTCAACGGCGTTTCCGTTGCAGGGATCGGTGTGGGCGGTGCTCCCGACGGCGCCCTCGACGAAGCCTGTGCAACCGCTGGCGCTGATGCCTTGGCCGTGGCAGCGAAGTAGCCATGAACCCTCTTGGAGTTTTTGTACAGATGATGCCCTTATGGGAGCGTTTTAGGGGCGTTATCTGTACAAAAACGCGGGTGGTGGGGGCGGGCGTGCTGGTGCTCGGGCTGCTGTCCGGATGTACGACGGCGGCGTCCCCGCCTTCCAGCCCGGCCGCGCCTTCCAGCCCGGTGCCGACTCAATCAGTCCCCACCCAAGCCGCGCCGTCGAGCGTAAGTCCCGTCCCGTCGTCGTCGGCTGCTGTACCGGCTCAACAATCAACGGAACTGTCACCGGAGGCCCAACTGGAAATTGACCGACTCCTGATCCTTGCCGCGAAAGCCAACGACGCTGCGAGGGTGCGCGAACTGATCGCGGCCGGCGGCAACGTCAACGCCAAGGACGACATCCAGGACTCCGCGTTCCTTTATGCCGGTGCTGAGGGCTTCAACGAGGTCCTGCAACTGACGCTGGCTGCGGGAGCGGACGTTCGCAGCATCAACAGGTACGGCGGCACGGCCCTGATCCCGGCGAGCGAGCATGGGCACACGGACACCGTGCGGATCCTGATCGCGGCGGGTGTGCCCGTGGACCACGTCAATAACCTGGGCTGGACCGCCCTGCAGGAAGCCATCCTGCTCAATAACGGCGGCCCCAAGCAGCAGGACGTGGTCCGGCAACTGCTCGCGGCCGGAGCCAACCCGGACATCCGTGACCCCCAAGGCCGAACCGCCCTGCAGAACGCAGAGCGGCTCGGGTTCACGGAGATCGCGGCGCTGATCCGGGCGCGCTAGCTACAGCGCTTCCAGCACGCTCACGTAGTTGGCGATGCCCACGCCGCCCATGTTCTGCACAGCTCCGCGGCGGGCGTTCGCTAGTTGCATGTCGCCCGCGGTCCCGCTGAGCTGCATCGCGGCAATAACGTGCTGCGACACGCCAGTGGCACCCACCGGGTGGCCCTTCGCCTTGAGTCCGCCGGAGACGTTGACGGGCAGCTTGCCGTCCTTATAAACCCAGCCTTCCTGGATGGCACGCGCGCCCTCGCCGCGCGGAGTGAGACCCATGGCCTCGTACATAATGAGCTCGGCGATGGTGAAGCAGTCGTGCACCTCGGCGAAGTCCAGATCCTCAATGCCCACGCCCGCCATGGTGAAGGCGCGCTCCCACGAGGCGCGGGTGGCGGCGAACTCGGTAGGGTCGCGCTTCTCCGCCGGGAAAAAGTCGTTGGCATGACCGAAACCAGCAAGACGCACAGGTGCAGTTGCGCCGCCGGTAGCCGACGTTGAAAGCACGACGGCGGCAGCACCGTCCGAGACCGGCGAACAGTCAGTGCGGCGCAGGGGCTCGGCCACCATGGGGTTCTTCTCGGAGATAGTTCGGCAGAACTCCACGCCGAAGTCCCGGTGCATCTGGGCGTACGGGTTGTCCATGCCGTTGTGGTGGTTCTTGGCGGCGATGGAGCCAAGGACATCGCTGAGGCCGTTCTCAAAACCCGGGCCGCTGATTCCAGCGCCGTAACGCTTGCCGTAGTGCTTGGCCACCTCCGCGAACAGGCCCGTGAACCCGGTGGAGGACGCTTTGCCGGCCATCTCGTACGAAGCACCGAGGAGGGCTGCTCCCACGACGTCCGCGCCAGCGTCGGTCATTTTCTCGGCCCCGATCACCAGGACGTTCCGGGCAGTTCCGGCGAGGACGGCCTTGACGCCCTGCTGGAACGCGGCCGATCCGGAGGCGCAAGCATTCTCAGTGCGCGTTGCGGGGACGTTGGCCAGGTCCGCAGACAACTGGAGTGCCAGCGACGACGTGAATCCCAGAGGCTGCATGCCCGAGTTGAACTGTCCAAGGTAGATCTCGTCGATGTCCTTGGGGTCCAGGCCGGAGTTGCTGATGGCTTCGCCGGCAACCTGGACGATCAGCGACTCCAATGTCTCATCGCTCAGTTTCCCGAACTTGCTGTGCCCCCAACCGGTGAGCAGGATGTCTTTGCCGAACTGGTCTTTCAGGCTCATGCGTTGGCTCCTTCAAGCGTGTGTTCCTCAGAGATGGGTTCTTCAGAGGCAAGCGCCACCGCAAACTCAGCCTCGGTCTTGCTACGGATCTCCTCCACCGTGACGCCCGGGGCGAGGCGGGTCAGCAGCAGCCTCGTGCCGCCGTCGTGCGTTTCAGCGTCAGGCACGATGTCGAAAACGGCCAGGTCCGTGATGATCCTGTCCACGCACTTGAGTCCCGTGAGGGGCAGCGTGCATTCGGTGACGATCTTGGCCGAACCGTCCTTGGCATTGTGCTCGGTGAGGACCACCACCCGCGGTGTCCCGGCCACCAAATCCATGGCGCCGCCCATACCCTTGACCATCTTGCCGGGGATGGTCCAGTTGGCAAGGTCGCCGCTGCCGGACACCTGCATGGCGCCCAGGATGGCCACCTTCACGTGCCCGCCGCGGATCATGCCGAACGAGGTAGCGGAGTCGAAAATGCTGCCGCCGGGGGTGATGGTGACGGTCTGCTTGCCGGCGTTGATGAGGTCCGCATCTTCTTCGCCCTCATAGGGGAAGGGGCCCATTCCAAGCAAGCCGTTTTCGCTTTGGAGGACCACCCGCACGCCGTGGGGCAGGTTGTTGGCCACCAGAGTGGGGATGCCGATACCGAGGTTGACGTAGTCGCCGTCGTTCAATTCTTCGGCCGCGATGGTGGCCATCTGGTCACGTGTCCATGCCATGGTGATGTGCTCCTTTGCTTTAGACCGTCAGTGCTTCAGCGCGCTGTGCTTCCGGGCGTTGGCGGACGGTTCGCTGTTCGATGTCCTTGACCCGGTTGGTTGCCTGGACGAGCCGCTGGACGTAGACGCCCGGGGTGACGATGTGGTTGGGGTCCAGCTCGCCCGGCTGCACAATGACCTCCGCCTCGGCGATGGTCACTGTGCCTGCCGTGGCCACCACCGGGTTGAAGTTCCGCGCCGTGTAGCGGTAGATCAGGTTCCCGTCCGTGTCCGCGGTGTGTGCATGAACCAGCGCGACGTCGGCGGTGATGGCGCGCTCGCGGACGTAAGTTACGCCGTCGAACTCTTCCAGCGGCTTGCCTTCGGCAACCAAGGTGCCCACGCCGGTGCGCGTGTAGAAGGCCGGGATACCCGCGCCGCCGGCGCGGAGGCGTTCGGCCAGCGTGCCCTGCGGGGTGAACTCGACTTCGAGTTGGCCAGCCAGGTATTGCTCAGCGAAGAGCTTGTTCTCGCCCACGTAGGAAGCAATGACTTTGCGGACCTGGCCCGCCTCGATCAGCACGCCCAGGCCCTTGCCATCCACACCCATGTTGTTCGAGACGATGGTGAGGTCCTTGGCGCCCGACTCGCGGACGGCGTCGATCAGGTCGGCGGGGATGCCGCTCAAGCCAAAACCTCCGACGGCGATGGTCAGGCCGTCTGCCATCAGGTCGTGGAGCGCTTGGGCTGCGCTTGATTGGATCTTGGCCATGCTGGGCTCCTCTTTGAGTTCGTTTCAGGTGATCCACTTTGTGGACTGTGGTGTCTCTTGAGAAGGAGCCTAGTTTTGCTTGGCAGGACGGTCAATCTTCACTGTGGAAGGAGACTCAGGGTGTGGACGGTACACTGAAAGCTGTCCATATTGTGGATGATTTCTTTTTGAGGGGGTCTCATGGTGGTTCAGGGAGCGCAGGTGGTGGGCCGGGTAGCCCTGCTGCTGCGGCTGGTGGGACGGAAGCCCGAAGGCACGTCACTGGCAGGCTTGGTACGCGAGTCCGGGTTGACCCGGCCAACAGTGCACCGGCTGCTGACGTCGCTGGCTGCTGAGGGATTGCTGGAACACGACTCGGGCTCTGGAAAGTGGGTTCTGGGGCCGGAGATCTTTCTGCTGGGTTCGGTGGCTGCTGCGCGTTTCCCCATGGAGGACATTGCTCGGCCGTCGCTGCGCCGGTTGGCTGCCGAGACAGGGGAGAGTGCCTTCTTTTCCATCCGACGTGGAAACGAAACAGTGTGCGTGCTGCGCGAGGAAGGTTCTTTCCCGGTACGGTCCTTCGTGCTGCACGAAGGCGTGCGCTTTCCGTTGGGAGTGGCGTCAGCGGGGACGGCGATCATGGCTTTCCTGCCTCCCGATGAGCAGGAACTCCTATTGGGGGACTGGCCAGCGCATGCCGGGGAGTTCGCCGTGGGACATCCTGCAGATGTAGTGCGGGAAAATCTCGAACGGACCCGGCTGACCGGTTACTCCGTCAATCCCGGGCTAATCCTTGAAGGTAGCTGGGGCATGGGTGCTGCCGTATTCGACCAGCAGGGACGGCCGGCGTGGGCTCTGTCCTTGACGGGAATTGAACCCAGGTTCCGCCCGGACCGCCAGGATTTCCTTGGCAAGCTGCTGCTCGAGGAAGCACACCGAATGAGCGCGCGGTTGCAGGCCACCGGATCCAACTGAGTCGCATTTGTGCGCGTTTTGAGCGCTCAAAACGCGCTGTGCTGCTACCTTGTTGGGGTGGGTTGGGTGAGGTCCAGGCGCATCAGGACTCGTGGGAAGCCATTAAGGACCGACGTCGTCTCGGTCACCTTCTTGAAGCCAGCCTTTTCGAATAATCTGCGGGTGCCCACGTAGGCCATGGTCAGGTCCACTTTGGAGCCCTTGTTATCCACGGGATAACCCTCAATGGCGGGCGCTCCGTGGCTCTTGGCGAAGTCGATTGCCCCGCGAAGCAGCTCGTGGGAGATCCCTCTGCCTCGATGTCCGGGGCGCACCCGAATGCACCAGACCGACCACACGTTGGTTTCGTCCACGTGGGGGATCTTTCGGTTCTTCGCGAAAGTGGTGTCCGCGCGAGGGTGGACCGCTGCCCACCCCACTACTTGGTCGCCGTCGTACGCCAAAACGCCGGGAGGAGGATCCTCGGCCACCAGCTTCTTCACGAACTTCCCGCGCTCCTGTTTCTGGAGCTCCTGGTTCAGTTTCGACGGGATCCTGTAGCTCAGGCACCAGCACACGTTGGAATCGGGGCTCTTGGGCCCCACCATCGTCTTCACGTCATCGAACACCGTTGCGGGGCGAACCTCGATAGCCATGCGGACCATCCTGTCACCCGCGGTGGGCCTGCGTTCTGCCTATCCCAACAAATTTCAAAACTTTTTCAATCCGGACCCATCCACCCCGTCCCACCCTCCGAATAGCTGGTGAGACACAAACCGCAGGTGAAGCAAAAGCAGCACCTGCAACCCGCGTCCCACCAACCAATGGATCCAACGCCCTGGTTCCAAAAACAAGGAGAATGACATGTTGTCCACAAAGCGCCCCGCCCTCGCCTTCGTTGGCCTCACTGCAGCCGCCCTTCTCGGACTTACTGCCTGTGGTGGTTCAAGCACCACCAGCACCCCGGCAGCTTCCTCTGCTGCTCCGGAAACCTCCATGGCGGCACCGTCGCCGTCCTCCTCCCCCATGAGCAGCGCAGCCATGGATCCGGCCGCTAACCTGGTGGGCCCCGGCTGCGCCGGCTACGCCGCACAGGTTCCGGACGGTGCCGGTTCGGTAGCCGGCATGGCCTTGGATCCGGTAGCCGTGGCAGCGTCGAACAACCCGCTCCTCAAGACACTGACCTCCGCTGTTTCCGGCAAGCTCAATCCCAAGGTTGATCTTGTTTCCACCCTGAATGGCAGCGAATTCACGGTCTTCGCACCCGTTGACGATGCTTTCGCGAAGATCGACCCCGCAACAATCGAGACGCTCAAGACGGACGATGCCCTGCTGAGCAAGATTCTCACCTACCACGTAGTCCCCGGTCAGCTGAGCCCGGACCAGATCGTCGGCACCCACAAGACTGTTCAGGGTGGCGAAGTGACGGTTGCCGGCACCAAGGATGCCCTCACGGTTGACGGAGCTTCCAACGTGATCTGCGGTGGCGTAAAGACCGCCAACGCCACGGTTTACCTGATCGACTCGGTGCTGATGCCCAAATAAGCCATAGGGCTTAGCAACACAAGCAACAAAGCAATACCAACAACAAAGCAGGCGCCGGAATCCGGCGCCTGCTTTGTTGTGTTGGGGACTATCTGTTGGTGTCTTGCTCGGGTTTGCCAACCAAGGGGATGGTGCCTGTGCCTGTTCCTCCGACGCATTCGGTCTCAGTGCACTTTTCAGCGCACTCGTGCCTGGTGACGAGGTCGAACTGAACGCCGCCGTGCTGCTCGACGCCTGTCCGGATGGCCCGTTCCACAACCGAGGTGGCCAAGCGCTTGTGCAACTGCAGGGGGTCGCGCCGAAGGTCCTTGACCAGCGCGAAACAGAGCAGCAGCATGACGATGATGAATGGCAGGGCAGCCACAATGGTCACTCGTTGAAGGCCTGACAATGCTTCCGAGGGTTTGTCGCCGCCGGCAAGCAGCATGACTGCTGCCACGGCGCCGGTGAGGCTTCCCCAGAAGACCACCACTCCGCGCCGCGGGTGCTCAGCACCGTTGGAGCTAAGGGATCCCATCACAATGGAGGCAGCGTCTGCGCCGGTGACGAAGAAGATCGCCACCAGGACCATGGCCAGGACGATCACGGCTGCGGTCAGCCAGCCAGGCATCCCCAGGTTCTTCACGAGGTCGAAGAGAGCGCCGTCGAAGTTGATGGAGGGAGCGCCGTCCACCATGGTCACCAGCCCGGGAGTGCCGGCCTTGTCCGCTTCCTGCTGAACGTGGAAGGCAGCGCCGCCGAAGATACCGAACCAGATCACGCTAACTACGCTGGGCACCAGCAGCACGCCGGTGACGAACTGGCGGATGGTGCGTCCACGGCTGATGCGGGCGATGAACATTCCTACGAAGGGCGTCCAGGAGATCCACCATGCCCAGTAGAAGATGGTCCAGCTCGTCATCCAGCTGCGCAGGGAGTCGTCTCCCACGGCTTCGGTGCGTGAGGACATTTCAGCCAGATCGCGGGCATAGTCACCAACGGCCGAGGGAATCAGGTTGAGGATAAACAGGGTGGGGCCTGCAACAAACACAATGAGGGCCAGGACTACCGCCAGCACCATGTTGATGTTGGACAGCCATTGGATGCCGCGGCTGATGCCGGATACTGCTGATGCCACAAAGCAGAACGTCAGGATGGCAACGATGACCACCAGCACGGGAGTGCCGATTTCACCCAGCCAGCCGTTGGAGGTCATGCCGCTGCCGATCTGCAGGGCACCGAGGCCCAGTGAGGCGGCGGTACCGAAGAGCGTGGCGAAGATGGCCAGAATGTTGATGAACTTGCCCAGCGGGCCCTCCACCATGCGAATGCCAAAGAGTGAGGTGAAGGCTGCGGAGACCAGTTGCTTGCGTCCCAGCCGGTAAGTGCCGTAAGCCATGGCGATGCCGACTACTGCGTACATGGCCCAGGGGTGCAGGGTCCAGTGGAAGATGGATGTGGCCATCGCAGTCTGGATTGCGGCCGGTGTGCGGCCGTCCACTGTTCCCGGCGGTGGCGAAATGTAGTGGTAGAGCGGCTCGGCCACACCATAGAACATGAGTCCGATTCCCATGCCGGCGGCGAACATCATGGCCACCCAGGAGACGGTTCGGAACTCGGGCTTCTCACCATCCTTGCCCAGTGGGATGTTGCCGAACTTGCCCAGGGCGAGCCACAGGACGAAGACGACGAACAAGGAGGCGAGGACCATGAAGAGCCAGCCTGTGTACTCCATGACCCAGTTCAGGGCACCTTTGGAGGTATCGGAGAGGCTGTCGCGTCCCACAAAGCCCCAGATCACGAAGGCGACGGCGATGGCGCCCGTGATCCCGAAGGTGACTTTGTCCAGGGTAAGTTTGCGGTTCCGGCGGGCTGAAACAGCCTGCTCGGTCTTGGCGTGGCGCAGCTCTTCCATGATCTGTTCGTGTTCTGCGGAATCAGGAAGTGCCTCTGCGCCTCCGTCCTCAGCGTTGAGCGCGGCCAAGGTGGTGTCGGGGTCGATAGGTAATTCCTCGGGTGTCAGCGGTTTTGTGTCACTGTTTAAGGCCATGAGCGGGTCCTTTGCTCGGCGTGTCATGAGGCTGCGTTTCTTACGGGCCTTGGTTAATGGATTGGTGGGGAGGTGGGGTGCTTCGCGGAGTGTTCCGCAGGAATCAACAACATCCGCGCTATGCAACAGAGTGCGCTCCGTCACATGCAAAGTCAAGGGATTTTGGCTCTTTGACAGCAGATTGATATATCAATTGGCTGGAAGTAGCTGAGTTGCGTATCATGGGCTCCGTTGCGAATTGCGCATCGTGAATGGCGCCGCGGTAGCAGTCACCCCGGACGGTTGTGAGGTTATGGCCGAAGGGCTAGCGGTGCCTGTAGCCCATGCGGGCGCTGATGGTCAGGCCGGCCTCCCGAAGGCCCTCAATGAGTCCGGGCTGTTCCTCCGGAGAAAAGCGGAACGACGGCCCGGAAATGCTGACGGCGGCTATGACGCTGCCGGCGTGGTTGAAGATCGGCACGGCAATGGCAGTAAGGCCGATTTCAAACTCTTCGTGGACTGTGGCGTACCCGTTCCGGGCCACGTCCAGCAGCTGCTTCTCCAGATCGCCGCGGTTCGTGACAGTTCGAGGCGTCCGTGCGGGCAGGCCCACTGCCTTGAAAACCTGGGCTCGTTCATCGGCGGTCAACGCCGCAAGAAGGACTTTGCCGCTGGAGGTGGCGTGCAGCGGCGTCAGGCTTCCCACCCAGTCGTACGTGGCCAGCGTTGAGGGCCCCATGGCCTGATCCACGTTGACGGCGTAGTTTGACCGCAGGACGGCGAGGTTGACCGTCTCCTTGTATTCGGCGGCCAGCGACTCCAAAACCTGGCGTGCCTCGTGCACCACGCTGAGCCTGCCAGGAATGGACGATGCGAGGCGGAGGATTCCGAAACCCAACTGATACTTGCCGCGTTCACTGTTCTGCCGGACGATCTCACGGCTGACCAAGGACCCCACCAACCGGGACACCGTGGATTTGTGGATGCCCATTTCCTCGGCGATTTCACTCACTCCGGCATCGCCTTCGCGGGCCAGGATTTCCAGGATCTGGAGCGCACGGTCCACCGATTGCACGCCGCCACCTGGGGCGTCCACGTCCTTGTCAGGGTCCGGGTTGTTGTTTGCGGCCATGGTGCCTCGTGTCATTGTCCAAGCAGGCCGCCGTAAGCCGGTAGCCATGTTCGGCCTGCACCCTCGTCTTTCCTCATCCTAGACGGAGTTTTCCACGGGCCTCGACTCGGACCACGGACCCTTTCACACCACGGGCCTCGACTCACACCATGGGCAGCGACCAGCTAAGTCCAGGGCAGCGGCAGCACCGGCACGGGCGCTCCGGCTGCCACGCCTTCAGGAGGCACTGCCATGTATCCATGTGCCCAGGCAAGCCCACGCATCATTCCCGGACCCGTGTGGGAGGCCGGGAACACCAGGCCATGAACTACGGTGCAAGGAATTAGCCGTGTTCGCCGTGGGTCCGGTTCAATGTCAGCCCCGGACGTCATGGGGCTGGCTTCAGTGAGGGGCCTGTTTCCCAGCGCAGCCAGCAGGGGTTCGCCAAGGGTCATCAGCGCCATCATGGCCGCCAGCGGGTTCCCCGGAAGCCCGATGATGAACCGACCATCAGGAAGTTCCGCCAGCACTGCCGGATGTCCCGGGCGCATGGCTATCCCGTCCAGTAAGAGCCTGCCGCCCAGCGCCGTGACGGCGTCGCGGAAATGGTCCGTGCCTGATTTCCCTGTTCCGCCGGTGGTAATCGTGACGTCCGGCCGTTCGGCGTCGGGAACTGAGCCTTCAGGAGCGCCGCTCAGTGCCGCCATCCACTCGTCATACGAGTCGCCGATTCTTTGCTGTCCGCGAGGCTCCCCGCCCAGTTGCGAAATGACAGTATCCAAGTGGGGACCGAAGGCGTCGCGGACCTGTCCCGGTGCAGGCTCACCTGAGGTGACTACTTCGGAGCCGGTAAGCACGACGGCGACCCTCGGCTTGCGTTGTATCCGGACGTGATCGTGGCCTGCTACAGCGGCCAGGGCGATGTGTGCCGGGTTGAGGAGGGTGCCGGCGTGTATGAGGACGTCGCCGGTGGTGGCTTCTTCTCCGGCCGGACGAATGTGACGGCCGGGGAGTGTTTCGTCGGGCGTTGAATCGGGCCTGAGGGTGAGGTGCCCGGCGTCGGAGACGCGGCCGCTCTCCTTGCGCAGGATGGACGTGGCACCTGCGGGGACGAGCCCTCCGGTGGCGATAGCGCTGGCTTGCCCTGCGGCGAGCGGCCCACCCGGCGTGGTTAACTTCCATGGGCCGCCGCCGTTAATGGCCCAACCGTCCATGGCAGATGAGGCATAGTGCGGGAGATTTCGTGGCGCGGTGACGGGGCTGGTGAGCGTGCCGCCGATTGCTTCGCGGAGGGTAACTGCCACGGAGGGTAGCGGCGTGGCGCATGTGTAGGACAGCTGCCGCGCTTCGGCCCAGGTAGGCGCATGCCGCCGGACATGGGTGGTGCCGGGGGCGGCTCTTTCTTGGGTGAGCATGGTTCTTCGCTTCCTGGGGTAGTGCTGCTGTTCCAACGCAGATACCGGGGACTGCACGGCCTTCCCGTAATGCGTGCCGCGCAGTCCCCGGTATCAGTTGATGCGTACTGTATTAGCCCTTCACGTAGCCGTTGGGGTTCAGCACGAACTTTGTTGCCGATCCGGCGTCGAACTCGGCGTAGCCGCGCGGAGCGTCCTCGAGCGGGATGGCCTTGGCGTTGACGGCCTTGGCGATCTGGACCTTGTCATGGAGGATGGCCATCATCAGCTGGCGGTTGTACTTCATGACGGGGCACTGGCCGGTGGTGAAGGACAAGGACTTTGCCCAGCCGGTACCGAGGGACAGTGAGAGGGAGCCGTGCTTGGCTGCCTCGTCGATTCCACCCGGATCGCCAGTGACGTAGAGGCCCGGGATGCCCAGGGAGCCGCCGGCGGCGGTGATGTCCATGAGGGAGTTCAGCACGGTCGCCGGAGCCTCGTGGGAGGCATCCTTGCCGTGGCCGCGGGCTTCGAAACCAACAGCGTCCACGCCGCAATCCACTTCCGGAACTCCAAGGATCTGTGCGATCTGCTCCTTGGGATCGCCGTTGGAGACGTTGACGGTTTCGCAGCCGAAGGATCGCGCCTGCGCCAGCCGGTCCTCGTTCATGTCGCCCACAATCACGACGGCGGCGCCAAGCAACTGGGCGCCGACGGCGGCGGCAAGGCCCACAGGCCCGGCACCAGCGATGTAAACCGTGGATCCTACGCCCACGCCGGCAGTAACCGCGCCGTGGAAGCCGGTGGGGAAAATGTCCGAGAGCATGGTCAAGTCCATGATCTTTTCCAGGGCCTGATCGCGGTCCGGGAAGCGCAGCAGGTTCCAGTCAGCGTAGGGAACCAGCACGAACTCTGCTTGCCCGCCTACCCAGCCGCCCATGTCAACGTAGCCGTAGGCGCTGCCAGGACGGTCGGGGTTGACGTTGAGGCAAATGCCGGTCTTCTGTTCCTTGCAGTTCCGGCAGCGGCCACAGGAGATGTTGAACGGTACGGAGACGATGTCGCCTACCTTGATGAACTCGACGTCGGGTCCCACCTCCACCACTTCGCCGGTGATTTCGTGGCCGAGGACCAGGTCCTTCGGAGCCGTGGTGCGGCCGCGGACCATGTGCTGGTCCGAACCGCAGATGTTGGTGGTTACCGTCCGGAGGATCGCGCCGTGCGGTACTTTCCTTCCGACGTTGGCAGGGTTGACGCCTGGTCCGTCTTTGAGCTCAAACGTGGGGTAGTCAGTGTCGATGATCTCAACGACACCGGGTTCCTTGTAGGCGACTGCTCTGTTTCCTGACATGGTCACTCCCTATTCTTTGGCTGTTACTGACATTGCTGCCCAATGGACCGAAAACGGCGCTTCGATGAGGAAATACCTCCCCAGGTTTCAGGCACCGAAGCACCTTTCACGGCCCACTGGACGGGTGGAAAAACTGGACGGATGAAAATCTCGTTCTGGATCTACGCTTTCTCCAGCCGGATGATCACCGACTTCGAGGTGGGTGTTCCACTGGTATCGGCCACGGAATCCAAGGGCACCAGGACATTTGTTTCCGGGTAGTAGGCGGCGGCGCACCCTTTCGGCGTCGAATAGGACACGATGCGGAAGTTCTCGGCCCGCCGGTCCGTCCCTTGGAACTCGGAAATCAGGTGGACCATGTCGCCGTCGGAGAATCCCAGCTCGGTGATGTCGTCGGCGTTGATGAGCACCACGCGACGGCCACCGTGGATTCCGCGGTAGCGGTCGTCCTTGCCGTAGATGGTGGTGTTGTACTGGTCATGTGAGCGCAGGGTCTGCAGGACCAGCCGGCCGGGCGGGATCTTGATGAACTCCAGCTCGTTGCCCGTGAAGTGTGCTTTCCCGGATGCGGTGTGGAACTTCCTGGCGTCGCGCGGTGGGTGTGGCAGCACGAAGCCGCCGGGGTGCTGGATGCGTGCTTCAAAGTCCTCAAAACCATCGAAGACGGCCTCAATGTGCTTCCGGATCAGGGTGTAGTCGTCCCGCATGGCCAGCCAGGATGCCTGGGGTGTGTTGGGCAGGCGCCCGTGACCGTCCGTAAACAACCTGTCCGCGAGATTGCAGACGATTGCCACTTCCGAGTGGAGGTGGTCGCTTGCAGGTTTGAGGCGTCCCCGTGAGGCGTGGACGGCGCTCATGGAGTCCTCCACGGTGACCCGCTGGTCGCCCGTGCGTTGCGTGTCCTTCTCGGTGCGGCCGAGGGTGGGCAGGATCAAAGCCCGCCGACCCGTGGACAGGTGTGAGTGATTCAGCTTGGTGGAGATCTGCACGCTCAGGCCAGTGTTGGCCAGGGCCTGCTCGGTAACCTCTGAATCGGGGGCGGCCCGCACGAAGTTGCCGCCCATCCCCATGAAGAAACGGACTTTCCCGTCGCGCATGGCGCGGATGGCTGCCACGGTGTCGTAGCCATGCTCCCGGGGGGAGCGGAACCCGAATTCCTGGTCCAGCCGGTCATGGAACGTCGGAGGCATCTTTTCGAAGATGCCCATGGTGCGGTCGCCTTGAACGTTCGAGTGCCCGCGCACGGGGCACACGCCGGCGCCGGGCTTGCCGATATTGCCTTGGAGCAGGAGAACGTTGACCACATCGCGGAGGGTGGGGACGGAATGTTTGTGCTGGGTCAGTCCCATGGCCCAGCACACGATGGTGGCGCTGGAGGCGAGCAAGCGCTCACCCGTCGCATGGATCTGCTCCAGGGTCAGGCCGGTTGCCTCCACAATGTCATCCCACTCCACCTTCTCCAGGTAGCGCAGGTAGTCATCGAGACCCACGGTGTGGTTGTTGATGAAGTGGTGATCCAGCACGGTGTCCAGGCCCGGAGTGTTCCGTCCCGCAGCTTCGGCCTCCAGAAGGTATTTGCCCAGTCCTTGGAACAGGGCTTGGTCTCCACCGGCCCGGATCTGCAGGAAGTCGTCCGTCAGCTGGGTCCCTTGAATCATGCCGGCCAGGTGCTGGGGGTTTTCAAAGTGCAGGAGCCCGGCCTCGGGAAGCGGGTTGACGGACACGATGATCGCGCCGTTCTTCTTCGCTTTTTCCAAGGCGCTGAGCATGCGCGGGTGGTTGGTGCCGGGGTTCTGTCCAGCGACGAAGATCAGTGACGCCGTCTCCAGGTCCGTCAGGCTGACGGAACCCTTGCCGATGCCAATGGTTTCCACCAGTGCGGAGCCGGAGGATTCGTGGCACATGTTGGAGCAGTCCGGCAGATTGTTGGTGCCCAGGCCGCGAACCAAGAGCTGGTACACGAACGCGGCTTCATTGGAGGTCCGGCCGGAGGTGTAGAAAACCGCTTCGTCCGGGTGTTCCATGGCCCGCAACTCTTCGGCCATGAGGTCATAGGCATCTTCCCACTCAATGGTCCTGTAGTGAGTAGCGCCTTCATCGAGGAACATCGGGTGGGTGATCCGGCCTTGCTGGCCCAGCCAGAAGTCATCGCGGGTTTTGAGCTCAGCAACGGAATGGTGGGCAAAGAACTCCGGCGTGACGCGGCGGCGGGTGCCTTCCTCAGCCACTGCCTTGGCGCCGTTCTCGCAGAACTCTGCCGCATTACGCTTTTCATGCTCGGGCCAGGCGCATCCCATGCAGTCGAACCCGTCCAGCTGATTCACAGCTAGAAGGGTCTGAACGCTTCGCAGCGGTCCCATCTGTTCCAGCGAAATTTTCAGGGCGTTGGCAACAGCTGGGATGCCAACGGCCTTGGTCTTGGGTTTGGTGACGGTCAGCTTTGACTCGTCAATGTTCTCGCGTGGAGCTTTGGAATGCATGGGAACCCCTTCAGATCCGGGAAGTGGAAGCGGCCAGCAACCCGCTGTGGGACTGCTGCCGGGCGGCTTCCACAGTGTGCAGGAGCAGGAGCGCGGTGGTCACTGATCCCACCCCGCCCGGGACCGGACTCAGCCCGGCCGCCACGCCGGTGACACTGGCCTCGTCAACGTCTCCCACCAGGGAACCGTCGGCCAGGACGTTCGTGCCGACGTCGATCACCACAGTCTTCTCCGAGACGTGATTCCCGGTCAAGAGCCCGGTCCGCCCAGCAGCAACAACCACGACGTCGGCGGGCCGGGTGTAGTGTTCCAGCGCCCCGGATTTGGAATGGCAGACGGTGACGGTCGCGTCTTTCGCGAGGAGCAGCAAAGACAGCGGCTTGCCCACCACGGCGGAACGCCCGACGACGGCCACGTTCCGTCCCGCTACCGGGATCTGGAAGTGGTCCAGCAGTTCCACCACTGCCCGGGCGGTAGCGGGGGCGAAGGCGGGCTGTCCCACAGCCAAGCGACCGAGACTGAGGGGATTGGCGCCGTCGATATCTTTATCCGGGGCGATGAGCCCCACCAGCCGGTCAGGTCGCACGGCAGCGGGCAGGGGAGTCTGCAGGATGATGCCGTGAACGGTGGGTTCGGCGCTGAGGTCCGTAAGGACGTTGGCCAGGACCTGCTCGGTGGCGTCGTGGCCAAGATCGACTATCCTGCAGCCGATGCCTGCCCGCCCGGCTGCACGTTCAATGGACCGAACGTACCAGTGTGTGGACTCATCGTCCGTTGCCACAACAACAGCCAGCACCGGGTGGAGGCCCTCATCGTCCAAGAGGGTTGACTCCTGCTGGGCCCGCTGCTGGATGAGGGCAGCGAGCGGCTTGCCGGAAAGTACTTCGGTGTTCCCCTGCACTGCGGTCATGAGAGGATCCTTTCGCGGACGCGCTTCACCAAGGCATCTGCCGCCAGCACCACCTTTTCCTCAATCCCGTCCGTCTGTTCTGCCAGGCGGGAGCGGGCATCGCCGTGCTTAATGGCCACGACGTTGATGTCGATGTTGACCCTGGCCGTGGTTGCAGCTGCGCGTGCTGCGTCCGCGGCAGCCGCGACGTCGCTGATGACGTTGGGGTTGGCCACATCAAAGAGTTCGGTGGCAAGGTCCACCACTTCACCGGCAACGTTGATCAACTGCGCGGGAGTGTGGGCCGCCTGGACCAGCGCTTCCTGGATGGCAGCAGACTTTATTGCCTTAAGTTCATCGCTGTCTGACGCGAGCTTGTAGGAGTCGATGACGGACTGGAAAGCGTGCTCATCGGCGTCCGCCAGGCGCAAGGACTCCACCATCAGGTGGTCGGCGGCGCTGGTGATCCGGTTGACCAGAGCGGCGTGTTCCTCATACTTTGCGCCGGTGGTGTATCTGGCCACCATGGCTACCAAAGCGGCACCTTGGGCGGCATGCAGGGCTGCGGCCGCGCCCCCACCGGGGGTGGGCTGGCGTGAGGCAAGCCTGGAGAGGTAATCGTTGATGGCTTCTGAACTGATCATGGATTAGCCCCGGAGCCGGCTCATGGTGGGGTCGTACAGCGGATCTTCGGTGACGGTTGCCTGGATGCGGCGGCCGAAGTATTCGATTTCCACGGAGTCCCCCAAGGACACTGCAGAGGGCAGGTAGGCGTAGGCGATCGGCTTGCGGACCGAGTAGCCGTAGGCGGCGCTGGTTACATAACCCACGGCCTGGTCCTTGTAGAACACCGGTTCCTTGCCCAGCACCAGGCTCCTGCCGTCGTCGACGGTCAAGCAGCGCAAGCGGCGGGCTGAGCCTTCCTCGGTGCGGCCTTCCAAAGCGGCCTTACCGACGAAGTTTTCCTTGGTCATTTTTACGGCAAACCCGAGGCCCGCTTCGTAAGGATCGTGCTCGGTGGTCATGTCCGAGCCCCAGGAACGGTAGCCCTTTTCCAGTCGCAGCGAGCTGAACGCGGCACGGCCTGCGGCAATGACGCCGAACGGCTGGCCGGCCTTCCACAGGGCGTCCCAGAGGCGCTGCCCGTTGTCTGCGCTGGTGTAGAGCTCCCAGCCGAGTTCACCCACGTAGGAAAGGCGCATCGCAGTGACGGTGACCCCTCCGATGGTGACCTTCTTGGAACGGAAGTACTTCAGGCCGTCGTTGCTGAAGTCGTCGCTGCTGACGGTGCTGATGAGGTCGCGGGCCAACGGACCCCACAGGCCGATGCAGCAGGTGCCGCCAGTGGTGTCACGCACCTGGACCCAGTCGCCGGCGTCGCCGTTCTCCGTTTGGTGCCGTGCTGCCCGCTCGAAGTAGGCGGTGTCCATGTTGCCGTTGGCGCCCAGCTGGAAGGTGTCTTCGCTGAGGCGGGCCACCGTGATGTCACTTCGAATGCCGCCGGCCTCGTCCAGAAGGAGCGTGTACGTTACCGCGCCGGGCTTCTTGGACATGTCACCGGTGGTCAGTTCCTGCAGCAACTTCACGGCTCCCGGGCCGGAGATCTCGAGGCGCTTCAGTGGCGTCATGTCATACATGGCAACGGCTGTGCGGGTTTTCCAGGCCTCGGCTGCGGCGATGGGCGAGCTGAACATTCCGGACCAGGCGTCACGGGCCGGGGGCTGCCAATCGTCCGGCATTTCCTTGAGGAGTTCAGCGTTGGCTTCGAACCAGTACGGACGTTCCCAGCCGGCGCCTTCCAGGAAGTAGCCGCCCAGCTGCTTGTGGCGGGCGTGGAATGGGCTGACGCGAAGATTGCGGGGGGAGAGCTTGGGCTGGAGCGGATGCATCACATCGTAGATTTCCACGAAGTTCTGCTGGGACGTTTCGCTGACATATTCGGGGGTCAGCTGAACCTCTTCGAAACGGTGGATGTCGCAGTCTCCCAGATCAATCTGCGACTTTCCGTCCACCAGCAGTTCGGCCACAGCGCGGGCAATGCCGGCGGAGTGGGTCACCCACACGGCCTCTGCAACGAAGAACCCGTCCACTTCCTTGGATTCGCCCACCAGTGAGCCACCGTCCGGGGTGAAGGAGAAGATGCCGTTGAAACCATCCTCGATTTCACTTTCGCGCAGTGCCGGCAGGATCTGCTTGGTGGCCTCCCACGCAGGAAGGAAGTCCTCCAGCGTGAAGTCCAGGCGGGAGGGCATGTTGTGTTCGCTGATGCTGCTGGGCTCGTAGCTACCCAGCTCGTCAAGGTCCACGGGCATGGGGCGGTGAGCGTAAGAGCCAATGCCGTACCGCTCGCCGTGCTCGCGGTAGTAGAGGTCCTGGTCCTGGTGACGCAGGATGGGCAGCTGGGCGCCGTTGGGCAGTTCGTTCTTGCCCTTCTGGGCGGGAACCGGCGTCGTTTTTACGTACTGGTGAGCCAGCGGGAGGAGCGGAACGGACATTCCGATCAACTCGCCCACCTTGGCGCCCCAGAAACCGGCGCAGGAAACCACGATGTCCGCGGGGATCACGCCGTCGGCGGTTTCGACGCCGGTCACGCGGCGGTTGGTCTGCTCAATTCCGGTGACCTCGGTGTTGCCGATGTACTTCACCCCGGCAGCTTCGGTGCGCTTGATCAGCAGCTGCACGGCACGGGCTGCAAGCGCCAGGCCATCGGTGGGGACGTGCAGGCCACCGAGGATGTCTTCCTCATTGATCAGCGGGTAGAGCGCCTTGCACTCCTCGCGGGAGAGGATCTTGCCGTCGATGCCCCATGACTGTGCGTAGCCGAGCTTGCGCTTCAGGTCAGCCAGGCGGGTCTCCGTGGTGGCTACTTCCAGTCCACCCACCTGGTTGAAGCAGCTCTGGCCATCCTCCGTGAGGGACAGGAGCTTTTCCACCGTGTACTTGGCGAACAGTGCCATGGACTTGGACGGGTTGGTCTGGAAAACCAGGCCCGGTGCGTGGGACGTGGAGCCACCGGGCATGTTCAGGGGTCCTTGGTCCAGGACAGTGATGTTGTTCCAACCGCGGGTGACCAGTTCGTCGGCGAGGTTGGTGCCAACAATCCCAGCTCCAATGATGACAATGCGAGGCGTGGATGCCATGGGGTTCTCCTGCTGAAGTTAAAAAGGGGTGAGTCTGCTGGTGTTCTGGGGCGGGGTTTAGCGGAAAACCACTGTGCTGGTCTGGTCCAGCAGCACGCGGTGTTCGCAATGCCACTTCACGGCGCGGGACAACGCCAGGGCTTCGGCGTCCTGGCCCACGGTGGAGAGGGTGGTGGGGCCGTAGCTGTGATCGACGCGGATGACTTCCTGCTCGATGATGGGTCCCTCGTCCAGGTCCGCGGTGACGTAGTGGGCGGTTGCACCCACCAGCTTCACGCCACGGTCGTAGGCCTGGTGGTAGGGACGGGCGCCCTTGAATCCCGGCAGGAAGGAGTGGTGGATGTTGATGGCGCGTCCCTCGAGGGCGCGGCACAAGTCGTCCGAAAGCACCTGCATGTAGCGAGCCAGTACTACGAGGTCCACGTTGTACTCCTCCACCAGGTCCAGGAGCTGCTGCTCGGCTTCAGCCTTGGTGTCAGGCGTGACGGGAATGTAGACGAAGGGCAGGCCGGCGGCTTCTGCCATGGCGCGGTGGGTCTCATGGTTTGAGGCAACCACCACCAGGTCACCGCCGAGGCTGCCGCCCCGCCAACGGAAGATGAGATCGTTCAGGCAGTGCCCGAACTTGGACACCATCACCAGGACCCGCTTCTTGGTTTGGTCGTGGAAGCTGAACTTCATCTCGAAGCGGTCGGCAATTGCGCTGAATTCTTCTTCGAGCCGCTCCGGCGAGTAGGACAGTGGTCCGGAGAAAGCGGTCCGCAGGTGCAGCGTCTGGCGGAGGCCGTCGTCGAACTGCTGGTGTTCTTCAATGTTGAAACCGCGTTCGAACAGGAAGGTGGTGACTGCCTGAACGATCCCGGCCCGTTCGACGCACGACAATGTGAGTACGAACTTCTGTGCCTGCTCGTCTTTGAGCGCTTCCGGCTTGGGCAGTGTGCTTACGGGTGAGTCTGTCGCCATGAGGGTCATGTCGCCTCCTTTAGATATATTCCTGAGTCCCGAACTGATATATTAGGATTGGATTCAGCGTATACTGGTCATTCAGGCAGGTCAATAGATTTCTTTTGGTTGGAAGGAGAAGGCGCCGTGACTTTTGGAACTCTGGCAATCGCCGGTGACGACACGAAGAAATCCCTGGCCGACATCGCCTATGAACGCCTCCGGGACCGGCTCCTGATGTTGGACATCAAGCCCGGCGAGCTCCTCAACGACGATCAGCTGGCCAAAGACCTGGAGGTAGGTCGGACTCCGGTGCGGGAAGCATTGAAACGCCTGGAGCTGGACCGGCTGGTGATTACCTATCCAAGGCGGGGGACGTTTGCCACGCGCGTGGATGTGACTGACCTGGCCTTTATTTCCGAGATCCGGGCACAATTGGAACCCCTCGCTGCTGCGAGGGCGGCTCGCGTTGCATCCGCTGCCACCAAAGAACATCTTCGTGAAGTGATGCGCGCAGTGGAGGACTTTGACGTCGATGCTGCGTCGGTGGTCGAAACTTTGCGGCTCGACGCCAGCGTTCACCGGGGAATCTACGCGGCGGCCGCGAACCCGCACCTCGAAGACATCCTGATTCGCTACGACAATCTGGCAACCCGGATCTGGTGCATGGTCCTGGATCGTTTGCCGGATCTTGAGCACCACGTGCGTGAGCACCTGGATCTGCTGAAGGCTGTCCTTGACGGCGAAGAGGACAAGGCTGCAGAGCTGGCCCGTGTGCACGTCAGTGGCTTTGAGCATGCTGTACGTCAGGCCCTTTTCGCGGCGTAGTTACCGTCTGCAGCCTCGCGCCGGATTGTCAGCGATCGTCTTCCGGCCGGGCCGTGAGGATCCTCTGTGCGCTCTCCTGCAGGATGCCCAGCGATTCCTGGATCAAAGGCGACGCGATGCTGCCCCTGCGCACCGCTGCCACAATTCGGCGTGCGGGCTTGCCTTTACCGGTAATGCGTAGCCGGACCACGTTCTCTGCATTATGCAGGGGTGCGAGTCGCGGCAGCAGGCCAACGCCCAGCCCTGCGCCCACGAAGGCGATTTGGGTTTCCCATTCAACGGCCTCATGAGCTACTCGCGGTGTTACACCAACAGCCGTAAAGGCCGCTGTAAAGAGGGCGTGGTACGTGGATCCGGCGGCTTCTGTGATCCATGGTTCTGCAGCCAGTTCTTCAAGGGTCACAGTTTCCCGTGATGCCAGCCGGTGGGTACCGGGAATGATGACGTCCAGGGGATCGTCCAGCAAGACGGTCTGTTCGAACCGGGGATCGTCCTCCACGTAGGTGTCTGACTGCATGGCAACAATCACTGCAAGGTCTATTCGCTCGGCCACCAGCAAATCGAAGCAGCGGGCCGGATTTGCTTCCAGCACCTGCACCTCCAGCAGGGGACGCGTGGAGCGAAGGGTGGCGGCCAGCGGCGCCAGCAACTGGGCGGCCGCCGTCGAGAAGCCGCCGAGCCCAAAACGTGACTGCACCTGATCGCCGGCCTCCATCGCCGCTGCGCGCAGGCTCTCCCATTCGGCAATGAGGGTGTCCGAACCGGCCACCAGAAAGCGGCCCGTGGCGGTCAGCCGCACGCCCCGGCCGTCCTTGGTCAGTAGCTGCATTCCCAGCATGCGCTGGAGCTCCCGCAGCTGAGCGGAGACGGCGGAAGGAGAGTATCCGGTGAGCTCCGCGGTGGCGCCAATGGTGCCGCAGCGGGCAAACACCCGGAGTGTGATGAGCCTCGCATCGATCATGCACCTATTGTGCACGGTTATCTTCTGAATCTTGCGCTTTTGTTGTGGTTCAATGATCCCTAATCTCATGATTACAAGGTTTTCGACATCGCCGCTCGCCCCCCAAGCAGCAGTGCTCCCCACGAAACACACTCTGACCCACGCCTCCCGGGAGGAAAACATATGTCTGCTCCAGTCTTGCCCCTCAACTCACGCGGAAAACTCGCCTCTTCTTTGCCTGCAGAGCAGCTGGCAGAGATCAGCGCGTTGTTCGAGTTCCGGCGCAAGGGTTATTCCCTCGACGCGCCCTTCTACACCGATGCCACGATCTTCAAGATGGACATGGAAGCCATTTTTGGCCAGCACTGGATCTTTGCCGGCAGCGTCGCCGAGCTACCGGAGCCGGGCGACTACATCACGGTTGACTACGGTCCTTACTCCCTGATCGTTCTGCGCAATGACGACGGCGGCGTGAACGTCCTGCACAACGTCTGCCGCCACCGCGGCGCACGGGTCCTCACCGAGGCTGCAGGGGCCACTGGAAACCTGGTGTGCGGCTACCACTCCTGGACCTATTCCCCCGAGGGCAACCTGATCCATGCCTCCGCTCCCGGCGAGGCCAAGTTCGACAAGAATTGCTTCGCCCTGAAGCGGGCACACGGCCGCGAGGTTGCCGGGCTCATCTTCGTCTGCATTGCCGATGAGCCGCCCACCGATTTTGACGAAACCTCAAAGATCTTTGAGCCGTACCTTGCGCCCCACGATCTGTCCAAGACGAAGATTGCCTACCAGCAGAACATCATCGAGGAGGGCAACTGGAAGCTCGTCATGGAGAACAACCGTGAGTGCTACCACTGCGACGGCCACCCGGAGCTCGCCTGTTCGCTGTTTCCCACGTGGGGACTGACGGAGGGCCTGATCCCGGCCCACCTCGAGGAAGTGTGGGACCGCAACAAGGAAGCACAATCCTCGCTTGAGGAGCGTTGCCGCCGCTATGGCCTTCCCTACGAGGTGGTGGAGGAGCTGGACACCCGCATTGCAGGAATCCGTATTTCACGTGAATCCCTCGACGGTGAGGGCGAATCGTTCTCGGCCGACGGGCGCAGGCTTTCCAAGAAACTGCTTGGTGATCTGCCGGACTTCCGCCTTGGCCGCTGCTCGATGCACCTGCAGCCCAACAGCTGGTTCCACTTCCAGAGCGATCACGTCATCACGTTCGGTGTCTTCCCCATCAACGAACACCAGTCCTTGGTTCGCACCACCTGGCTGGTAGCTGACGACGCAGTGGAAGGCGTGGACTACGACCTGGAGAAACTCACCTACACCTGGAAACAGACCAACCTGCAGGACAAAGCGTTCGTGGAACTGTGCCAGACCGGAGCCGGCAGCCCTGCCTACGAGCCCGGCCCGTACATGAAGAGCGAATACCAGGTGGAGGCATTCATCAACTGGTACGTGCAGCGTGTCCAGGAGCACCTGGCATGACCGAACTCCTCACTGAGACCATCGTCCAGGAGCCACATCGCATTCGCGGTCTTGAAATGCCGTGGAACAGGGTGATGGGCAGCACCGAGGGACCCGCCAGCGCAGCCCGCGCCCTGGGTCCCTGGCATCCGCAGGAGTTCATGGCCGAATGCGTGGAAATCGTTCCCGAAGTGGGCGGAATGATGACTTTCGTGTTCCGCCGCTGCGACGGTGCGCCCCTGGCGTTCCGGGCCGGCCAGTACGTGAACGTTGCCTTCCCCGTGAACGGCGAGGACCAGGATCCGGCGGACCGAAGCTACTCGTTGTCCAGCGCCCCCACCAAGCCGTGGACTTTCGACATCACGGTCAAACGCGATCCCACGGGACTGGTTTCGCCGTGGGTGCACCAGAACATCAAGCCCGGCACTGTCCTTGAGATGTTGGGACCCGTGGGTGCCTTCCACCTGCCCGACGCTGACCGGCGGGCACGCTACCTCCTGCTGGCCGCCGGCGCCGGCATCACGCCGATCATGTCCATGGTGCGGACCATCCACTCTCTGCCCGGACAGGCCGATGTGGTTGTGCTGTACCACGGGGCGGCGGACGAGGGTTTTGCCTTTAATAAGGAGCTCGCCTACATCGCCTCGGTGGACTCGCGCATCAAGGTCTTCTACTCCTTGGGCGACCGCGCCAAACCCGCGGACTGGGAAGGGCTGAGCGGACGGCTGACGGCGGCCATGCTGAACGAGGTTGCGCCGGACGCCAACGGGCGGCAGGTCTACGCATGTGGCCCCGAGGGCTACCTGAACACGGCCACCGAACTGTTGGGGAACGTGGGAGTGGATGACACCTCCATCCATATGGAGTTCTTCACCGGGGACCGCCAGACCATCCTTGAGTATCAGGCAGAGCTGGCCCTTGCGGTGGACATTGCTGAGGAGATCGCAGAGGAAATCGCGGATTCCGCGGAGGACTACTATGAGGGCCAGCCCGCAGCGTTCGGGCTCTACGAGCCCGGCTACGACGCCGAGGGGACCCTGCAGGCCACGGGGATGCCGCTGGAAACGGTTGACCCGGATGCGCCTGAAACCTCCGATGCCGGTTCGGATGCGGGGGCGGAGGTCTCAACTCCCGATGCTTCGAGTTTCGAGACAGTAGGCACGGGAAGCCTCACCTTGTCCTTCATGCGCACGGGGATCAACGTGCGCGTGGATCCCACTGAGCACATCCTGGGCCCTGCCCAGCGTGCCGGCGTCAGGATCGGTGCCAACTGCAAAGAGGGCATGTGTGGCTCCTGCAAGGTGGTGAAACTTTCAGGTGAAGTGGAGATGAACCACCAAGGCGGAATCCGGGCACGAGAGATTGACGCAGGCAAGTTCCTGCCCTGCTGCTCCACCGCGCGGACCGATATGGTGATTGACGCTTAGTCCTAATCATCCCTGTTTTCCCGCATTAGCACGGGCATTTGGCCGTGCGCAACCCAGAGTTAATCTCATTTCCTCGTTCAGACCCCCGGAACGGGTCTATAGTGAGGGAACAGGACATTCGCTGATGCAGACCGGCGGCCCGTTATTTCTTCCGACGCCGGAGGCCCCGTAATGACCGACACCCAAATTGGTAGCTTTATTCGCGACTGTGTGGTGTTTGAGGACGACACTGACAACGGCTTGGACTTTGACACGTTCTATGGCTTGTACATCAGCTGGTGCGTCCTCGGACGCAAAATCCCCATTCCCGACTCCGCCTTCAAGACCGCTCTGGAACTCGAGGGCCATAAGCCCGTCAAGGAAAATGGCCGGCGGATTTACCCGGGCATGACCATGGTTGGGCCGGCCGCCAGGGACTACGTGGTAAATAGTGTCCCGATGTGGACCGAAACTGCCACCGACATTCCGGTTTCCGAGATCCGCCAGCAAGCCTTGGCATCCATCGCCTGATTTCATACCAGCGAGCTTTCAGCCCATGCCCCTAGGATTTCTTAGGGGGCATGGGCTGTTCCTGTTTCCCAGGGTTTTCGCTGAAAGGTACTCATGAAGCCGTCCATTGTTTGGTTTCGCGACGATCTGCGGGTCGCCGACAACCCGGCCTTGCGTGCCGCCGTCGACGACGGTGCGGCCGTTGCCCTCTACGTCCTTGACGAAGAATCGCCGGGCATCCGCCCTCACGGCGGGGCCTCGCGGTGGTGGCTCCACCACTCGCTGACCAGCCTCCGTGAGGAGCTGGACAAGCTCGGTGTTCCATTACTCCTCCGCCGTGGCCCGGCGGCGGACATCGTGCAGAAGACCACGACGGCGATTGGTGCCGGCGGGCTGTACTGGAACCGGCGGTACGGTTCCGCTGAGCGGACGGTGGACGCCGGCATTAAGGCTTGGGCGGGCGAGGCGGGACTGCACGTCTCGAGTTTCCAGGCCTCCCTTCTTCATGAGCCGTGGGAAGTCACCACCAAAACGGGCGGACAGTACAAGGTCTTTACCCCTTTCTGGCGGACCGTTTCTGCGCAGGATTTCCGCGAGCCCTTGGCTGTCCCCCAAGCGGGCCACGGATTCACGGGAAAGCTGCCCGCCTACGAGCAGCTGGATTCGTGGCATCTGCTGCCCACAACGCCGGACTGGTCAGGTGGGCTGGCCGAGATGTGGACGCCGGGAGCTGCTGCCGGGCACAAGCGGCTCGCCAAGTTCGTGGATGACGGCCTGTCCAACTACAGCGAGGGCCGCAACCGCCCCGATACCGATGGCAGCAGTTGTCTCTCGCCCTACCTTCGCTGGGGTGAGCTCAGCCCGTTCGAGGTGTGGCATGCCCTGGGGTCCAGACGCTCCGAAAGCGCCTCTATTTATGCTTCCGAGTTGGGCTGGCGTGAGTTCTGCTGGCACCAGTACTTCCACAACCCGGAGTTGGCAACGGCCAACCTTCGCACTGAGTTTGATCGCTTCCCGTGGGCGTGGCCGGGTAGCGCCAAAAATGGCAGTAACAAGCATCCCGGCCACGAGTCGGCACCCGAGGAGTTCCGGGCCTGGCAGCAGGGCCGCACCGGTTTCCCCATGGTGGACGCGGGGCAGCGGCAGCTGTGGCATACGGGCTGGATGCACAACCGCGTCCGCATGGTTGCCGCCAGCTTCCTGGTGAAGAACCTCGGCATCCATTGGCAGCTGGGGGAGCAGTGGTTCTGGGACACCCTGGTGGATGCGGATCCTGCATCGAATCCCGCCAACTGGCAGTGGGTAGCCGGCTCCGGCGCGGATGCTTCACCGTTCTTCAGGATCTTCAATCCGGAGGCTCAGCGCGTCAAATTCGATCCTCAAGGGAAGTACATCGCCCGCTGGATTCCGGAGTTCGGGACACCGGAGTACGCAGAGGAAATCGTGGACCTCAAAACCACGCGGGCCGAAGCGCTGGAGGCGTACAAGGAGATGAGGGAGGTCCACTAGTACCCCTCTGGAAATTAGTAGGAAGTCCGAGTATATTCGGATTCAGAGATGACCTGGATCACAGTTGGTCACGTGTTCGGCAACGGTCACAGCACCCGGCGGCACGGCAGTCATTCACCGATGCAAAGGAGCATTTCACCATGGTGCGCGAGCTTTCCCACTACGTAGACGGCCAGAGGATCGACGGCACGTCCGGCCGGTTCAGTGATGTCTACGATCCCTGCACGGGCGAAGTTCAGGCACGGCTTCCGCTGGCCAGCGCGGACGAGGTTCGCAACGCCGTCGCAAATGCAGAAAAGGGCCAGCTCGAATGGGCGGCCATGAACCCGCAACGCCGGGGACGCATCCTCCTGAAGTTCGTGAACCTGGTTAACCAGAACATGGACGAACTCGCCAAGCTCTTGTCCTCCGAGCACGGCAAGACCTTCGCGGACGCCAAGGGCGATATCCAGCGCGGCATCGAGGTAGTGGAGTTCTCCGCCGGGGCGCCGCACCTGCTCAAGGGCGAATTCTCGGACAACGCCGGGCAGGGGATCGATGTCCATTCGCTCCGCCAGCCGCTGGGCGTGGTAGCAGGCATCACTCCCTTCAACTTCCCGGCCATGATCCCGCTGTGGAAGTCCGGCCCGGCGCTCGCAGCCGGCAACGCGTTCATCCTCAAGCCCTCCGAGCGGGACCCGTCAGTTCCCCTGCGCCTTGCGGAACTGTACAGCGAGGCCGGCGTGCCCAACGGCGTCTTCAACGTGATCAACGGCGACAAGGAAGCCGTGGATGCGCTGCTGGAAGATCCGCGGGTCAAAGCCATTGGATTTGTGGGCTCCACGCCCATCGCCCAGTACATCTACGCAACTGCTGCAGCACACGGCAAGCGTGCGCAGTGCTTCGGCGGTGCGAAGAACCATATGGTGATCATGCCCGACGCCGATCTGGACATGGCAGCCGACGCCCTGATTGGTGCCGGGTACGGTTCCGCCGGCGAACGCTGCATGGCGATCTCCGTTGCCGTTCCAGTGGGGCAGGAAACCGCTGATGCGCTGGTGGCCAAGCTGACCGAACGCGTCAAGGACCTCAAAGTGGGCCACAGCCTGGACAAGGATTCGGACTTCGGCCCCGTGGTGGCTGCTTCTGCCAAGGAGAGGATCGAGGGTTACATCCAGTCCGGCGTGGACGAGGGCGCAACGCTGGTCACTGATGGTCGTGGCCTCTCCGTGGATGGATACGACGGCGGCTTCTGGGTGGGCCCCACCCTCTTCGACAATGTCACCAAGGACATGAAGATCTACAAGGAAGAGATCTTCGGGCCGGTCCTCAGTGTGCTGCGTGCGGCTGACTACGACGAAGCGCTCAGGCTCTGCAGTGAGCACGAGTTCGGCAACGGCGTCGCAATTTTCACCCGCGACGGCGACTCCGCCCGCGACTTCGCCAGCCGCGTTGAAGTGGGCATGGTGGGCATCAACGTGCCCATTCCCGTGCCGATCGCGTACTACACGTTCGGCGGCTGGAAGGCGTCCGGCTTTGGCGACCTCAACCAACACGGCGCCGATGCTTTCCGCTTCTACACCAAGACCAAAACCGTGACGTCGCGGTGGCCTTCCGGCATTCGCCAAGGTGCAAGCTTCGTGATGCCGGCTGGCAGCTGATGGGGGCTGAAGAGGTAGAGGAAGAAGTCCTGTTTGAGCGTCGCGGCCACCTCGGCATCGTGACCCTCAACCGCCCCAAGGCAGTCAATGCGTTGAACGCGGGAATGGTGAAAGCCATGCTCCGTCAGTTGACCGTTTGGGCTGACGACGACGCCGTTGCCACCGTTTTGGTGCGCGGCGCGGGCGACCGGGGGCTGTGTGCCGGTGGCGACATCGTGGCTATCTATAAAGACATGCTCCACGGTGGCTCCGAGACAGCCGAATTCTGGGCTGACGAATACCGGCTTAACGCGCTGATCTCGCACTATCCCAAGCCTTACGTCGCGTTCATGGACGGACTGGTGCTGGGCGGCGGGGTGGGCGTTTCGGCTCACGGTTCCGTCCGCATAGTTACTGAGCGGACGCGCACCGGCATGCCGGAAACCACCATCGGATTCGTTCCCGACGTCGGCGGCACCCTTCTTCTCTCACGCGCACCGGGGGAGGCGGGCACGCACGCAGCCCTCACCGGGGCGCACCTGTCTGGCGCGGACGCCCTGTTCCTGGGGCTCGCGGACCACTTCGTCCCGTCCGAAAGCCTCCCCGCGTTGGCGGAAGCGCTGGAAAGCTCGACGGCGGAGGCCGCCGTCGAGCACTTTGCCCAAGCGGCGCCGGACTCGGCACTTGCGGCACAGCGGGACTGGATTGACGCAGCCTATGCGCATGACGATGCGGAGGAGATCGTCCGAAGTCTGCGCACGGGCTCCGGTGAAGCCGTTGAGGCAGCCGAGACCATCGAGGCGAAGTCGCCCACATCGGTCAAAGTCACCTTGGAATCCCTGAGACGCGTCCGCGGGCTCTCTCTGGAGGAAGCCCTGGACCAGGAATACCGCGTGGGCTTGCGATGCCTGGCCGGGCCGGATTTCAGGGAGGGCATCCGCGCGCAAGTGGTGGACAAGGACCGCAACCCGCAATGGAAGCCGGCCACCCTGGCCGAAGTCCGGGAGTCCGACGTCGAGGGCTACTTTGCGCCGCTCGGCGAACGGGAGCTGGGGCTTTCAGCCAGTCCAGTCGAAGCGAATTGAAGGAGACGATCATGACAGAAAACGCAGCGGCAACGGGACTCATCGCCTTCCTTGGGCTGGGGCATATGGGTGGCCCCATGGCGGCTAACCTGATCAAGGCCGGGCACGATGTGATTGGCTACGACCCCGTTCCAGCGGCCGTAGAGGCTGCTTTGGCACACGGAATTCCCATGGCTTCCACGGCGCATGAGGCTGCGGCGGAGGCCGCAGTGGTGTTGACCATGCTGCCCAGCGGCAAGCACGTGCTGGACGCTTACCGCGGCGTGGACGGGCCGGGGCTGCTGTCCATCGCCAAACCGAACACGCTGTTCCTGGACTGTTCCACCATCAACGTAGATGAAGCCCGCGAGGCGGCCGCTCTTGCTGTGGATGCCGGTCACCGATCTGTGGACGCTCCCGTGTCCGGTGGTGTTGTGGGGGCTGAGGCCGGAACCTTGACCTTCATGGTGGGTGCCTTGCCGCAGGATTTCGAGACCGTGAAGCCCGTTCTGGAGCTCATGGGCAAGAGGATCGTTCACTGCGGTGATCATGGGGCCGGTCAGGCCGCGAAGGTTTGCAACAACATGATCCTGGGTGTGTCCATGATCGCCGTTGCCGAAGCGTTTGTTCTAGGTGAGAAGCTGGGGCTCACGCACCAGGCACTGTTCGACGTCGCATCCAACGCGTCCGGCCAATGCTGGGCGCTGACCACCAACTGCCCAGTTCCGGGTCCGGTTCCCACCAGCCCGGCTAACCGCGACTATCAGCCGGGCTTTGCCGGTGCGTTGATGGCCAAGGACCTGCGTCTGGCCCTGAACGCGCTGGAAAGCACAGGAGTTGCTGCGGAAATGGGTCCCCTGGCTTCGCGGATTTACGACGCTTTCGCCGCAGGAGAAGGCGCCGGGCGGGACTTCTCGGGGATCATCACGGAGATCCGCGATAAGTCGGTGTGAGAGATTGTCCGTGTACTTGAGCGTTTTTACGAGAGGGAAAGCATGACGGAGCAGTACCAGAACATTGTGGTGGAACGTCGGGGACGCGTGGGCTTGGTGACGTTGAACCGGCCTGAGGCGCTGAACGCGCTCAATACTGCACTCATGAACGAACTCGTGGACGCTGTTTCTTTGATGGACACTGATCCGGATGTTGGGGCTGTGGTGATCACGGGATCGGCCAAAGCATTTGCTGCCGGCGCCGACATCAAGGAAATGTCCTCCAACACCTACATGGACATGTACGCAGCGGACTGGTTCCGGCACTGGGAGGACCTCACCCGGCTGCGCATACCCGTAATCGCGGCAGTGTCCGGTTTTGCATTGGGCGGCGGCTGCGAACTGGCCATGATGGCCGACATCATCATTGCCGGCGACAACGCAAAGTTCGGCCAGCCCGAGATCAACCTCGGAGTGATTCCCGGAATGGGCGGTTCGCAACGGCTCACCCGCGCCGTGGGCAAAGCCAAGGCAATGGACATGATCCTGACCGGCCGGTTCATGGACGCCGAAGAAGCCGAACGCTCCGGCCTGGTGTCCCGTGTGGTTCCTGCCGCTGAGGTGGTTGATGAGGCCATCAAGGCCGCCGAGGTCATTGCCTCCAAGTCCAAGCCCGCCGCGATGGTGGCCAAGGAAGCCGTGAACGCAGCCTTCGAGATGGGCCTGTCACAGGGTGTGCTGTTTGAGCGCCGTGTGTTCCACTCCCTGTTCGCCACGGAGGACCAGAAGGAAGGCATGGCAGCGTTCAGCGAGAAGCGCCAGCCGGAGTTCAAGCACAGGTAGCTGGTTTCGCGAAAAACAGGCCTCCGTCGTGCTGTTCGTTCCCTTTGCCGGCCGAACTACACAGCGGCGAGAGGCGCCTGTTGGTGTTCGTCCAGCCGCGTTTGAAGCTCTGCCGAGGTGGGAGGGTTGGCACCGGGCCGACTGACGGTGATTGCGGCAGCAAGGGCTGCGGTCTGTCCAATCATCTCAAGGGCCGATGCCGCAAATGCGTTCTCACCCCTGGCCAGTAGTTCGAAGATGAGGGCGGCCATGTATGAGTCGCCGGCACCGATGGTGTCTGCAACGTTGGTCTTCGCTGAGGGGACGCTAAGGCGTGTACCGGGGATTGCAAGGAGCGCACCTTCGCCGCCCCGGGTGATAACTGCCAGCCGTGCTCCCTGTTTGAGGAGCCTGGATGCGACGTCGTCCGGCGACAACGTGGGATAAAGCCAATGAGCGTCTTCGTCACTGAGCTTGATGACGTCAGTGAGGGGAATCAGATCTTCGAAGATCTGCAATGCTTCGGCGTGGCTGCCAAGCAGGGCCGGGCGAATGTTGGGGTCGTAGGTAACCAGGCAGGAGTTGTGGCCTTGTTCGAGGAGGCTACGCACGGTGGCAGCTCCCGGTGCCAGGAACGTGGCGATGGATCCGGTGTGGAGGACTTTCGGGATCAAGGCCGGTGCTACGGGTGCGAGGTCCCAGCGGATGTCGAACTCGTAGCTGGCCGAACCGTCCGTGGCGAGTGTGGCGGTGGCGGTGGCGGTGCGCTCGAGGGACTTTGATCCTGGAAGCAGCCGGACGCCTGCGCTGTGAAGGTGAGCGGCGATGGAGGTGCCGTGTTCGTCGTCGCCGATTGCCGTGAGCAGCCCGGTGGGTACTCCCAGACGGCCCAAGCCGTAGGCCACGTTCGCAGGGGAACCGCCAGGGTAGCTGATGCTTCCTTCCCGGGTGTTCACAATGTCCACCAAGGCTTCGCCGATCACAAGAACGTCGAGTTGGTCGTGGGCGGAGCTGCCCGGGTGAAGGTTGTGCATCTTGGTACTTTCGTCAGGTTGCCGCCTATTTGTGTGGCTTTGTGCGGCGGCAGAGGTATGGGTCCGTCCGCGGACCTGTGGGCAGGTCCGCGGAGGGGGTTCGTGGGGTCCGAATGGAACGGTAGATCCGGCGCGGCCCTTAGGCTTTGGCCGCACCTGTCATGATGGCGACAGCATCGGTCATGGTGTGCGATTGCGGGGTGATAGTCGCCGCACATTTGCCCAAGCGCTGGATGTGGATGCGGTCTGCGACGTCAAATACGTGCGGCATGTTGTGGCTGATCAGGATCACCGGCAGGCCTCGGTCGCGGAGGTCCCGGACCAGCTGAAGTACCTGGTTGGACTCGCGTACTCCCAAAGCGGCTGTTGGTTCGTCGAGAACCACCACCTTGGAACCGAAAGCCGCTGCACGGGCCACCGCGACGGCTTGGCGCTGGCCGCCGGAGAGATTCTCCACCGGCACGGTGACGTCCTGGAGCGTGGAGATGCCCAGCCTGCTCAGCTCTTCCTTGGCTTTCCTGCGCATGCCTTTGGTGTCGAGCATTCTGAAAAGGCTTCCCAAAGGTCCGGGGAGACGCTCTTCGCGGCCGAGGAACAGGTTGGAGGCAACATCCAGGGCCGGCGAAACGGCAAGGTTCTGGTAGACGGTTTCTATGCCGTGGACGCGGGCGTCCTGCGGCCGTTTGAAGTGCACCTGCTGTCCGGAGACGAAGAGTTCGCCGGTGTCGGGAATTTCAGCACCGGTGAGGCATTTGATAAGCGTGGACTTACCGGCGCCGTTGTCGCCGATGACAGCCAGAACCTCGCCGGGGTAGAGGTCCAGGCTGACGCCGTCTAGACCAACAACGCGGCCAAAGGTCTTTACGAGGTTCCTGGCTTTAAGGATGGGCTCGCGGGTTTCGGTTCCGGGGGCTTCAAATTCTGTGGTGGTCATGACTTGACCTTTCGGATCCATTGATCGACGGACACGGCAATGATGATCAGGATGCCTACGGCGAGGGTCTGATAGAGCACGTCCAAGCCGGCGAGCGAGAGACCGTTGCGGAAGACACCAACAATCAGTGCTCCGAGCAGCGAACCCCAGATCGAGCCACGGCCGCCGAAGAGGCTGGTGCCGCCA
This sequence comes from Paenarthrobacter sp. TYUT067, assembly GCF_023656375.1. Taxonomy (NCBI): domain Bacteria; kingdom Bacillati; phylum Actinomycetota; class Actinomycetes; order Micrococcales; family Micrococcaceae; genus Paenarthrobacter; species Paenarthrobacter sp. TYUT067. Next base: position 109,863 of record NZ_JAMOIT010000017.1, read on the forward strand.
ATCACGACGGCGGTGATGGAGTCCAGGTTCAAATCGACACCGGCGTTGGGGCTGGCGGCGTTGGTGCGGCCGATCTGGATCCACGCACCGATGGCGAGGACGGCACCGGCGGCAAGATAGACGCTCATCAGGACACGGTTGACGGGAATACCGGCAAGTCTGGCAGCTTCCTTGTCATCTCCCACAGCGTAGACGTGCCGTCCCCAAGCGGTCTTGCCCAGAATGTAGGCCATGGCAACGTAGAGGAGGAGCATCATGACCACGCCGGTGGAGATCCGGACGGGTCCGATCGGGAAGGTGCTGCCAAGCCATGTGAGCATGTCCGGCATAGCGGAGCCACGCACGGTGCTTCCGCCGGAGTACAAGAGCGTCAGGGCGATGAAAATGTTCAGGGTTCCCAGTGTGACGATGAACGGTGGGAGCCGGAATCTTGTGACGAGGAAGCCGTTCAGAGCACCGGATCCCAATCCGACAGCGAGACCGGCAATCAGCGCGATCGGCCCTGGAATTCCGTTGCTGACCGCGAGCTGCGCGATCACCATTGAGGACAGGATCATCACTGCACCGACGGACAGGTCAATTCCGGCGGTCAGGATGATCAGGGTCTGGGCGATTGCCAGGGTGCCCACCACGGCCACCTGCTGGGTAATCAGAGACAGATTCTCAACGCGCAGAAACCGATCGTTGAGGAGTCCGAAGACCACCACTGCGATCAGCAGGACGATGGCCGGGCTGAGGGCTGGGTATCGGTGGAGAATATTGCGGATTCTGCTGAGGGGAGTCTGGCGGTCGAGGAATTCCTCGGCCAGGTCAGCATGCGCGGCGCTCGGGGGGCCGGCGGTCTGTTGCTGGGTCACTTAGATTGCTCCTGAACTTCCATGTTCTGTAACTGCTGGGCGCGGGGAGACGCTGCTTGGCTCGTCTCCCCGCGTTCGGTGAGGTCCTATTTGCCCCAGCAGACCTGGGATGCTTCGGTGGTGGTGATGCTCTTTACGCCGTCAGCGGGCTTGTCAGTGACGAGCTCCACGCCGGTGTTGAAGAAGTCCAGGCCCTCGGAGTTGGCGGGCTTTTTGCCGGTCTTTGCCAGGTCAACAATGGCCTTTACGCCCATCTCAGCCATTTTGACCGGGTACTGCTGTGCCGTTGCGCCGATGACACCGGACTTGACGTTGTTCACGCCTGTGCAGCCGCCGTCGACGGAGACGATCAGGACGTCCTTTTCCTTGCCTGCGGACTTCAGAGCTTCGAAGGCACCTGCGGCTGCGGGCTCGTTGATGGTGTAGACAACGTTGACATTAGGGTTCTTGGCCAGAAGTGTCTCCATAGCGGTTCGTCCACCATCTTCAGCGCCCTGGGAAGCCTGGCTGCCGACAATTTCGTAGTCGCCGCCCTTGCCGCCGGTGTAGGTTCCCGACTTGGCCTCGTCGCCGTTCTTCTTCTTGTCCGCGGTATCGATGCCGAGGCCGGTCAGGAAGCCTTGGTCGCGGTTGTAGTCCACCGAGACAACCTTGTCGTCAAAGAGGTCGATGAGGGCGATGACGGCCTTCTTGCCCGCCAGTTGCTGGGCTGTCCACTTGCCGATCAGTTCGCCGGCATTGAAGTTGTCGGTAGCGAACGTGATGTCAGCTGCATCAGCCGGGTCCGGCGGTGTGTCCAGGGCAATGACAAACAACCCGGCATCCTTGGCCTTCTTCAGGGCGTCCACCACTGAGGGACCGTTGGGGGTGATCAGAATGCCTTTGTCGCCCTTGGAGATTGCGTTTTCAATGGCCTGGATCTGGGTGTCCTCGTCGCCGTCGGCCTTGCCGGCCGCAAGCTTCAGATCGACGCCGTCCGCTTCGGCGGCCTTCTTCGCGCCATCCTGCATGGAGACGAAGAACGGGTTGGAGGTGGTCTTGACGATCAGCGAAACACCGATCTTCTCTTCAGCACCGCTGGATGAAGGGGAGGAGCTGCCTCCGCAGGCTGTCAGGCTAAGTGCGCCGAGGGTGAGGACTGCACCGGCGGCAAGAATGCGGGTCCGGGTGGACCGCGTGACTTTGGAACTCAACATTGAAACTCCTGTTTTTGTGGCTGTTGGCGGTGCATTTCTGCGACTGACAACGTTGTCAGGTAACATGTAAGCAAGCTCACACGATAGAGTCAAGTACTAATTCGAGTTGAGGAGCAGCAAGTTGACAACGATGTCTAATCGTTACCAGTCCGAGCCCCGTAAGCGCCCGACAATGAAAAACGTGGCTGATCTTGCAGGGGTTGGGATTAAAACAGTCTCTCGAGTGGTAAACGACGAGCCGGGGGTTTCCGAGGCCACCCGGCAACGGGTAATGCGGGCTACGGAACAACTGCAGTACCAACTGGACATCACAGCGGGCAGCCTGAAGCGTTCCGGACGCAAAACCCAGTCCATCGGCTTGCTGCTCCCGAGCGTATCCAACCCGTTCAGCGGGGAGATCCACAGAGCCATGGAAGATGCCTTGGCCGTTCGTGGAATTGCGGTCTTCGCGGCAAGCCTGGATGACGATCCCGACAGGGAGCGGAAGCTCATTTCAGCTTTCCTTGGGCGCCGCGTGGACGGCCTTGTGCTGACGACCATCGCCAAGAGCCAGGCTTACATGATTCCGGAGCACTCCCGCGATCTGCCGCTGGTGTTCATTGACCGTGAGCCTGCGGGTATTGAGGCTGACGCGGTGGTCACTGACAACGAAGTTGGCGCGGCACGGGCAGCGGCCCACCTCATTGAGCATGGACACACCCGCCTGGCTTACCTTGGTGACCGCACTGATATCCAGACTGCCGCAAGACGCCGGGCAGGGTTCCTGGACGGCATTGGACGGGCAGGCATTTCCACCTCTGATGTCGCCATCCGTGAGAACCTGCACGATGAGGAAACCGCAGCTCGGGCGGCTCACGAACTGCTCACCTCAGAGAACCCGCCAACGGCAATCTTTTCCAGTCAAAACCTCGTGACGTTTGGCGCCATGCGTGCCCTGAAAGCCCTCGGCCTCCATCAAAAGATCGCCCTCATTGGGTTCGATGATTTCACTCTGGCGGACATGATGGCCCCCGGGATCACGGTGATCGCCCAGCACCCTGAACGCATCGGCAAGCTGGCGGCTGAGCGGATCCTTGCAAGGATCGACGGCGACGATAACCCCGCCCGAACCTATGTCATCCCAACCGAACTTATCCAGCGGGGTTCCGGCGAAATCCGGCCCTCCAGCTAATCCGTACAAACAGCAGTGCAACCCGAAACCAACTGAGCAAAGGACTGGCCTTGAGCAAAACACTGTATGCAGAGTTCACCGTCAAAGAAGGCAGCGAAACCCGCGTCGCGGAAATGATGGCAACCCTTACCGAGCACGTCCGTAACGAACCGGGGAACGTAATGTTCCTGCCCTATACGCGGGAAAGTAACCCCCGTGAGTACTTCGTCTTCGAGGTATACCGGGACGAGCAGGCTTTTCAGGATCACATCGGCGCAGACTACGGCCGGGAGTTCAACGCCGAACTTGCCGATCACATTGAAGGCGATGGTTCAGTCCTGACCTGGCTGAAACCATTGATGTAACCACGCACTAAAACCCCAGGGACGGCGGCCGGCGAAAGCCGGCCGCCGTCCCTGTTAGTCAATGGTTGCCTACTTCTTCCCGGGAAGGAACATCGATCCTTCCATGGGGGTTACTGTGAGGGACTTCAGTTGCGCGGTTCCACCCTCCGCGAAGAGGGCGATCTTGTCAGCGCCGGCATTGGGGAATACCTGATCCGTGATAGTCCGGAGACCGTCGGCGGTGAATACTTCCACTGATGAGCGGTCCACATACACCTGCAAGGTCACATTGCCCTTTTTGTCCAGGGTAACCGGGGCGTCCTCAACGGAGGCGAATGCCGGGTGGAACGTGGTGTTACCGGAGTTTGTGCGGTCAACGAAGACCTTGCCTGTGGTGGAGTCATAGCCAATGACGGTGGAAGAGTTGCCGTCGCCCAGTACGGTGATGCCTGATTTTGTCGCCGTGCCGGGTGCGAACGTGATATCCACTCGCTGGACCTGCCCTGAAGCAGCCGCGGGCAGCGGTGTTGTTCCAGCCTTGATAATGCCGCCCTTCTTGTCCGTGTAGCTGGGCTTCTTGGCGAGCTTGTCCACTTGCTTGACCACGCTTTGGGCAAGGCGAGGTCCGTCCGGAGTCTGCGTCAGCTTCACCTCGCGGGGCAGGGACATGGCGCTGCGCCAAGGGCTGGTGGGGATGTTGTTGGCGTAGTCCCAGTTGTTCATCCAACCCAGCATGACCCGCTTGTTATCGGGCATGTTCGCAAACGAAACGGCCGCGTAGTAATCGCGTCCATAGTCCAGCCAGTCATAGGCCTCCAGCCGGGACTGTGCTGCCGTGGCGCTCGCCGTGAACTCATCTGCGAGGATGTGTCCCCAGCCGAATCTGTTGTTATCGACAACCTTGATGTGTGCCTGCTGGCCAACGAATTCCTTGACGTCCCAGGAGGTCCAATCCAGAGTTTCACTGTCGTTGCCGGTGGCTGTGCGGACCACTTTCCCGTTGACCACCAAGTTCACCGTTTCTTCATCGGACCTGGGGACGGCGGCTGTATCAGTGAGCATGACGTGATCGAGCGTGAGGTGGCCCCACCCGCCCGTGGCTTCGTCAACGATCCGCAACTGTGCGTTCTGTCCCGCGAACTCCGAGACATCCCAGCCCTTCCAGTTCAACAAGCCGGCGTTGTCACCGGCCAGCGAGCGGACCACGTTGCCGTTGACAAGCAACTGGACGGCCAAGGTCTGGCCGGAGTCCGCTGCGCGGTTGCCGCCGCCCACCAGCATGGACATGAAGTTCTTTGTGATCGGGAACCCCGGGGAAGTCAGGGTGCCCTGGCGGTCATCGCCGGGCACGGTGCCGGTTTCAAAGGTGTTGATGCGTTTGGCACCAATGTAGAAGTCCCCACCGCTGGTAGCCGGCTGGTAATTGGGGGTCAGGTCTCCTGTCCCTGTCCAGCCTGCATTGGCCAATGATGTGCCTTCCGGAACTTCGAAGCCGTCAAACTTCAGCTCGCCCGGAGGCGGGGTGTTGTCCAGCTTGTCAGAGACGCGGGGGTGCTTGCCGCCGCCGACGAGGAAATTCAGGTAGTCGTCAGTCACAGTAAAGGTTGGCGACTGCATGGAACCCAGCGGCCAGTCGCCGTCGTTGAATGAATTGATCAGTCCTGGTCCGCCGAATCCGGCGACGGGACTCTGACCGGGCAGGGAGCCGGCGGCCGGGGTGTCGCCGAACGGACCATTTTTCCAGTTTCCTGGTTCGTTGTTCACGGCCCAGCCGTTATAGCTGCCGTCGTTGAAGCCTGCCAGGACAGTGCCGGCCGGCGCTTGGGCTGCTGGTTCGGTGGTTTCCGAGGTGAAAGTGGTGCCGTCGAAGTCACCCACGAAGTACTGTCCGGCCGAGCCCCCCGCGACGCCGCCGGGGTTGATATTGACTACCATGACCCACTTGACGTTGTTCTTGTCTCCATCCACTGCGAGGGGAAACAAGTCAGGACATTCCCACTGGCCGCCGGTCGCGTTGGCGGGTCCGAATTCGCTCAGGGCAGTCCAATCCTTAAGGTTGCTGGACTTGTACAGGAGAACCTTGTGATCCTGGGACTCCACTGCGGTCATGACCCAGTAACCACCGCCAGCCGGGTTGTCGTACCAGAAGACCTTTGGGTCCCGGAAGTTGGCTGAATCGCGGTTCAGCACAGGGTTTCCTGAGTATTTGGTCCAGGTCTTTCCGTCGTCCAAGCTGTACGCCAAGGACTGTGCCTGCAGGCCCCGGTACGGGGATGGTTCCTTGTAGGCGCTGGTGTAGATGGCCACCAGCGGCGGATTTTCCTTGGTTCCGAAGCCTGTGGTGTTGTCCTTATCAACCACAATGCTGCCGGAGAACACATCTTCCTGCGCATCGGTGGACAGGGCCAACGGCTGCTCTTGCCAATGGACCAAGTCCTTGGACGTTGCATGACCCCAGGACATGTTTCCCCATGTGTTGCCGGAGGGATTGTGCTGGTAGAACAGGTGGTAGACGCCCTTATGGAAGACCATCCCGTTGGGATCGTTCATCCAATTCTTTGCTGGCGTGTAATGGTAGGCAGGTCGAAAGTCCTCGCTTCCTACCTCCGGCGCAGCAGAGGCCGGCGCAATGCCGGCCATGATTCCCGAAAGTGTCAGGCCAGCCAGCGTCAACGCAGACGTCGCCGCCCGCATCCTGTTCATAGTGGATTTCGTCATTGTTCTCCTCGTTCGCACTTCATTGCGCGTGCCCATCCCCATTTAGACAACGTTGTCAGTGGTTGAAAAGCTACGATAAGTCCAGTGGACAAGTCAACGGTTTTAGCGACGCCCTTGAACTCAATTCCGCGAGCTCGGCTGAATGGACATCGTTGTCTTCGCGCCGCCTGAAGGCAGCCCTTTGGGGTGACTTCCCGCCGTCGAACCTTGAGTCCGGCGACGCGATAGAGGCGATCCGTCGCATCAAGCGGCAGTCCGCGAAGGACGCCGTCCGGCTGGTAGTGACGCTCGGAGGCCAAGGCTCAGGCAGGGGCGTGTTCCCGGCAGGACACAACCCCGCACTGCTGAAACTGCAGGAAGTGAACAGCTACGACCAAGGCTTGGTGGAGCTGAGCTACACAGTCCGGAAACGCCCCTAAACCGAAGCGCCCGCGGGCACCAAGGCAGCGTCAAAGAAAGCCCGCTCCAGCCGCACGGCCTCCGCGAAGGTTGCGGCAACTCCCTGTCGTTCCGCGGCGTCAACAGGCTCGACGGCGTCAAACTCGTCGCGTAGCCACGTCACCCACGCGTTGTACTCGGGGTTGTTGTGGAGACGGATCCACTCGGAATGCTTAGCGTGCGCCGGCCAGCTGGCGGGATCGCCAGCGCGGGCAGCCCAGTCTCCGTAGAGCCACTCGGCAACCAGCAGCACTGCCAGGACTTTCGGGTAGGAACGGGTAGCGAGGGCGCTCCGCATCAGGTGGTCGAAGTTGCTGGTTGCTGGTCCCAGCGCGGGTGCGGTTCGGTCCGCCTCCGGAACATCGAGATCGTTGAAGCAATCCTGGAAGTACGTATTCTCGTCCGAAGCGAAAGCCCCAAGAACCGCGGCAAACACCAGACGCGAAGGCAGCGAAGGCGCCGATGCGACGGCTTGCCCGAGGAGTGCTGTGAAGGCATCGCAGAACTGGTAATCCTGAACAAGGTAGCGGCGCAGGTGGTCATCGGAAAGGGACCCGTCCAGCAGCTGGTCCACAAAAGGATGGTTGACGCCGGCGTCCCAATCCTCGGCGCACTGGTTCTTGAGTTCTTCGGCAAAGCCCACGGTGTTTCCTCCTGAGGTGTCAGCATCGGAGCCTAGCAGCGTATTGCGCCCTACCGGCGGGGGTTACGCTCTGGTGCCGGTCCCGGCGCCAGCGTAGGCTCTGGCCATGACGAACGAGCACGCTTCGAAGACGATCGTGGTTGGCTATGACGGATCCGAAGAATCACACCGGGCCGTCCAATGGGCCGCACATCACGCCATCCTGCGGAACTGCTCCCTGCACGTTGTGCACTGTTCCCTGTGGGTCTTGCTATCCCAAAACAGGGGCCCCGTTCCTGGCATCGCCGATAGTGGTTTGGAACGGGCCGCCCAGAAAGTTCTCGAAGAAGGGACGGCGCTCGCAAAGGAGGCCGTGCCCGATCTGGAGGTCCACGCCACTTTGCTTCACGGAATGCCGCGCGATCATCTGGCGCACGTTTCGGCCGGCGCGGAGATGTTGGTCCTTGGAAGCCGCGGCCTTGGTGGGTTCATGGGCTTGCTGGTGGGGTCCGTGAGTTTGGAGATGGCAGCAACCGCGGAGTGCCCGGTGGCAGTGATCCGTGCCGATGACCACCCGGAGGGTCCAGTGCTGCTGGCTGTTGATGACTCGGGATCACCGGCAGCCCTGGACGACGCCTGCCTTTTCGCGGCCGCAACGGGTGCCGAGCTCAGGATCATCCACGTCCTGCACGAACCCGAAGGATACCGGCGGTTGCGAGAGCCGGTGGAAGCCTATCCCGAGGCCGAAGCGATGCTCGATGCCGTGCTGAGCCGGGCCCGCCACAAGGCTCCCGGGAGCACGGTGAGCGGAGAGCTGCTGGTGGATGCTTCATTCTCCCGTGCCGTGGTCAAGGCCTCACAAGCGGCACGCATCACAGTGGTGGGGACCAAAGGACATGGACTGATCAAGGGCACCATAGGTTCAACGGCACACGCAGTGCTCCACCACGCCCATAGTCCCGTGTTGATTTCCCGTCGCAAGGCAGGCTCCGAAGCTGCTTAGGGCTCAGTCTTCCCTGGAGACCGCAGAGCTGGTTGGTCGTCGGAGGCCCTCACAGGGACTCCCTCCGGCGATGAACCGGATCTATGGTGGAGGGCATGGACAATCGGGCGGAAGTTCGCGAATTTTTGATCTCCCGGCGTGCCCACGTGGCCCCGGAGCAGGTGGGGCTGCCCGCGGGATCCAACCGGCGGGTTAAGGGTCTTCGCCGCAGCGAAGTGGCCACCCTTGCCGGCTTGAGCGTTGAGTACTACACCCGCTTGGAACGCGGCGCCATTAGCGGCGCCTCCCCGCAGGTTCTTGAGAGCATCGCCCGCGCGCTGAACCTCGATGATGCTGAGCGCGCGCATCTGTTTGATCTCGCGCACGCAGCCAGCCCTGTTGCCCGGCCTCCGCGGCGCCGTAACTCGAAATCCTATGTGCCTCACCAGAGCCTGCAGTGGGCGTTGGATGCTGTCACGGCCGGACCCGCGTTTGTCCGGAACGGCCGGATGGACCTCTTGGCCGTGAACCCCTTGGCCAAGGCGTTTTACAAGGACTGTTACGACATGCCGGGCCAGGCGCCCAACATCGCCAGGTTCACGTTCCTGGACCAGCGCGCCCACGAGTTCTACCCGGACTGGGACGCTTTTGCGGAGACAACGGTTTCCATTCTCCGCACGGAGGCCGGACGGGACCCGCATAACAAAGAATTGCACGATCTCATTGGCGAGCTCAGCACCCGCAGCGAGGAATTCCGCACTCGCTGGGGAGCGCACAACGTACGGCACCACGGCACAGGGTTCAAGACGTTCAATCATCCGGTGGTGGGCGAAATGACGCTCGCTTTTGAGGGCTTGGAAATGGCCGCAGAACCAGGATTGACCCTGACCATTTACGCAGCGGAACCCGGGTCGCCGTCGGCCGAGCGCCTCCAACTGTTGGCCTCCTGGGCGGCGAGCGAATACGCCCAAGGCGTTCGCCCGGCGTCGGAGAAGACCCGAACGGACAGCTGACCGCCGGCGGTGCTGCCGCGCGCTACCGCCGATGGCAGACGGTCAGCGATTGACTTCTACGCGGACTTCCTGGCCTTCGAAGCGCGCAAGCTCTTCCCGGGTGGCTTTGGATCGTCCCAAATGAATGGTTTGGTCTGAGTATTCGATGCCTGACGCGTTGTAGTAAAAACCGAGGTTTCCCCAGGGGACGTAGTAGATCAGGTCACCGTCCTCGGGGTCGGACCCAGGTGACTCTTCATAGTGGAGGGGCCTGGGCAGGTCCGCGATCTTCTCCCGGCCGGCGAACTCTTCCATGCTGAGGGTGAGCGGCAGCATGCTCAGGAAGTCCCGGGTGGCGGGATTATCCTCCCCAATGGTGACGTCCAGTGACGCCGAACCGGCGCTGAAGTGCACCACGGTACCTACTACGTTGTGGGCGGCGGAGGTGGTTGCCTCACTGGGTTTTGAGGTCCCTCTGGCCGAACCCGGTGTCGTCTCCACGGCGGGGGATGGGCTGCAGCTGACTAGTGCCAACGCCACCAGCAGCAGTATTCCGGCGGTGGGGTGCTTCATGACTGGGAACCTTCCTTCCGGTCCTTGAGCATCAATAGCGTAAGTGGGACGAAGTAGAGCGCGGCGATTCCTGTTCCCACCAGCACGGGGCCTGTGGCACCAAGTGCGGATTCCAAGGCGTAACCGGCCATCCACGATCCCACGGCTGTGCCGAGGTTGAACGCTGAGGTGCTGAGAGCTGAGGCCAGCGTGGGTGCGTGCCCCGCGTAACCTACGGCTTTGCCGATCAGAATCGGATTGGTGGCCATGCCGAAGAGCCCCAGCAGGAAGATCAGGACCACTGTCACCACGGCGTTATGGGAGAGGAAGGAAAGGGCACCCAACACCAGGAAGGTCATACCTGCCGCGACGAACAGCGCCGGATAGGGGCGGTGAGAGCCGAAATGACCTCCCAGATTGGAGCCAATGAAGGCTCCCACACCGTACGCCACCAGAACCAGCGGCACCACCGAGGCGGCCATTCCGGTGTTCTCAGTAAGCAGTGGCGAAATGAAGCTGTAGGCAGCCAGGGACGAGCCGCAAACGATCGCGCAGCCGGCCAGGACAAGCCAAACCCTCGTGTCGCGCATGCTGGCGAGCTCAGCGCGAACGGACGGTATGGGCCCGGATTCCGGCCCCACCGGGACTAGCCGGTACACCACAACAGCCCCCGCCAGCGCAAGAAGTGCCAGACCCCAGAAAGGGCCTCGCCAGCCAATCACCTGACCTGCGAAAGCACCCAGCGGTACGCCAACAACATTTGCCAGCATCCCACCGCCCAACACCACGCCCAACGCCCGGGATGCCGACGCCGCACCTGCGGCTTTTGCACCTACGACGGCGGCTACCGCCCAGAAAGCGCCCGTCGCCAAAGCCGTGAGGAAACGTGCGCCAAGAATGAGTGTGAAGTCAGACGTGAGCGCCACCACGACGTGGCCAGCCGCAAAGACCAGCAGTGCAAGGCTTAGCGTCAGGCGTCGTGGCAGCTTAAGCGTAAGGATTGACATGGTGGGCGTTCCAACGATCATGCCTACGGCGAAGACCGTGATCATGAGGCCGGCGTTGGCTACGGACACCCCAAGGTCGCCCGCAATCTCAGGCAGGATCCCCGCCACAATGAACTCGGTGGTTCCCATCAGGAACACACCCGCAGCCAGAACGTACGTCACCAGTGGCAGACGCCGGGTCTTGACGGTGGAAATGGTGGTGGTCATGACTTCAGAACATCAGGTCTACGGGGTGTTAGGGAGTCCCGCTTAAGGGAGGTCCTCTGAGGGACTCCCTCGGTGAGCTGCCCCAACTGGGGCGCCCGGGCGATCAACGACGTTATATTGTCGGTGCCTCCTGACATGGTTGGTTCATGGAACAGGTTCAGGAGAGTCGAGTGGGTACGGCGGTATCCGATGCCCTTGTTCCTGCCTCCCCTGCGAACGTTCAGCTCGCGGCTCCGTCCAGCACCGTCAGCAGTGATCTGATCGAGCAGTTGCGGGTGTTGGAGGAGATGAAGTCGGCTATTACGGCTTTGCAGGCGAGGGTTGCGGTGGCTTTTGATCTGGCTCAGCGTGCTGAGCAGGCCGAGGCTGGTGTTCCTGCGTCCGAGCGTGGTCAGGGGGTGGGGGCTCAGGTGGCGTTGGCGAGGCGGGAGTCCCCGAACCGGGGGTCGCGTTTGCTGGGTTTTGCGAAGGCGTTGGTGTTGGAGATGCCGCGGACGTTGGCGGCTCTGCGGTCGGGGCAGTTGAATGAGTGGCGGGCCACGCTGCTGGTGAAGGAGACAGCGTGCCTCTCCGTTGAGGATCGGTGTGCGGTGGATGAGGAACTCGCCGCCGATACCGGGACTTTTGATGGCAAGGGTGACAGGGCGATTGTTGCGGCGGTGAAGGCTGCTGCGTATCGGCGGGATCCGCGGTCGGTGGTGGGTCGTGCCAGTCGTGCCGCTGCTGAGCGGATGGTGAGTTTGCGTCCGGCGCCGGACACCATGACGTAC
>NZ_JAMOIT010000018.1:0-110502 GCF_023656375.1 Paenarthrobacter sp. TYUT067
CCGTGAGACCGGCCGGCCGTTCGTTTCCAGCCTGTGTGGCTGACAAGAACTACTGTGCCGGGCCCGGATCAAGAACAAATCCTGCATACCCGCAACACTTCCTCAGGAAAACCTCAAGACTCCCGCACGGGTCCAGACTGGAACTCCGATCCTTTTGCCCCTGGAAGTAGGCTGTACGTGTGAGTCAACCGCTGATGAGTCAACCGCTTGACGAGGGTCCCTTCTATCACGGGACGAAGGCCGACCTCACGGAGGGCGATCTCCTGAGTCCCGGCTTCAGATCCAACTATCGTCCTGAAGTCGTGATGAATCACATCTACTTCACAGCTCTTCGGGATGGCGCGGGGCTCGCTGCCGAGCTCGCTGCCGGCGACGGCGAACCGCGCGTCTATGCCGTTGAGCCAACCGGAGCTTTCGAGGACGACCCGAATGTGACGGACAAGAAATTTCCTGGCAACCCCACCCGGTCATATCGCAGCAGCGCCCCCCTCAAAGTTATCGGTGAAGTTGACGGGTGGACTCGCCTAACTCCTGAGGCGCTGCAGGAGTGGCGGGTACGACTGGCGGCGATCGTTGCGGACGAACGCGGCGAAATCATCAACTAAGGATGACGAACACGAAGGGTGCGTTAGCCTGCCAGGCAGCCATTGTTTCGCGCATCCAGCATGTATATCGTTAAGTATCGTTCACGACCAACCGAGGTGAGCTTGATGCACAATTCATTCCCTGCAAGCGGATTTATGGGTAACAACCTTGACGGCATGTGGCAGGCCGTGGAGGAGTTCAGGTCGCGGTTTGAAAAGCGCTCCGGAACCCGTGCTGGACGGGGTGAGTTGAGGACAGCCATTCTGGCCCTCCTCGCTGAACGACCCATGCACGGTTATCAGATCATCCGTGAAATCGAAGAGCGCAGTGGCGGAAGCTGGAAGCCAAGCGCCGGCTCGGTGTACCCCACCTTGCAACTGCTGGCAGATGAGGGTTTCGTCAGCACTGAGGAATCCAATGGCCGCAAAATATACTCCCTCACTGAGGCGGGCCGCGAAGATGTCGCAAGCGCCGAAACGGCAGCGCCTTGGGAATCCACAGGCAGCACCTCAGGTTTCGCGGCATTGCCCAAAGCGGGGGTGGAGCTTGCCCAGGCTGCTGCGCAAGTAGGGCGGACAGGAACCCCCAAACAGGTGCAAGAGGCCGTGACGGTGCTGGAAGAGGCTCGTCGTCGGCTGTATTCGATCCTCGCCCGGGACTGAAGGGAGTGACGTCGCTTCGACGCGACCGGACAGATCCCATGGCCGGGGAAGCCCGTGCCCGCTATCGTCGAATCCTCAGGTTTGCTGCATGGCATTTGCTGGTGACCTGGTGGTTTGAGCTGTTCCTTCCTCGTGTGGGCCTGCGAAAACTGACTGAACGCAGCCGTTCGCGGAGGATGCAACGCTTTGCCCGGCGATTCCATGGCCTCGCCGTGGAGCTTGGTGGGCTAATGATCAAGGTAGGCCAGTTCATGTCCTCCCGGCTGGATGTTCTACCGCCTGAGATTACGGCTGAACTGGAGGGCCTTCAGGACGAAGTGCCGCCGGTTCCCTTCCCCGCCATCAGGGCCCTTGCCGAGGCGGAGCTGGGGGCGCCCTTGGAATCAGTGTTCGCTTCGATAGAGGAGTCGCCCATAGCCGCGGCATCCTTGGGGCAGGCGCACCGGGCGAAGCTGCTCGCGGGCAATGCCGAGGATACTGGCCTAAGCAGCGTGGTTTTCAAGGTACAAAGGCCGGGCATCGACAAGATCGTGGACGTCGATCTTGCCGCTCTGCGACGGGTGGGAGGCTGGCTTAGCCGCATCCGCCTCGTCTCAAACCGCGCCGATGTTCCTGCTCTGATCAAGGAGTTTGCGCAGACCAGCCTTGAGGAGATCGATTACCTTAATGAGGCCGCAAATTCAGAGCGCTTTGCAGCTGATTTCGCCGCCGATGGCAGGGTGACCGTGCCGGGGGTGGTTTGGGAACGGACTACACGCCGGGTGCTCACCCTGGAAGACGTCACAGCCATCAAGATCACGGACGCAGAGTCGCTTCGTATGGCGGGGATTGACCCGGCGGAGGTTGCCCCCGTTTTCGCGTCAGTGATGTTTGACCAATTGTTCACCAAGGGCTTCTTTCACGCCGATCCACACCCCGGCAACATCTTTGTCACACCCGATTCCGGGTCAGTGGAACATCCATGGAAGCTGACGTTCATCGACTTCGGCATGATGGGGGAGGTTCCTGCGAAGACCAGAAGCGGATTGCGCAAGCTCCTGATTGCGGCTGCTTCGCGGGATGGAAGGGGGCTCGTGGCTGCCATCAGCGATGTTGGCGTTCTCATGCCTTCGGCTGACACGGCCGAGCTGGAGCGGGCCATGACGCAGCTCTTCGCACGCTTTGGCGGCATGGGCTTTGCCGAACTTCGAGAAGTGGACCCACGGGAATTTCGAGATTTTGGGACGGAGTTCGGCAGCGTCATCAGGTCGCTTCCGTTTCAGCTGCCGGAGAATTTCCTGCTCATCATCCGCGCCATGTCACTGACGTCGGGTGTATGTAGTTCGCTGGATGCCCGGTTCAACTTGTGGGACTCGGTGGAACCATACGCTGCGCAACTGCTGCGGGATGAGCGCGGCAATCTGGTAACTGACGTCGCAGGGCAGGCATTCGAGGCCGCGGCGGTCGCCTTGCGATTGCCGAAACGGCTGGATGGGCTGGTTACCAGGTTCGAAGACGGAACACTCCAAGTATCCAACCGCCGTCTGGAACGACAGATGTCCCGGCTTATTATCCTGGCGCGGCGAGCAGTAGCTGCCGTGATCTTTGCAGCCCTCCTGGTGGCTGGATCCGTGATGAGAGCTGACGACCTCGTACTTGGCAACGTGGTGATGATCGCGTCGGCGGTTCCGCTGCTCTATGGTCTGTGGCCCGGCCGCGGCAATCTGTGAGCCGACTCCGTCGTCGTAGAATTGCGCTGTGACTGAGACCCCTACACCCCATCCCGAGGCCTCCGGCAAGATGTCCGGACCCATCCTGGTAGGTGTGATGCCCGGGCAGCAGCCCGCAGTTCTGGAGCAGGCAGCACGGTTTGCCGCCCGTGCGGGCCTGCCACTTGTTTGCGCGTATGCCGACGTCACGGTGTATCCAGTCGATGGGACCACCGGAGGGCCGGCAGCGCCCATCGACCCCGATACCGTTGATGGAGCCCAAGGGATCCCGGAATCACTAGCGACCACCATTGCCCAACTCTTGGCTGATCAAGACGTTGAGTGGTCCATTGTCCCGCTTGCAGGGGAACCAGCGCACGCCTTGGCCCGCGAGGCCAGGAGCATCGGCGCCTCCATGATTGTGGTGGGCACCCGTGAGCATAAGCTGACGGCCGCGATCAAGGAGCTGACGGCTGGTTCCGTGGCCCGGCATCTGTTTCATCGGCAGGACGTGCCGGTCCTTGTGGTGCCCGTGAACCCCCGGGTCCCGGACGACGATGACGAGGACTGAGGCAAGCAAGCCAGTTCACCTTCACTGGGGTTTCATCGGCATCGTGGCGGCAGGCGGCGTGTTCGGAACGCTCGCCCGGTACAGCCTTGGACTGGTGATCCCAGCGCCGGATGCCTGGCCGCTGCCTACCTTGGTCATCAACCTCTCAGGTGCCTTGGCCCTGGGGGCCCTGCTGGAAGGACTCTCGCGCAGGGGGCCCGACGTCGGCAGCCGCCGGGTTGTGCGCCTCGCCTTGGGTACGGGGTTCCTGGGCGCGTTTACGACGTACAGCACACTGGCTTTGGATGCCATCCACTTATTCAGAGCGGATGCGGCCCCGGAGGCTGCCGGGTACCTCGCAGCGAGCTTGTTCGGCGGGGCCGCTGCCACTACTGCCGGCATCTGGTTGGGTGCCTGGCATCACCGTCGCGTTACCGGGCGTGTGCCGTGACGGTGATACTTCTCGCCCTTGCTGGCGGAGTCGGTGCAGCGGTCAGGTTTATGGTGGACGGATTGATCCGCCAGCGCCTCAGGACTGCACTTCCCTGGGGAACCATCCTGATAAATGTCACGGGCTCGTTTGCTCTCGGGTTCCTTGCCGGACTGGTAATGCGGGGCCAGGCGCCGGAGTCCCTGTTGCTAATACTGGGGACGGGCTTCCTGGGCGGGTACACGACCTTCAGCACGGCGAGTCTGGAGACCATCAGACTGGTACAGAGTGGAAGGGTGGGTTTGGCGCTCATCAATGGATTGGGATCCATGGTGGCGAGCGTTATCTCTGCTGCGGCCGGTGTTGGGATCAGCCTTCTGCTGCCTTGAGTAGTGGCCAACCTCACCAATAAAAGTGTCATGCCCCGGCTGTAGGATCGAGCCATGGCTAAGAAGACTTTCAATGAGCTGTTGTCCGCCCAGGTTGCCAATGAGTTTGCGGCCTCCCAGCAATACATCGCCGTGGCTGTGTATTTTGATGGCGAAGACTTGCCACAGTTGGCCCGCCACTTTTATCGCCAGTCCCTGGAAGAGCGCAACCACGCCATGATGATGGTCCAGTACATGCTGGACCGCAACGTCCACGTGGAGATTCCGGGCATCGCCCCGGTTCGCAATAACTTCGCCAACGCCAAGGAGCCCATTGCGCTCGCCTTGGAGCAGGAAAAGGAAGTCACCCGCAACATCGAGGAGATGTTCCGTGTTGCCCGTTCAGAGGGCGATGCCTTGGGTGAGCAGTTCATGCTGTGGTTCCTGAAGGAGCAGGTTGAGGAAGTTGCCTCCATGACCACGCTGCTGAACATCACCGAGCGCGCCGAGAACCTCTTCGACATCGAGAATTATGTAGCCCGCGAAACCGTTGGCGACGGCGGTCACGACGCCAGTGCTCCCTCCGCGGCCGGCGGCGTCATTTAGCTGCCAGCCTCGGGGTATTTACTACAGGAGGCCGTTGGAACCTTACCTTCCGGCGGCCTCTTCGCGTTCCAAGGCCTGGTCCGGATGGGATCGGCTCAGCGGGGATAACCGGCTGGCGATGCGCGCGAGATCCACGGGTAGAGCGTTGCCGTTTGGCTCGATGTCCCAGTCGAGGGGGCCGTTGCCGATCAGGAAGAGGGTGATGTCCTGGTCGTAGAGCACATCCACCACGTTGCTGAAGCGCTGCCAGGCCGGCGCGGACGCAGCGTCACCTACCGCTGGCGAAGGGACGTCGTCGATGACCCACGTCCTGAATGTTTCGGCCAGGACCAGAAAGTCCGACGTCGAGGTCAAGCCACCGCACAGTTCCGCAAAACCAACCCATAGAAGGTCCGGGTCGGAGTTCTTGACCACTATCGGCTGGGTTGTCGGTTGCACAACACGTCCCCGGGCTGGCGGCGGCCGGAAAAGTCCGAGGCGGCCCAATTGTCCGCGCGTACCGGGGGAAATGATGCGTCCGGATCTAAATGCCCCGGTCTCCTGGCAGGGCGGGTTCCAGTGGCTGGATAGCGCCGAAAGTCCGTGCTGCCGTTGATCTCCACCACGTCCATCATGTCCTTGATGGCTTCAATGGTGGGCAGGAAATGGTCATGCCATAGGGGATTGGGCAGCAAATCGTCCGGGGCGTAGTTTGATGTCACCACAAGGGAGACGCGACGCTGCGCGGCGGTCCGCAAGAGTCGGGAAGCTTCGTGGCGGCTTTCGGGGAAGCGCCCGACGGCGGCCTGTCACCTGGGCGCCAAAGGTCGCCAACCGCTCAGCTGCTTGCCGCTGGCTGGGTTCAAAGGCAAAACCGGACTGCCCGGCGTCGTGTGCCATGCCCTCGAGTAAAGTCCTGGCAATGTCGCGTTGACTTTGAGGACGTCCCAAGGAAGGCGTCACAGCCAACCTTTGCGTTTGAAGATGGCGTACATGAGGAGGGCTGCGCCAAACATCAGCCCTACCGCCAGGGGATAACCGAAGTCCCAGTGGAGTTCGGGCATATGGTCGAAGTTCATTCCGTAGACGCCGGCTACGAAGGACGGCGCAAACAAGATGGCCGCCCAGGATGAGATCTTCTTGACCTGCTCGTTTTGGGCGGCGCTTGCCTCGTTTTGGCGGTTGGCCGTTAGCGTTCCATCTAGGGTGAGCGCATTCTGGAGGAGGTCCCTGAACGAGTTGGCCCTTGAGATCACCCGTTGGACGTGGTCCTCCACGTCGCGGAGGGAGCGCTGGAGCTCGATGTCAACGCCGTACTTTTCGAAGCCCTTTTCCAGTAGCACCATCATGTCCGGCAGAGGGTGGATGGCACGCTGGAACTGGATCACTTCACGGGCCAGCTCATAGATACGACGTGAAACAGCGCTGTCGCCGCTGAAGAGCTGGTCTTCGATCTCGTCGATGTCGTTTTCCAGGCCTGCGACCACGGGAGCGTAATCATCCACCACTTGGTCCAGGAGGGCGTACAGCACAGCCTCGGGGCCATGGCGAAGGAGATCGGGGCGCTCCTCAAGCCGTTTGCGCACTCGAGCCACGCCACCGGTTTCGGCATGGCGGATGGTCACCACAAAGTTTGGTCCGGTGAAGACATGGAGCTCGCCGAATTCAACCGTCTCGGTTTCGTCCAGGTACCGGGCCGGCCTTAGGACGGTGAACAGGTTGTGGTCGTAGCGCTCCAGCTTGGGCCGTTGGTGCGCCGATACGGCGTCTTCCACGGCGAGGTGGTGAAGCCCGAACTCGTGAGCGACGGCGGCCATCTCATCCTTGGTGGGACGGTACAGCCCAATCCAAGCCATGCCCCCATGCTCGGAGAGCGTCTCAAACGTCTGTTCAAGGTTATGAGGGGTGGCTGTGCGCACGCCGTCTACATATACGGCGTTGTCGATAATGGTCACTGGTTGAACGCTACTGCATGGCACCGATGATGGCGCCCGCAACGGTCATTGCCAGGAGGTCGTGGCCGGAATCAATGACGGTTACTGCGGTGGGACGGCCGGCAAACCCGTTGTGAATGACGTGGCCCCCGGCACGGAATACCAAGGCAAGGATGAGGGCAAGGAAACCGCCTGCAACAAAAGTATTGAGATCCAGGGCGCTGATGAGGACGGCCAGGAGAATGCTGGTCACGGCCGCTGCCACCATCATGGGAACCCAGATGCCCGCTCCGCCTTCGATGTTCTTGAGGTCGTCTTCGGTCTTACCGATTGCCTGCATCCACCTGCGGCCCAGAACGGCCGGCATGTACCAGACAAAGCCGATCACCATGGATGAAACGAAAGCCAGAAGTACGGCGAGCCAGTTGATCTGGGAAATGTGTGAGAGCCAATCCATGCCTAAAAGCCTAGTCCGTTTAGCCCTCCGAGCCGGCGCTCCGGCCCTCTTGCCGGGGCCGTGTTGGCGTTGCCGCCATCCTGCCGATCAATGGCTCCGTGCGGTACGGGATGTGGGTGTGCAGAGCAAGCACCGTTTCGGTTCTGATGACTCCCTTAGTGCGAAGCACCGAGCGCAATGCAGACTGCAGGTTGTGGGTGTCCGTTGCCACCACCCGGCACCACAGGTCGCCGCGACCGGAAATTTCGTGGACCTCCAACACTTGGGGGATCAGGCGCAAGGCGCCAATAACGCCGTCGAGTTCCCGGTGGGTGACTTCAATGGTCACAAAGGCGACGACGTCGTACCCCACCTTTTCGAGGTCTACTTCCCGCCCGGCTGCATGAAGCACCCCGGACCGGAGAAGGCGCTTGACCCGGCTTTGAGCAGTGTTACGCGCTATGCCCAGTTCCTCGCTCAACTCGGCGATCTGGATGCGTGGATCCTTGATGAGTTCCAGGAGGATCTTCAGGTCCATGGGGTCAAGGGTGTTCAAATGGTCACTCCAGCTCATTTGGCTCGCAGTACTTTGAGTATTTTGCTCAATTCTTGCATCTCCATAGCTCTTCGAGGTCAATGCCATTGCATTCTGTTGCCATCAATACTTAGCCGGACTGCGCTTCCCACAAGGAGATCAACAGCCCGGCCACCGAGCCCGAAGGCAATGAAATGACTGTCTTGAGCGAACTCCGCATGCGCCCGGCCACAGCCGCGCGCTGGGGATGGGATGCCTCCACCACCGCCAGGCTGGTCCTGGCCGGGGTTGTGATCTTTACGCTGCTGGTTGGCGCCAACCTCGCTACGCCCTTGTATCCCTTGCTCCAAGCCAGGCTCGGAATGTCATCGCTGGGCGTCACTGTCGCTTTCTCAAGCTACGTCCTTGCCCTGGTAGCCGTCCTCATGGTGGCTGGCCACTGGTCCGACCACATAGGGCGGAGGGCTGCGCTGGTCCTGGCTGTGCTTGTCGGTTTGGCAGGCGGGATCATCTTCGCCAATGCGGACTCGCTGGTCTGGTTGTGCCTTGGCAGGGCGCTGCAGGGCGTGGCCGTAGGGCTTGCTACGGGAGCCAGCTCCGCGGCGCTGCGCGAACTGCTTCCCCTGCGACCTGACTGGGCCTCCCGTTTTACATTGCTGTCCTCAGCCGGAGGTGTAGCGGCAGGCCCCGCCATCGGTGGCCTCTTGTCGCTCTTGCCGGACCCCACCCGCACCCCGTACTTCGTCCATTCGGCAGTGTTGATTGCTGCCCTCATTCCCCTGTGGCTCCTGAAGGCCAGGCCTGCGATCGCTCCGGCGGAAGGCCCCAAACCCCTCAAGGTCCTGGCTCCCCGGAAGCCGTCCATCTCCCGGGATGCCCGCGGAGCGTTCTGGATGGCTGCGGCAACGGGGTTCCTCAGCTTCGCGGTATTCGGGTTCTGCCTTTCGTTGGCACCCGGATACTTCGCCAGCGTGGTCCACGCCGATTCAAGGCCCCTGATCGGGCTGCTTGCCGGTGTCACTTTGGGTGCCTCGGCCCTGAGCCAGCTGCTGGGTGCCCGTGGAAGCTTGGTTGTTCCTGTGTCCCTTGGCGTGCTGGGGGTCTCGGTGGTTCTGGTGGGAGCCGCGGCGGCGTGGTCCAGCCCTTGGCTGCTGGTGGCTGCCAGCATAACTGCCGGGGTAGGCCAAGGGATTGCCTTCCGGCAGGTTTTCAACGAGGTGGCCGGAAAGGTCGAAGCAGCGCGTCACGCCCAGGTGATCAGCACCGTCTACGTCATCACCTACCTGGGCAGTGCTGCTCCGGTGATTGGGCTGGGACTGGCAGTCACCGCACTCGGCCTGCAGACCGCCGTCGTAGTTTTCACTGCTCTGTGCGGCGTGGCAGCCATGATCCTCGCGGCAGTGTCCCTGCGGAGTTCAGTGTCTCGCCGTAGCGCCCTGTCTCTTCGAGGTTCTTCGGGTTCCTGAGGTTTATTCGGGTAGCGGTCCGCGATTGCCGGGAATGTGCTGGAAGACCATGGTGGTTTCGGTGTGGCCGACCACGGGGTCCGTGGCGAGGTTGTCTAGGAGCCAGTTACGGAGGTCGTCGGTGTTGGCGACGGCAATGTGGAGAAGGTAGTCCACTGAGCCGGTGGTGTGAAACGTGGAAATGACCGCCGGAAGCTTGGGGACGCGCGCCGTGAAACGGTCAATCTGGTCCCGGTCATGGGCGCGCAGGCGTACAGCGATGAGGGCCTGAACAGAGCGGCCGATTGCCGGCAGGCTCAAGACTGCTTCGAAGCCTTCAATGATTCCGCGTTCGGAGAGTGCCCTGGTGCGCATCAGGGCCGTGGAGGGGGCGATCCCCACAAGTTCAGCCAATTGCTTATTGGAGATGCGGGCGTCGTCCACCAACGCTGCGAGAATCCGTTCATCGATCGCGTCCAGGGGCTCTGCGCTGCCCGTGGTTGACCGAACATTCTTCGTGGGGTTGCTCACGGATCCTCCTGAAATTGCCTTTCACCCATCCTAATCCGTGAAATCTTCAGGTGACTATCGCTTCGCGGGCGAGCGACGACCTCGCCGCCGGTCCAACCGCTGGAGCGGTTCACTGAGCAGCATCAACAGCAGGGGCCAGTTTCCGGCGCCGGGAATGACTACGGCCAGAACGAGTGCTGCGAGGAAGAGCCCGGATACGATCCAACTTGCTCGAATGCCCATCACGGCGTCGTCGTCAGCCATGTCGTGGAGGTCAGGGTGGGACCGGAGGTAGATGCGGGCCAGAAGAAGCATCAGGCTGGTGGCGAACAAGGTTCCTATATAGACCAGTGGCTGTGCCCAATCAGACTCCATCTGGGTGGATAGTGACGTCGCTACGGGCATCACCACAATGGTGAACATCCACGCCACGGTCAACCACAACAAACCCGCGTCCACCTGCTTGACGCTGCGAAAGAGCTTATGGTGGTGCACCCAAAAAACTGCGATGAGGATGAAGCTCAGGGCAAAACCGAGAAGGGCGTATTGTTCCTCCGCCAACCACTCAGCCGTAGTGCCGTCATGGTCCGCCAGTTCACCCACGCTCTCCATGAGCGGCAAGATCAACAACGTCAATGCAATCGCCACCACGGCATCCGTAAACGCCTGCAAACGCTCCGGTGACGACAGCTCCCGGTTTTTCGTGACCTGTGTCATGCCTCCGATTGTAGGGGCAGACCGCCTTGAATCAGCGGGAGTGGCGCGGTGGGCGGTGAACAATCAAAGTGACGGCCGCCGTCGTGCAAGACAGTGCGATCACGCTCAACGCCAAAGCCGGCCAGCCAAAAGCCTGAAAGGCAAGACCGCCCGCCCAGCCAATGACGCTGGAACCCAGGTAATAGGACAGGTTGTATAAGGACGCTGCTTGCGCCCTGCCTGTTGTGGCGATGGCCCCGGTCCACCCTGAACCCACGCTATGGGCGGCGAAGAAACCGCCGGTGAAGATCACCAGCCCCACCAAGGTGGCTGCCAGGTTCTCCACCAACGTCATGGCCAAACCTGCCGACATAATGGCGATACCTGCCACCAGGACGTTCCGCCGTCCAAACCTGGTGGTCAGGCCCGCTGCCCAGCGCGAACTGACCGTCCCGGACAAGTACGCCAGGAAAATGAGGCTCACAACGGTGGCAGGAAGCCCAAAGGGTTCTGCGTGCAAACGGAAGCCAAGGTAGTTATAGACGGCCACGAAGCCACCCATGAGCAGGAACGCCTGCAGATACAGCGATAGCAGTTTGGGATTGCCTGCGTGCCCGCCCAGGATGCGGACCGCTCCGCGAAATCCCAAGGCCGGGGCCGGACTGAACCGGCGTTGTTTGGGAACAATCACCAGGAACAAGACGGCTGAGACCGTGGCGAGCAGGGACACCGCCAAGGCTGCGGCACGCCATCCCCATAGTTCTCCAACGGGCCCGGCCACCAAGCGTCCGGCCAGTCCGCCGAGTGTAGTTCCGGCAACATAGGTGCCGGCTGCCAGCGCCGTGTGGACCTTGGTGACTTCCTCGTTGAGATACGCGATGGCGATTGCGGGGATGCCGCCCAAGGCCATGCCTTCCAAGGTGCGCAGTCCCAGCAACACAGGCACTGTGGGGGCCAGTGGCACCAGCAGCCCCAACAGCGTGGCGGTGGCGATTCCCAAGGTCATGGCGCGGACCCGCCCAATCCTGTCGGCCAGGAATGACCACGGAAGCACGGTGGCGGCCAGGCCTACGGTGGCGAGGGAAATGCTCAAGGCGGCTTCGGCGGCCGTGATCTGCAGCTCAGCCGCCATGAGGGGAAGCACGGCCTGGGTGGAATACAACTGGGCGAAGGTCGCAACGCCGGCGAGGGCCAACGCGGCCAATACGCGGCTGTAACCGCGGGATCCCTTCGCATGCCCGTCCCAGGCTACGGTGCTGGTCACCGAGGTTGTTTTGCTCACTGGGCCAGATTAGGAGGGAGCACACTCACCGTTCCAATGCATAGGTCTACTAGGATCAATGCATTGACGCATCAATAGTGAATGGCAAAGGAATGCTGTGGAGCCGAATCATCAGCAACTCGTCCAGCTTCTGCCCCTGTTGCCCGTCCTGGCTGAACTGGGACGTACGGAACACATGACTGAAACGGCGGAGATCCTCGGCGTGCCCCAGTCAACGGTCAGCCGGGCTGTGGCACGGGCCAGCGCCATAGTCGGCGTGGATCTGCTCATCCGGGACGGCAGGGGGATCCGGCTTACGTCAGCAGCCAGGACCTTGCTGCCCTACATTGAGGCAGCACTCCAGGATTTTCAGTCGGGGCTGGACAAGGTACGGCACGAATCGGACGTGGTGCGCGGGCGCATAGGGGTCTCCTTCCAGCACACCTTTGGCGAAGCGACGCTGCCCCTTCTCATCAGTGCCTTCCGCAGCCGGTACCCGCATACGGTCTTCGAACTCTGGCAGGGTCCCCGCGACGACTGCCTGACGCAGCTGGCCAGCGGGGACATGGATTTCGCCCTCACGGCGCCTATTGCACCGGAGGGGCGGGGCGTTCGTGCCATGCCGCTGTACCGCGAACCGTTGCGGGCCGTCCTTCACTACAGGCATCCCTTGGCGGAGCGGAGCAGCGTGCACCTCTCCGAGCTCCGGCACGATCCCTACATCACCCTGCCCGAGGGAGTGGGCCTGCGGGCGCTTGGGGAGGCGCTGCTGCGGGAAGCCGGCTTTCGTCCGCGGATTGCCTTTGAAGTCCAGGAGTCCACCTCAGCCCGTGGCCTGGTCTCCGCCGGGCTGGGGTTCAGCATCCTGCCCCCGGCAGGCCCCGGGGCCGGGACAGGGCAGTTCCTTCCGAAGGCCGAACTCGGGCTCGTGGAAGTAGCCATCGAATCGGACCTGGCCTTCCGGCAGATTGGTCTTGCCTGGCGGGAGCGAAGCTTTGAGCCGGACGCCGTCAAGCTGTTCCGCGAACTCGTGGTCAATGAGGGCGGGGAGTTGCTCGCCGAACTCGTCAGAGCCCGTTCAGGAACTCCCTGACCACGTCCGTCGCGGATCCTCCTCTGGCCTGCTGCCAGCCGGTCCCGGCCCATAGGTTGAGGCGATGAGGATCTCCGGCAGCAGATGCTGCACTCCGGACAGGGCTGGTGAGATGGTGGATCGCGGGATAGCCTTCCGGCGCGTCCCGGTGGTCCCGGACGAAGTCGTTAACCAGGGAACGGGCCCATCGTCCCGTGAAAGCCCGCGTCATTGCCGTCTCCGTAAATGCCGGATCGCCCAGCGCGTCCTTATGCGGCTTCCGTGCACCGCTCTCCTCGGTGCGCACCAAAGCGGTACCCACCTGCGCGGCCTCCGCACCCGCTGCCAGCACTTCACGCAGCGCGGAACTGTCCATGATGGCGCCTGCCGCAATGAGCGGAAGCCCGACGGCGGCATGCACCTGGGCGACCAGTTCCGCCGTCGTACGGGCTAATGGTTCCCGGCCGCCAGGCAGAAAGGCTGCCGCGTGTCCCCCCGCGGAGCTATGTTGCACGGCGATGGCATCAGGGCCTTCCTCTGCCGCAGCTAGAGCTTCCTCCACACTGGTGACACTGGAGATGACCCGGCTGCCGGCTTTTTGCAGGGCCCGGACCACCGGCTTTCCCGGGAGGCCAAACGCGAAGCTTACAAACTCCACCGGGTCGGCCAGCAGGGCGTCGATCTTGTCCTGCCATGAGTCGTCGTCATTGAGCCGAAGGGGCGGAATCAATACACCGTAGCGGGCTGCCTCGGTTTCCAATGCGGCACGGTACGCCTCCAGGCTTGCCTGGGCTTGAGGAGTTGGAGGGAGCTGACTTGCATCCGGTACGAACACATTCATGCCAAACGGAACGTTGAGGGCCCGCGTGGCAGCGATTTCGGCCGTCATGGCTTCGGGGCTCTTGTATCCGGCTGCGATGAAACCCAGCCCACCACCCTCATGAACTGCCTTCACCAACGCCGGTGTGGACGTTCCCCCAGCCATGGGAGCTGCAATAAACGGTGTTCCAAACAACGATTCGGACATGTGCGGTTTCTCCTCCGGACGCTCCAAGCTAGTCTTTCACGGTGAACAATCCTGACTCTGGCCAGCATTCCCACGCCCGCCCGGAAGCCGTGAGCGGCACCGTCATAGGGCTCGACATTGGCGGCACAAAGACCCGCGGCGTTCGGTTCGAAAACGGTACGCCGGTCCGTGATGAGAATGCAGGCAGTTCCAACGTCCAGAACGTCAGCCGGGAGCAAGCCGCAGCCAACCTGGCTGAGCTGTTCGGGAAGATCGGTGGCGGCCATGTCGATCAGGTGTACGCCGGTGCCGGCGGTATCGATACCGACCAAGACGCCCAGGCGCTGGCTGATCTGATTGCACCGCATGCGCCGGGCGCGCGCATCACTGTGGTGCACGATTCGCGCCTGTTGCTGGCAGCAGGGGGAGCGAGCACGGGCGTTGCGGTCATCGCCGGCACCGGCTCGGCCGCGTGGGGACGGAACGACGCCGGTGAGGAAGCCCGGGCTGGCGGCTGGGGCTACCTCCTTGGGGATGAAGGTAGCGGTTACTGGCTTGGACGGGAAGCTGTCCGGCACAGCCTGCGCCGGATGAACCAGGGCCTGGAGCCTGATCGGCTCAGCCGGGCATTGTTGGAATCCGTCGGTGTGGACGAGCCGGGCAAGCTGATCGCATTGTTCCACTCCCCGGACACGGGCCGTCGCTATTGGGCCCAGCAGGCCCGGTTGGTGGTGGAAACCGCCGATGCCGGTGATGAAACCTGCCGGGCATTGGTGGATCAGGCGGGTGGTGACCTGGCTGACCTTGCCGAACAAGCCGTCCGTCAACTCGGCCTCGACGGTCCGGTGATCCTCGGCAGCGGACTCGGCATGAACGTCCCCCGGCTTCAGGAAGCATTCAAGGCCAAGCTGGCCGAGGGCGGTATCACTGATGTGCGCATCCTCCAGCAGGACCCCGTGTTTGGTGTCCCGCGGCTTGTAGCGGAGCAGCGACCCTAGCGAAGTTTTTGTACACCTAATGACCTCAAAGGGGCCTCTTTAGGGCATTAGCTGTACAAAATCTCAGCCGCGGGTTCGTGGACGCAGCTTTACACCCGGCAGGGGCGGGGCCGGAATGCGGCCGGCTTCCGGACCTGCGTCAGGGCCATGGCCGGGAACGAAACCGAAGCGTGAGCTGGCGGCAGCATCGTCGTCGAGCAGCCCTTCGGCTTCCCATTCCTCACGGGCCTTCTCCACTTCTTCGTGCGTCCTGCCTACAAAGTTCCACCACATGAGCAGGTCTTCACCGAACGGTTCGCCGCCGAGGAGCATGAAGCGGGTGTCCGGCTGCGCTTCCACAAAAAGGCTGGACCTTCCGGCTCCCAGGTAGGCCAGGGGGCCCGCTTCAATGTCCTCACCATCGATCAAGAGGTGGCCGTCAAGGACCAACACTGCGTGCTCGAAGTCCGGCCGTAACGGCAGTTCAAGGGAGCCTGTTCCGGTGATGTCCGCTCCAACTATGGGGCTGAACATGGTGGCGGGGGAACGGTGACCGGCAAACTCTCCCACCATAACGGTGGCCCTGAACCCATCGCCTACTGCCACCGGCAGATTCTTCACTTGTTCAAAGGACGGCGCCCGGTGCCGGTGCTCGTCCGGTAGCGCCACCCACAGTTGGAGTCCGCGGGACATGGGAATTTCTTCCACCAACGCAGCGGAGCCGCCCTGGGGCCCGGCTGTAAGGACAGAGAACTCGGAGTGGGAGATGCCATGGCCTGCTGTCATGATGTTCAGCTCACCGGGCTGGACTACAACATCGCTACCCACGCTGTCGCGGTGCCGGACCGAGCCTTCCATGGGCCAGGTGACGGTTTGAAGCCCGCAGTGCGGGTGGGGGAGTACGCTCATGGCCACCCGATCCGGACCGAAGCTGTCCAGGAAGCACCACGCACCTACGGTGGGCAGTCCCCGCTGGGGCAGTGTCCGCATCACGTTCATGGCGCGCACTCCACCCAAAGGAACCTCGCGCTCGGGCCACAGTTGAACGCAGGGACCTTGACCTTCCGGAGCCGCGGGGCAGACTTCTTGGGCGGGGGAAGTATCAAGATTGGTCATGTGATCATCGCCTGTGCATAAATGTTGGAAATTGAGCTAATCTGTTGCACGTGAACAACGCCCTCCTGAGCTACCGTGACGCTGTCCTTTACCGTTCGGGTGAACCGTATCGCATCCTCGCCGGAGCCATCCACTACTTCCGTGTTCACCCGGCCCTGTGGCAGGACCGGTTGCGTCGCCTCAAAGCGATGGGCGCCAACACGGTGGACACGTACGTTGCATGGAACTTCCACCAGCCTAAGCGCGATGAGGCGCCCGACTTTAGCGACTGGCGCGACCTGGGCCGGTTCATCGACCTCGCCGCCGAGGAAGGGCTGGATGTCATCGTCCGCCCCGGCCCCTATATCTGCGCCGAATGGGACAACGGCGGCTTCCCCGCCTGGCTGACCGGCATCCCCGGCATCGGCCTGCGCTGCATGGACCCGGTGTTTACCGCTGCCATCGAGGAATGGTTCGATCACTTGCTTCCCATCGTCGCCTCACGGCAGGCGTCCGCGGGTGGCCCGGTGGTGGCGGTACAAATCGAGAATGAGTACGGCAGCTACGGCGATGACCACGAGTACATTCGCTGGAACCGGCGCGCACTGGAGGACCGCGGCATCACTGAGCTCCTTTTCACCGCCGACGGCGGCACGGACTACTTCCTCGACGGCGGTTCCATAGAGGGAACTTGGGCGACGGCGACGCTGGGAAGCCGGGGCGACGAAGCGATGGCCACATGGCAGCGACGCCGGCCCGGCGAACCCTTCTTCAACGTTGAGTTCTGGGGAGGCTGGTTCGATCACTGGGGTGAACACCATCACCGCCGGGATGCCGAAGACGCCGCACTGGAAGCACGCAAGATGCTGGATCCGGGCGGTTCACTCTGCGTCTACATGGCCCATGGCGGGACCAACTTCGGCCTCAGCTCCGGAAGTAACCACGATGGCACCATGCTGCAGCCGACGGTCACCAGCTACGACTCGGACGCGCCCATCGCAGAGAACGGCGCACTGACGGCCAAGTTCCATGCCTTCCGCAAAGAGTTCTTCCGCGCCCAGGGAATCGAAGAGCTGCCCGAGCTGCCCGCTGAATTGCTGGCTGACGCTCCCGTACTGCCCGCCCAGTCCTTGCCTCTGAGCGATGGCCTGGACCTGTTGGAGTTGGCGCGCTCCGCCGGAACGCCGATAACCAGTGTCAAGCCACTGGGCTTCGAGCAGCTGGGACTCGACACCGGCATGGTCCTCTACGCCTCCGAAGCCATCCTTCCCGGGCGCGCCGATGCTCCCACAGAGAGCCGGTTGAAGATCACAGGGCTTAACGACCGTGCCTACGTGTGGGTGGACGGCACCTTCGCCGGGGTCCTTGATGACGTCACAGGAGCGGAGGGTCTCGCCGTTACGGGCACAGGCGTCGCCGCCAAGCTGGAGATCCTCGTAGAGAACCTGGGCCGCATCAATTACGGCCCCCTGACGGGTCACGGCAAAGGAATTCTGGGCGGCGTTCTGGTCAACCAGCGCTACACCTTCCACTGGACACAGACCCCCGTGGCGCTCGCCGACTGGAAGCTTGAAGACCTTGAAAGCTTGGCAGGAGCCGACTTCGAGGTGGACGAGCCGGCCGACACCTATATCGCCTTGCCGGATTCCGGAAAGGGCTTCGTCTGGCTCAACGGCTTCCTCCTGGGCCGCTACTGGGAGAAGGGCCCACAGGTGACCCTCTACGCACCCGCTCCGTTGCTAAAAGAAGGCCGCAACAGCATCAAGGTGCTTGAACTCGTGAAGCCGGGGACCGTCGTCGAACTTCGTGAGGCGCCGGACCTGGGTCCCGAAGAAGCGGGTCTCATCGAGGCCGCCGAACTTCCCTAGCGTTCGACGCAAGGATTTATGCTGACACCATGACCCTGCAGTTCGATACCCGCCCAGCCGCTTACGCCGTGATGATCCATGAAGGGAAGATCCTGCTGGCGTATTGGAAGCAGGACGGCAAAGAAGGTTGGACATTGCCGGGCGGCGGCTTGGATCTGGCAGAACATCCTGTGGATGGTTGCAGGCGTGAGGTCTTTGAGGAAACCGGATACGAAGCCAGGATTGAACGAATGCTGGGTATCGATGTCGGACACTGGCCGGGCGAGATCCGCCCCGACGGTTCGGTGAAGGATTTTCAAGCCCTCAGGCTGGTCTACGAGGCCACAGTCGTGGGCGGCGAACTGACACACGAAGTGGATGGCAGCACCACCCACGCAGCATGGATCCCGCTGGAGGACGTACAGAAACTCAACCGCGTCTCCTTGGTGGATACAGCACTCCGCCTACACCGGGAGCGTCCTGCCAACGGAAAACTGAGCTAAAGCCTAGCCAAGAGCACTTCGCCTTGGCTACGCTATACATCGTTGCCGGCTCACCAGTTGCCGGCGCGGATGCCAAGGAGGTGGATTTGATGATTGCCGAGACCTTGCGCGCCCCGCACTCAGTTGCGGCGCGCCGTCATCAGCCCACCATTCCTGTCCCGGCGTCAGCCTGCCAAAACTAGGCGGCCGGGCCTCATCAGAGGCATTTCATTGAACACTTACGCTTCTTCAAGCGAACCATTTTTCAGCACCACGTCAGAACAAATGCAGGGGCCTGTGGAGTACGGCTTCACAGACAAAACCGCGGACCTGTTCCGTGCCCATGCCGCTCCTGACGGCCAGGAAACGGCCGTCCCCGGCCGCGTAGTCCGCTTGGACCGGAATCGGGTCCTCGTAGCCTCGGCAGAAGGCCTCCTGCATCTGCCGTATCCACACCACGGCCTTGTGCCGGCCACAGGGGACTGGGTCCGGCTCGGCCACAACAACGCCGGTGAGGCGGCCGTCGTCGAGGTCCTGCCCCGCCATTCCGCTCTAAGCCGTAAGCGTGCCTTTGAGGCCTCCTCGGAGGAACAAATCCTGGGCAGCAACATTGACATTGTTGCCGTTGTGGTCCCCGTGGATCGTCCGCTGACACATAACCGGCTCGAGCGGACGCTGGTGGCGGCATGGGATTCCGGTGCCACGCCGCTGGTGGTCATCACCAAAGCAGACCTCGCCCACCTTGCGGACGACGTTGTAGGGGAGGTTATCCTGCAGGCCGCCGGCGTGGACGTTGTCACTACCTCCGCGGAGCAGGGCGACGGCCTGGAGGAACTGATGCAGCACATACCCCAAGGTGCCACGTTGGTATTACTGGGTCCTTCCGGCGCCGGTAAGTCAACACTCATTAACGCCCTCGCCGGGCGTGACATCCAACAGACAGGTTCCGTCCGAGCCGGTGACGGCAAAGGCAAGCACACCACCACCTCGCGGGAGCTGGTGCCTCTAGCCGGTGGCGCCGTACTCATGGATACCCCGGGAGTCCGTGGCTTCGGGCTCTTCGACGCCGATGAGGGCATGGAGGAAATGTTCGGCGATCTGGAGGAACTTTTCTCCAAGTGCCGCTTTACGGACTGCGCGCATCAAGCAGAGCCGGGATGTGCGGTTCAGGAGGCGCTCGCGGAGGAAACCCTTGATCACCGGCGTTGGGCCAGTTACCTCAAGCTGCAACGCGAATTGGCAGCCTTGGCCAGAAAACACGATGCGGCTGCACGCCGCGCCTACCAGCGTGAATGGCACCAGAAGGTGATGTCGGCTGACCGGGGCCAGCGCGCCGCGGAGCGGTACAGGCACGATCAAGCTGAGGAGCGGGCCGGAAAAGGCGGCAAACGACGGAAACGCTGAACATTGCCGATTCATTACGGAACTCGTGGCGGCGCTGACATCGTCGGTGGTGCTGGCTACGCTGGGTGAAGATTGCTTTGCAGCCAAGTAATAAGAGTGCATATGATCATCAGGCTCTACCGATGTTCTCCTCCACAGATAGGTAAGCCCGGGTATGGCCGAAGCCATGATTGAGTTCAAGAGCGTCACCAAGCAATACCAAGGCGGGCAACCGGCGGTGGATGCCCTCACCATGTCCATCGACAAGGGCGCTATTACTGTGTTCGTCGGCCCCTCGGGCTGCGGCAAGACAACCTCCCTGCGCATGATCAACCGGATGGTGGAGCCCACCAGCGGAACCATCACCGTTGCCGGGGAAGATGTCTCACGGGTTCCCGCAGCCCAGCTTCGTCGTTCCATGGGTTACGTGATGCAGTCATCAGGCCTGCTGCCGCACCGTTCCGTACTGGACAACATCGCTACGGTTCCGCGGCTCAACGGCGTTCCCAAAGCGGCGGCCAGGAAACGCGCTGCGGAACTGCTCGACGTCGTCGGGTTGGCTTCCGTTCTGGGCAAACGGTATCCGTCGCAACTTTCGGGTGGTCAGCAGCAGCGTGTGGGGGTTGCCCGGGCGCTCGCTGCTGATCCGCCGGTACTGCTGATGGACGAGCCCTTCAGTGCCGTGGATCCTGTGGTCCGTGACGAACTTCAGCAGGAACTTCTTCGACTTCAGCGGGAGCTGGCCAAGACCATCGTGTTCGTCACCCACGACATCGACGAGGCAACCGTTCTTGGTGACAAAGTGGCTGTTTTCGCCGTCGGGGGAAAGCTCGCACAGTACTCGGCGCCGGAAGAGATTCTGCGCGCACCCGCCAACGACTTCGTTGCCTCCTTCGTGGGACGTGACCGCGGTTTCCGGCACTTGGCCTTCAACGCCGCAGATGCCGTGACCTTGCACCCGGTGACCATGGTGAGTCCCTCCGACGGCCACCACGCGGGACGCCAATCGGGGGAGTGGGCATTGGTGGTCGATGACGATTCGAGGCCACTGGGCTGGTCCTCGCCGCGCGACGGCGCCGGACTGATCCCCGGAGGGTCACTCTTTCGCAAGGGAGACACTTTGCGGCGGGCGCTGGACGCGGCGTTGTCGTCGCCGTCCGGCCTTGGCGTTGCGGTAGACGACGACGGCCGGGTGGCCGGAGTCCTGAAGGCCCCGGAAGTCTTGGCACTGATCGAAGAAGTCCGCCACCACAGGGAGGATGCCACCTGATGGAGTGGTTCCTTGCCAACAGTGGCATGGTCCTGGGACTGGCCGGTCAGCACATTGTCTTGGCCGTCATCCCCATGATCCTTGGCCTGCTGATTTCGGTTCCCCTGGCCCAGTTGGCCAGACGTAACAGCACGCTCAGGTCAGTAGTGGCCACTGCGACGTCGCTGCTCTACACCATTCCATCACTGGCCCTGTTCATTATTCTTCCCACTATCCTGGGCACGCGGATCCTGGATCCCCTGAATGTGGTGGTGGCGCTCACAATCTATGCGGTGGCCCTGCTGGTGCGTGCTGCGATGGATGCCTTCGACTCCGTGGACGACGACCTCCGGAACGCTGCGGTGGCCATGGGTTTCAAACCCTTGGCACGCTTCTTCCAGGTGGACCTTCCGCTGTCCCTGCCAGTGCTGTTCGCAGGTCTCCGTGTGGTTTCGGTCAGCAATATCTCCCTGGTGAGCGTGGCGGCACTGCTGGGGGTGGGTAACCTGGGGGTCCTTTTCACGGATGGCTTGCAGCGCACCTTCATTACCGAAGTGGTGGTGGGCATCATCGCCATCCTGGTGCTGGCGCTATTGATGGATGCAGTGCTGGTGGTCTTGGAGCGGCTGTTGACCCCGTGGACCCGGGCAGCTGGTGGAAAGTCGCCGCGTCCGGACACCAACGCCCTGGTAACTGAGCCCAAGACCGGGGCTGCCAAGCCCGTCGCGGCAGTACGCCCGGACCCGGGAGCGTCTGCATGAACATCTTTGCCGAAACCATCGCCTGGCTGACCAACCCCAAAAACTGGACCGGTAGCGGGGGAATCCCCACCCGCTTGCTGGAGCACCTGCAGTACAGCGCGTTGGTCCTGGTTATCGCCGCTGCGATCGCCATACCCATCGGCCTCTATATTGGGCACACCGGCCGTGGCCGCGTAGTTGCGGTTGCCGTGGCGGGCGCTCTGCGTGCTCTCCCCACGCTCGGGTTGCTGGTCCTTTTTGCGTTGCTTGCCGGTAGTGGCCTGATGCCTCCTGTGTGGGCGCTTGTCATTCTCACTGTGCCGCCGCTGCTGGCCGGGACCTATGCCGGCATTTCCAGCGTTGACGCCACTGTGGTGGACGCCGCCCGGGCCATGGGGATGACCGAACTTCAGATCCTGTTTCGGGTGGAAGTACCCAACGGGTTGCAGGTGATGTTCGGCGGTATTCGCACCGCCGTTCTGCAGGTCATTGCCACAGTCTCCGTGGTTGCCTACCTACCGTTGGGCGGGCTGGGCCGGTATCTATTCGATGGCCTGGTCCTGCAGGATTTCCCCAGGATGCTCGGTGGTTCCTTGCTCATAGCGGGGCTGGCCATTGCCGTGGACCTGGTCCTCGCCGGAGTGCAACGGCTCGTTATTTCGCCAGGACTCACCCTCGACTCTCGCGGCCGCCAGAAGGCAGCCGACGATCTCACAGCCGCGGCTCCCGCCGAGGCTGCCGTTCAAGGAGGTACACCATGAAAAACCCCGTCCCCATGACCCTGACGCGCCGTGGTCTCGGCGGCCTCGCCGCTGGACTGGGCGTGGCCCTCGCTTTGAGCGCGTGCGGCGGCAGCCCCTTGGCCACCCCGTCCACCTCCGCAGCCAGTGGCTCCGCCGAAGGCGGCTCGTTGGTGGTTGGCTCCGCTGACTTCCCGGAGAGCCAGGTTGTCGCAGAGATCTATGTGGGTGCCCTCAACGCTGCTGGTCTGACGGCAACGTCCAAGCCGAATATCGGTTCGCGCGAGATCTACTTCAAGGCGGTCCAGGACGGCTCCATAGACCTCGTCCCGGACTACTCCGGCAACCTCCTGTCCTATGTGGACACGGAAGCTACCGAGGTCTCCGCCGACGACGTTTACAAGGCACTCCCAGGCAAGCTTCCGGAAGGCCTTGCAGTCCTGGAGCCGGCCAAGGCCGAGTCCAAGGACGCCATGGTTGTCACCAAGGCCACCGCCGAGAAGTACCAGCTGAAGTCCATCGAGGACCTGGCGAAGGTGTGCAAGGACTTCACCATGGCTGCACCGGCCACTTTCGAGACCCGCGCCTACGGCTTCCCGGGACTGAAGGCCAACTACGGTTGTGAGCTCAAGGGTTTGCAGCCTTTCAATGACGGTGGCGGCAATCTGACGCTCCAGGCCCTCCTCGAAGACAAGGTCCAGGTGGCGGACATTTACACCACCACTCCGTCCATCGCAGATAATGACCTTGTGGTCCTGGAGGATCCGAAGAACAACTTCAAGGCCCAGCAGGTCCTGCCGTTGGTCAAGGAAGCCAAGATGACGGACAAGGCCAAGGAAGCACTCAACAACGTCTCCAAGATCCTCACCACCGAGGACCTGATCAACCTGAACCGCGCAGTCAGTGGCGACCAGAAGCAGGCCCCCAAGGACGCAGCCGCAGCCTGGCTGAAGGACAAGGGAATCGTCAAGTAACACCTGAACAAAACCGCCGTCGTCGTTTCTGTGAGTTAAGTCTCAGCTAAACTCCATCACCCGTATGGCATATTTGAGGGATGGCGAATTTCAAGCAGTCCACCAAGCTTCATAATGTCCTTTACGACATCCGTGGACCGATTCTTCAGGCCGCCCAGCAAATGGAAGCAGAGGGTCATCGGATCCTCAAACTGAACATCGGAAACCCGGCACCTTTTGGTTTTGAAGCGCCCGACGCCATTTTGGTGGACATGATCCGGCACTTGCCTAATGCCCAGGGCTACAGCGACTCCCGTGGCATTTTCTCTGCCCGGACCGCGGTCTCGCAGTACTACCAAACGCGTGGCATCCAGAACATCCACGTTGACGATATCTACCTCGGCAACGGGGTCAGTGAGCTCATCACCATGTCCCTCATGGCGCTCCTGGACGACGGCGACGAAGTGCTGATTCCCACTCCTGATTACCCGCTGTGGACCGCCTCGGTGGCCCTTGCCGGGGGCCGTCCCGTGCACTACCTCTGCGACGAAGATTCCGGATGGCAACCCGATCTTGAGGATATGGAATCCAAGATCACGCCGCGGACCAAGGGCATTGTGGTGATCAACCCCAACAACCCCACTGGAGCCGTCTACCCGGAGGAGACCCTCAAGAAGATCGTGGCTTTGGCGGAGAAACATGGACTGGTTCTCTTCGCAGATGAGATCTACGAGAAAATTCTCTACGAAGACGCCGTCCATGTGAATCTCGCCGGGCTCACCGGGGACGACGTCCTGTGCCTGACGTTCAGTGGATTGTCCAAGGCCTACCGTGTGTGCGGTTACCGCGCCGGCTGGATGGCCATTTCCGGTCCCAAGAAAGATGCTGCGGACTATCTTGAGGGCATCAACCTGCTGGCCAACATGCGGTTGTGCGCCAATGTTCCTGCACAGCATGCCATCCAAACTGCGCTGGGGGGCTACCAAAGCATCAACGACCTCATCCTGCCCGGCGGCAGGCTCCTGGAGCAGCGCAATAAGGCGTACGACCTCCTGAACGAGATTCCCGGCGTCAGCACCCAGCAGGCTCGGGGTGCCCTCTATCTGTTCCCAAAGTTGGACCCGGAGGTCTTCCACATTCGGGATGACGAGAAGTTCGTCCTCGATTTGCTGAAGGAACAAAAAATCCTGGTTTCCCACGGACGTGCCTTCAACTGGGTTCGACCGGACCACTTCCGAATGGTGACCTTGCCCAACGTCAAGGACATTGAAGAAGCGATTGGCCGCATGGCGGACTTCCTGTCGAGGTACCCGGGCAACTAGCCTGAGGTCCATAGCCGCGCCACGGAGGCGCGGCAGGGCAGAAAGGCATGCCGATGGCTGCAGCAGTTGAGTTCGCCACAAGTCCGGCCGAAGCCCTCAGAGTGGGATCAGGGTTTTCGCTGGCAGAAGTGGATCCTGAATCCACCCCCGGCTACACAGGCGCGAAAGCGGATGGCACAGAACTGCTGGGGGCGCAGGACGCGCAGCTGGCGGAGCTGCAGGAGAAGCTCTTTGCCGTTGGTAGGGCCGGCAGCCAAAAACGGCTCCTGCTGATACTCCAAGCCATGGACACTGCGGGCAAGGGCGGCATCGTCAGCCACGTGGTGGGGGCCATGGATGTGCAAGGCGTTCAAGTGTCCGCTTTCAAAGCCCCAACTGACGAGGAAAAGGCGCACGACTTCCTGTGGAGGATCGAAAAGCGGGTTCCCGACGCCGGGATGGTGGGGGTCTTCGACAGGTCACACTACGAAGACGTCCTGATCCACCGCGTCCACGGCTGGGCTGACGCTCCCGAGCTGGAACGCAGGTATGCCGCGATCAATGACTTCGAGGCTCGCCTTAACGAGCAGGGAACCACCGTGGTGAAGGTCATGCTCAACATCAGCAAGGACGAGCAGAAGAAACGCCTCATTGCCAGGCTCGACGATCCCACCAAACATTGGAAGTACAGCCGCGGTGACCTCGCGGAGCGTGCATTCTGGGACGACTACATGGACGCCTATCGCGTTGCCTTCGAGAAGACCTCCACGGAGATTGCTCCCTGGCACGTGGTGCCGGCCAACAGGAAGTGGTACGCGCGCATCGCAGTGCAGCAACTCCTGTTGGATGCCCTCGGTGGGCTGCAGCTGGACTGGCCCAAGGCTGACTTTGACGTCGCCGAGGAACGCGCCCTCGTGGAGGAGTCCTAAACGGTCCGGTTGCCGGGTGCCGAAGTGCCGTCGTCGTTGCTTGCATCGCGGGCGGTTGCCAGGCGCTGACGGGCTCCTTCAAGCCAGTCCTCGCAGCGCTTGGCCAATGCCTCGCCGCGTTCCCAGAGAGCCAGCGATTCTTCCAAACTGGCTCCGCCTGCCTCCAGGCGTCCCACCACCGCCACAAGTTGTTCGCGGGCTTCCTCATAGCTCAGCCCGTCAAGGGATTCCGGGGTAGGTGCTGTCTGGTTGTTCTCAGTCATGGTGGTCCTTCGTGGTGGTGACGGTGTAACCGGCGCATCAAGTTCGGGTGAGAGGTGGGTGCTGGGAGGGTTGTCAGCGTTCCATAAGCTGACCCGATCCAGCCGAGACTGCCCTGAAACGACCCTCAGCTACCCGAACGCTCAGTGGTGTTCCGTCCGGAGCTTCTTCGGGGCTGCTGACCACGTGGTGACCCGCTTGGTCCTGGCCAATGAGCTGAACGACGGCGTAGCCCCGGTCCAGCGTCTTCTGGGGTGACAGGGCGCGAACCTGCGCACGGAGGTGGTGGACCTGGTCCAAGGCCCGGAGAACCGCGGTGCTGACCGCTGAATGAGTTCGTCGCTGGAGGCGGTGGATGTCCTCGGAACGGGCATCCACCATCGAAGAGGGGGTGGCCAGGACGGGCCGGGACCTCAATGCGTGGAGCCGATCAGTCTCCCGGTCCACCATGCGGCCGATGCTTCGGCGAAGATGGTCCCTGGCCTGCCGGACCATGGCCAGTTCCTCGGCCACATCCGGAACGATTCGTTTGGCCGCATCAGTGGGTGTTGACGCCCGGAGGTCCGCGACGTCGTCCAGGATAGGACGGTCGGCTTCATGGCCGATCGCACTAACAACCGGTGTAGTGGCCGCAGACACGGCACGGATGAGGTCCTCATTGCTGAAAGGCAGGAGATCTTCCAAAGCGCCGCCGCCGCGAGCGAGGACAATCACATCCACGTGCGGGTCGGCATCCAGTTTCTTCAAGGCGGCTATGATCTGTGAAACGGCGGTGTTGCCCTGGACAGCCACTTCGCGGACGTCAAACTCCACCGCCGGCCAACGCAAAGCAGCGTTGCGCATGACGTCCTTCTTGGCATCGGAATCCCTGCCGGTAATGAGGCCGATGCGGTGGGGGAGAAGAGGAAGCTTCCGCTTCCGGGAGTCAGCGAACAGGCCCTCGGCCGCCAGCGCCTGGCGCAGCCGTTCAATTCTTGCCAGCAGATCGCCGAGGCCTACCGGACGGATGTCCTTCACAGACATGTTCAGGCGCCCTGTCTTCACCCAGAAGTCCGCTTTCACCAAGGCAACCACGCGGGAGCCACGTTCCAGGGGTATCTTCTGGCGGTCAAGCAC
The DNA here is from genome assembly GCF_023656375.1 of Paenarthrobacter sp. TYUT067. Taxonomy (NCBI): domain Bacteria; kingdom Bacillati; phylum Actinomycetota; class Actinomycetes; order Micrococcales; family Micrococcaceae; genus Paenarthrobacter; species Paenarthrobacter sp. TYUT067. Next base: position 26,837 of record NZ_JAMOIT010000018.1, read on the forward strand.
CGTTGACCACACAGATGCAGGGAGTGAAATCTCCGCGTCCACATCACGCAAGGTCAGAAAAGCGTTACCGCCCCTGCGGTTCAGTTCGATGACCTGACCCTCAATCCACGCAGCCGGCGCCCGCTCTATGTGTGCCTTGAGCTTGCGGGAGAGCAACTGCAGGGGCCAAGGATTGTCCGGGCTGGTCTCAGCAGCGGTCCCAGGCAGCGTCGATTCCGGCGTTGATTCAGCGGACATGGGTGGTCCATGCCTGGTTCAAGCGCCGTGTTTGTACCTGCATTGTCATTGTCCTCGCTCAGGGGTGCGGCTGTGGTGCCAACCGGCCTTCCAACTCTATCCATAGCTTGGGCGAGGCCTCCGACATTTTTTCTGCTATGTGGACACACCTAGGATGGTGGCATAGCCCCCGAACCCCGAGGATGACCTTGCGTAGTTTTGTTTCAGCATTGGGAGTGATCCTCGCTTTACTCCTCACAGCCGTCGCCGTTCCTACCGCGTGGGTTGACCAGAACATCGTCAAAGAAGAGGGCTTTGTCCGGATGGCAGGTGCGCTGGGCAATGATCCGGAATTCCAAAGCAAACTGGCCGCTGCCGCAGTTGGAACCTTCGAGTCATCCGTGGATCTCCCAGGGCCCATCCAATCGTTGGCTGCTGACGCACTCCGCAGCGCTGCGTCTGGAATGCAATCGTGGAGCGACTACCCCCGGGCGTGGGAAGAGACAGTGCGCAACAGCCACAGGTTGAACTTCGGCGCGGCGAACCAATCAGAGGAAGCAGCCACCACCTCTGCGCTGGTCCTTGATATCAGCCCCATGGTCAGACTCATTCGCGATCATTTCGCCGAGGCCACCCGGATCCGGATTGATGTTCCAGCGGAAAGCCGGGTCTCTCTGGGGGAGCCCTCCCACCGCCAACTGGTGGAGCGGGTGGCTGCGTTTGCGCCCCTATGGTGGGTGGCCGCACTCGGCGCTCTCATTTCCTTATTGCTGGCTCTTGTGGTTGCACGCAGGCGTTCCCTGGTGCTGATCTTCGTTGGGCTTGGCGGCCTGGCGCTGGCTGCGCTCTGGACCGCGGGCGCGGACCTGGCCGGAGGAGTAGTGGGTAACCTGTCCAGCGCAAACGGTGTGGCTGAGCTTTTCAAACAAGAGTTCCTCACGGCCGCAAAGACAAGCTTCGGGCAATGGATCCTGATCGCGGCGGTGACATCCGGTGCATTGTTTGTGGCAGGCGTCATAGGATCCTTCGTGTCAGGGCGACGACGGTCACGTTCGGCCCCCGGGTAAAGGCCGGGCCGGTAGCATGGAGGAATGACCAGCACAGCAGTTTCCATTCCTATGCCCACGGTGCCCCGCAGACGCCGTTCTCCGAAAGAGGTCCAGGCAGCGGCGCCCGTCACGGGTCCCAAGAAGGTCCTGTTGGCAGCCCCTCGAGGTTATTGCGCCGGCGTGGACCGGGCTGTCATTGCTGTGGAAAAGGCTTTGGAGCACTACGGGCCTCCCGTCTACGTACGCAAGCAGATCGTCCACAACGTGCACGTTGTTAGCTCCCTGGAGGAGCAAGGCGCCATCTTCGTTGAGGAAACCGACGAGGTCCCCGAAGGCGCACTGGTCATCTTCTCCGCACATGGCGTCTCACCCGCAGTGGTGCAGTCAGCCGAGGATCGCGGATTGCGCACCATCGATGCAACCTGCCCTCTGGTCACCAAAGTGCACAAGGAAGCTGTGCGCTTTGCCAAGGAAGATTACGACATCCTGCTCATTGGCCACGAAGGCCACGAGGAAGTCGAAGGAACAGCCGGCGAAGCTCCGGAGCATATCCAGATCATTAACGGGCCCCATGAAGTGGACAAGGTCACCGTCCGTGACCCTGAGAAAACCATCTGGCTTTCTCAGACCACGCTCAGCGTGGACGAAACCATGGAAACCGTTCGCCTCCTCAAGGACCGTTTCCCCACCCTGCAGGATCCGCCCAGCGATGACATTTGCTATGCCACCACCAACCGGCAGGTGGCTATCAAGAAGATCGCCCCGCAGGCTGACCTCGTGATCGTTGTTGGTTCGGCCAACTCTTCCAACTCCGTGCGCTTGGTTGAAGTAGCGCTGGAATATGGTGCCAAGAGCTCGTACCGCGTGGATTTTGCCAATGAAGTGGACGAGTCCTGGTTCGAGGGCGTTGCCACCGTGGGCGTGACTTCCGGCGCTTCCGTTCCTGAAGTGCTCGTCAAGGATGTTCTGCGGCTTCTGGCTGACTACGGTTACGGTGAGGTCCAGGAAGTGGTGACAGCAGAGGAAGACCTGCTTTTCTCGCTTCCCAAGGAACTGCGGGCCACCTTGAAGAAGGCCGGCGACGTCACACGCGCCCTTGGTGGTCGCGGAAACCGCACAACGTCCTAGCAAACAGTTGCTAGACAACTTGCCCGCAGTGGTTACCTTCCTTCGGGAAAATCTCCACTGCGGGCCAGTTCAGTTAAGCGGCATATCTTCTAGGCTGCCGACTCCCGGTCGTCGCTGTCATCTTGGTCGCGGGCTGTCTCCTGATGTCCGAGGGTGTCATCCGCCAGCAACTCCGGGGCTGCCAACGCGCGGGGGACAACCTCGACGGATATCGGTGCGGACAGGCCGGCATCGTCCATGGTGTTGAGCTTTCGCGCCGTCGGGAGAACCCGGGCCTCCAACGTGCCCACCATGGCGTTATAGCGATCCACGGAGGTCTTCAATGAGCTTCCCAGCTTGCTGACATTGTCCCCTAGGGTGCCCATGCGTTCGTACAGTTGCTTGGCGAGCTCGAACAGCTCATGGGCGCTGTCGGTGAGGACATCCTGTCGCCAAGTGAAGGCTACGGACTTGAGGACCGCCAGCAGGGTGCCTGGCGAGGCGAGAACTACATTCCTGGACAAAGCGTGTTCCAGCAGGGCAGGGTCGGTTTCAAGGGCTGACGCCAGAATGGACTCTGCCGGAAGGAAGCAGATCACCAGCTCGGGGGAGTTCCCAGGAATGTCCCAGTACTTCTTGGCCGCCAACGCATCGATATGGGCCTTGAGAGCCTTTGCATGCTGTGCCAGCAGCGTCTTGGAGTCATGGCTGATGGCAGGACCTACGGACTCACCGAAGGATCCGTCTCCGTGGAGTTGTTCCTGCGCAGCGAGGTAGGAAGCCAAGGGCACCTTGGCATCTACTACCAGCTGCTTACCACCAGGAAGCTGAACCACCAGGTCCGGCCGCAGCGTGTTGTCGTTACGGCCCGAATGAACCTGCTCATGGAAATCCACGTGCTTGAGCATTCCAGAGGCCTCCACCACTCTGCGGAGCTGAACCTCGCCCCACTGGCCGCGCGCACTGTTGGAACGGAGTGCTGAGGCCAAGGCGTGCGTTGACCGCAAGAGCTGTTCGTCGGATGAACGCGCATCCTGCAATTGCTGGGCCAGTTGGCCGTACTGCTCCACCCTGTCCCGCTCGAGCAGCGATACCTGTTGCTGCACCGCCGTGAGCTTTTCGGCCACGGGAGCGAGCGCGCGCAAAACACTGCCGTCGGAGTTCCTTGCTGCGCTCAACTCGCGGTTCTGTGTAAACAAAAGCCTGCGCTCGGCGTCGGCGGCTGCCAGCTGTGCCGTCACTTCCGAAAGCCGTGACGAAACGGCATCGAAGTCCTCCTCCAAGCCAGCGCCCCGGCGTCGGAAGACAATATAGCCGGCCGCAAGCCCAACCGCGGCGCCAATCAGCAGCATGAGCAGGGCCAATACCAATCCAAATCCATCCATGTGGCAACCCTGTCACAGGGGTACGACAGTTTTAGCGAGGCTGTACGCGTGCGCCCCTTTCGCGGGCCCTGACAACCCCGCACGTGGTTGCAACGGGTAGAATCAATGCTCGTGGCTCTTACTATTGGCATCGTCGGACTGCCCAACGTCGGCAAATCAACTCTTTTCAACGCACTGACCCGCAATCAGGTGCTCGCTGCGAACTATCCGTTCGCAACCATCGAGCCCAACGTCGGAGTGGTCAACCTTCCTGATCCCCGTCTGGCGAAGCTGGCGGAGATCTTCGGTTCACAGAAGTTGCTTCCCGCTCCGGTGTCCTTCGTGGACATCGCCGGCATCGTGAAGGGCGCCTCCGAGGGCGAAGGCCTGGGCAACAAGTTCCTTGCGAACATCCGCGAAGCAGAAGCTATTGCACAGGTGGTTCGCGTTTTTGATGACCCGGATGTCATCCACGTTGATGGCAAGGTTGATCCGCGCTCGGACATGGAAACCATCAACACCGAGCTGATCCTGGCAGACCTTCAGACCATCGAAAACGCCATCCCGCGTATCGAAAAAGAAGTCAAGATCAAAAAGCGCGAAGCAGCTGAACTGGCCGCCATCAAGGCAGCCCAGGCAGTCCTGGAACGCGGCGACACCATCTTCTCCTCGATCAAGAGCGACAAACTGGAGATGGAGCACCTCAAGGAGCTCGGGCTCTTGACTGCCAAGCCCTTCATCTACGTCTTCAATGCCGATGAGGGCATCCTTGGTGACCAGGAAAAGCAGGATGAGCTGCGTGCTTTGGTGGCCCCTGCTGATGCGGTGTTCCTTGATGCCAAGCTCGAATCCGACCTAGTTGAACTGGACGAGGAAGAAGCCCGCGAAATGCTGGAAATGAACGGCCAAAGCGAATCCGGCCTGGACCAGTTGGCCCGCGTTGGGTTCCACACCCTTGGCTTGCAGACCTACCTCACAGCCGGTCCCAAGGAAACCCGTGCATGGACCATTCGCCAAGGCGACACTGCGCCTCAGGCCGCCGGCGTGATCCACTCCGACTTCCAGCGCGGCTTCATCAAAGCTGAAGTTGTCTCCTTCGACGATCTCATCGACGCCGGTTCCATGGCTGAGGCCAAGTCCCGCGGCAAGGTTCGCATTGAAGGCAAAGAGTACGTGATGGCCGACGGCGACGTGGTGGAGTTCCGCTTCAACGTGTAGGTCCACAGCCAAAAAATCCTTGGTCCGCTCGCAGACCATGCGTTATCCACATATGGCCACTGGCCGGGCCTTCCGAGGTCAGCCAGTGGCCATACTTGGCAAATGGGAATCAGATACTACGCATATGCCTTCGACGCTGACGTCACGGACTTAGTCCTCGCCGATCCGAGACGCTTTTTATCGACAGACCCAATTGCTGACGCTTGGGGTCTCAAAGCTGCCGACGGGTTTGAGATCGCCACCTTCGAACAAGCCGTACCGGAGTGCGACATGCTCTACCTGGACAAAGCATGGCGCTACTTGCAGGCCTTCTCCGCGCCCTCAAGGGCCGGAGGCGAAGCAAGGCCTGCGTTTCGCATGTTTGAAGGTGCAGTGACCATGCATCATGACGGGTGGGAATCATGGGTGCGCGTCCTTCCTCCGTCCGACGTGGTGGCCATTGCCGAGGATCTGCACGATGTATCTGACTCGGAGTTCGGCGACTGGCTGCAGGAGTACTTGCCGACCGAGAGGGACTCGAATGTCCCGTACGGTGTTGGCTATCTCCAACAGGCCCGGGTTTTCGTCACGGATCTGGCGGCCGTCGGTCGCGGGCTGGTCTACCTGATTGGCTAAAAGCCAGCGACGACATATCACGCGATATCATGGCTGCATGGGAAACGCGGTGAGGGAAGTCCGTGAGGCTGCTGGCATCAGCCAGGGCGAGTTGGCTCGGCGCTCTGGGGTGGCCCAGCCAAACATTGCTGCTTACGAAGCTGGTCGGCGCACGGCATCCCCGGTGATGTTGGACCGTCTTCGTGCAGCAGCGCGCCCTTTGCCGCATGAAGTCCTTGCATCGCGGGGCCAGGAATTGCTTCAGCTGGCACTGCGCTATGGTTTCAGCAATGTTCGCGTCTTCGGTTCTGTGGCCCGCGGACTCGATCGCCCAGGAAGCGATCTGGACATCCTGGTCACACGATCACCCGGCGTCGGGTTATTGACTGTCGCGGCGTTTGCCGCCGAAGCAAGTGAATTGTTGGGGGTAGAAGTTGACGTCGTCACCGATGGCGGCTTGCGGGAAGATCACGAAATCCTGACCACCGCGGTCGCCCTATGAATCAAAGGGACGCAGCCGCACTCAGAGAGATCGTCCGTTTGTGTGGCGTCGGGGCTGCCCTCGTCAAGCGCGGCCGTGCCTGGTACGTCGGCGACGCTGACAATGTGCCGGGCTTGGCGGCGGAGTCGTTGATCATCAAAATCGGAGAAAATGTCGCTCGCTTGAGCATCGAGACGACCGATCGGTACCCCGAAGTTCCGTGGTCTCTGATCAAGCGAATGCGGGATCGGCTCGCGCATCACTATGAGGGGACAGACTACGACGCGGTCTGGGACACCCTCGACGCTGACTTACCGACGATAGAGCACCTTATCCGATCGATCAACTAGTTCCTCTATCAGGAGCCTCGATCCACTGTATGTTCAGCGCGGACCGGGGCTCCTTTTTCGTCTGAAAATCGTCCTGTCCTGCTGTCAGACAGCGTATGCTACCACCGAGTAACGTTTGACTTGAAATCCGCGGCAAATTAGGCATGTGTAGGTTGCGGAACGGTTACAGTTTGGCCAGCATGTCCCATCATCTGGACACAATGTGGGTAGGCTTACACTCACATGTAGGCAACGTCACAGTAGGAAACTGTGCCTGTGCCTGGGGGAAATCACGAATTTTCCCTGCTCAACTCCACGACTCATAGGAGGCGGAATGCGTTTCTCGCGCACTTCCAAAGCTCTAGGCGTAGCGGCGATCATCGCCCTCGCAGCTACCGGTTGCGGTGGCGGCGGCAGCAACGACTCCGGTACATCCGCGGGCGACCCGAACAAGGTCATCATTGCCGACGGCTCCGAGCCGCAGCGTCCGCTCATGCCGGCTGACATCAACGAAGTCGGCGGTGGCAAGATTGCCACGCTGATCTTCTCTGGCCTTGTCAGCTATGACCCTTCCGGCAAGCCGGTGAACGAGTTGGCGGAGTCCATTGAGGCGCCTGACGCGCAGAACTTCACTATCAAGATCAAGAAGGACCAGAAGTTCACCAATGGTGACGCCATCACGGCCAAGACCTTTGTTGACTCCTGGAACTACGGTGCAGCGGCAAAGAACGCGCAACTGAGCGCCACCTTCTTTGAGAGCATCAAGGGTTACGACGAAGCCAGTGCAGAGGGTTCCACGGTGGACACGCTGTCCGGCCTGAAGGTTGTGGATGACACCACCTTCACCGTCGAACTCAAGCAGCCGGAATCTGACTGGCCGCTCCGTCTCGGTTACACGGCGTTCATGCCGGTTCCGGCGGCAGCACTTGCCGACCCCAAGACCTACGGCGAGAAGCCCGTGGGCAACGGCCCGTACAAGATGGCGGAGAACGGTTGGCAGCACAACGTGCAGATCCAACTGGTCCCGAACCCCGATTACAACGGTCCCCGTAAGGCAAAGAACGGTGGCGTGACGTTCAAGATCTTCCAGAACGATGACGCTGCCTACCAGGATCTGCTGTCCAACAACCTGGACATTCTGCAGGTCATCCCCACGAGCGCCCTCAAGAACTTCAAGTCTGATCTTGGCGATCGATTCATTGAGAAGCCGTACGCAGGCAACCAGACCATTGCTATCCCGGAGTACCTTCCGGAATGGAGTGGCGAGGCTGGCAAGCTCCGCCGTCAGGCAATCTCCATGGCCATCAACCGGGAAGAGATCACTAAGGTGATCTTCAGCGGTGGCCGCCAGCCGGCCAAGGACTTCACTGCCCCCGTCCTCGACGGTTACAGCGACAGCATCCCGGGCTCGGATAACCTGAAGTTCGACGCCACCAAGGCCAAGGACCTCTGGGCCAAGGCAGATGCCATCCAGAAGTGGGACCCGAACACGGCCTTCACCATTGCGTACAACGCTGACAAGGGCGGCCACAAGGCTTGGGTTGAGGCTCTCACCAACCAGCTGAAGAACAACCTCGGCATCAAGGCCGAGGGACTTCCCTTCGCAACGTTTAAGGAAGCACGCGATCTTGCAACCACCGGCAAGCTCACTGGCGCCATCCGCGCAGGCTGGCAGGCAGACTACCCGTCGCTGTACAACTTCCTCGGCCCGATCTACAAGACCGGCGCTGGCTCGAACGATGCCCGCTATGAGAACCCCACCTTTGACAAGGCTATCTCTGACGGACTCTCCGCACCTTCCGTTGCCGAAGGTAACAAGGCAATGAACAAGGCACAGGAAATCCTTCTGCAGGATCTTCCCGCCATCCCGCTGTGGTACCAGGTTTCACAGGGTGGCTGGAGCACTGGCGTCTCCAATGTTGACTACGGCTGGGACGGCGTTCCGCTGTACTACAACATCACTGGCAAGTAACCGCGAAACGGCGGCGGGGGTGCTCAGCTGAGCATGTCCGCCGCCGTATCACGTTGCAAATCAATGACGCCCAACTACGGTTGGGCGTCCTTGTGCAGGCCTACTTGCCCCGGCAGGGAACGTTTGCACATCAGACGAAAAGGTTCTTTGATGAACAACTCCGCTGCACCCCTGGACAGGGTGCCTGCTGATCGGGGTGTGATGCGCTGATGGCCACATACATCCTCAAACGATTCCTCCAGCTGATTCCAGTTTTCCTGGGGGCCACACTGCTGGTGTACTTCCTGGTTTTCAGCCTTCCCGGCGACCCCATTGCCGCCTTGTTCGGTGATAAACCGGTTAACGAAGCGGTTGCTGCGAAACTACGGGCTCAGTACAATCTGGACCAGCCTTTCTTCATCCAGTATTTGCTGTACCTCAAGAGCATCTTCACCTTCGACCTTGGCCAGGACTTCTCCGGCCGGCCCATTGCCGCCGTCCTCGGCGAGGTCTTCCCAGTCACAGCCCGGCTTGCCGTGATGGCTCTGATTTTTGAAGCGGTCTTCGGCATCGCCTTCGGCCTCATCGCCGGTCTTCGCAAGGGAAAGCTCTTCGACGGCACCGTCCTGATCGCCTCGCTAATCGTCATCGGTATCCCGATCTTCGTGCTCGGCTTCATTCTTCAATTCTTCATCGGTGTGCAGCTGGGGTGGGCTAAACCAACTGTCAGTGCGGCCGCGACAGTGCAGGACTTGATCCTGCCTGCAATCGTTCTTGGCCTCGCGTCGTTCGCTTACGTTCTCCGTTTGACCCGGACCAGCGTCATCGAGAACATGAATGCCGACTACGTCCGGACAGCCACGGCAAAGGGGTTGTCCCGTTTCAGGGTGGTCAACGTCCACATTTTGCGTAACTCGCTTATTCCAGTGGTGACGTTCCTGGGCGCAGACCTTGGCACCCTGATGGGAGGAGCGATTGTCACAGAAGGTATCTTCAACGTTCCCGGCGTAGGCAACAGGCTTTATCGGGCCGTCCTGTCGGGTGAGGGACCCACGGTGGTCTCCATTGTCACGGTGTTGGTGTTGATCTACTGCCTCTCCAACTTGCTTGTTGACCTCCTTTACGCCTGGCTTGACCCGAGGATCCGCTATGACGCCTGAAAGTAACCTGACCGGGCAGGACACCACCCGGCGACACATTGAGCACTTCGTTGCCGATCTTGACGAAACGCCGCTGCAGGCAACCGACAAGGTCAAGGAAGACAGCGCTCCCTCCAGCCTTTGGGGTGAGGCATGGAAGAACCTGCGCAAGCAGCCATTGTTCATCATCTCGGCCATCATGATCCTGGCCGTAGTAGTGGTTTCCCTCTTCCCGGGTTTGTTCTCTCAAATTGATCCCTCCAACGAAGCCTGCCAGCTGTCCAACTCAGACGGCGGACCTGCATCGGGTCACCCTCTTGGCTTCACGCAACAGGGCTGCGACGTTTACGCTCGCGTCATTTTCGGTACCCGATCGTCGGTGACCGTCGGCCTGTTCACGACCATCGGCGTCGTCCTGTTCGGGGGCATCGTTGGTGCCCTCGCCGGATACTACGGCGGTTGGGCGGATGCACTGCTGGCCCGCCTGACGGATATTTTCTTCGCACTGCCGCTGATCCTTGGCGCAATCGTGATGATGCAGCTCCCCGTTTTCCGTGCGAACCGTACGGTATGGACGCTGGTGTTGATTCTTATCGTCTTCGGGTGGCCGCAGATTGCCCGCATCACCCGAGGCGCAGTGATCGAGGTCAGAAATGCTGACTTTGTGGTGGCCGCGCGATCCCTTGGTGTTTCGCGTTTCCGTTCGCTGCTGCGCCATGTGCTGCCGAACTCGCTGGCTCCGATCATCGTCGTGGCAACCATCTCCCTCGGCACCTTTATCGTTGCCGAGTCGACCCTTTCCTTCCTTGGAATCGGGTTGCCACCGAGTGTCATGTCGTGGGGCAATGATATTCAGGCCGCACAGGCATCCTTGCGATCCAATCCGATGCCCTTGCTTTACCCGGCAATAGCTCTATCCATCACAGTCTTGAGCTTCATCATGCTGGGCGACGCCCTGAGGGATGCGCTGGACCCCAAGGCGCGTAAACGATGAAAGGCGAAGCCATGAACTCTTCAGTTCACATCAAGGAAGAAGTCGCCGGCTCTGAGCGTCCGCTGCTGGAGATCAGAAACCTTGCAATCAACTTCACCACCAGTAATGGTGAGGTCAACGCAGTAAGGAACGCTCATCTGACGGTCATGCCCGGCGAGACTGTCGCAATCGTGGGGGAGTCGGGCTCAGGAAAATCAACCTCAGCCCTGGCTGCCATTGGACTACTTCCCGGAAATGGCCGGGTGGCTGGCGGAGAAATTTTCTTTGACGGCGAGGACATTGCCCACGCGAGCGAGAAGCGCATGATCGAGCTCCGCGGCAATTCCATTGGCATGGTTCCTCAGGACCCCATGTCCAACCTGAACCCCGTGTGGAAAATCGGATTCCAGGTCAAGGAGACTTTGAAAGCGAACGGGCTCCCCTCAGGGCCCGAGGACGTCGCCAAGGTCCTCTCCGAGGCAGGCTTGCCCGACGCTTCGCGCAGAGCCAAGCAGTACCCGCATGAGTTCTCCGGAGGCATGCGTCAGCGTGCGCTCATTGCCATCGGACTTTCATGCCAGCCGCGCCTGCTGATCGCGGATGAGCCGACGTCGGCACTTGACGTTACGGTCCAGCGGCAGATTCTGGATCACTTGGACAAGATGACGTCCGAGCTGGGTACAGCCGTGCTTCTCATCACCCACGATCTCGGCCTCGCCGCCGAGCGTGCGGACAAGGTGGTTGTCATGTACAAGGGCCAGGTTGTGGAGTCCGGGCCTTCGCTGGAGCTGCTCCGCAACCCACGGCACCCCTACACGAAGCGACTGGTCGCTTCGGCGCCGTCGCTGGCTTCACGTCGTATCCAAGTGGCTAAGGAGCAGGGGATCGAATCTGAGGAGCTGCTGGCTCCTGCAGAACCGGTGGTCGTCGAGGCAGCCCTGCCGGAGGAGGTTCTGAAAGTTGAGGACTTGACGAAGGTCTTCAAACTTCGTGGCGGCATTGGCAAGTCCACGGACTTCACTGCAGTCGACTCTGTTTCCTTTGCCGTTAAGCGCGGAACCACTACGGCCATTGTTGGCGAGTCCGGATCCGGCAAGTCGACTGTGGCGCAAATGGTTCTCAACCTGTTGGAACCGACGTCGGGAAAGATCATCTTTGACGGCGTGGATACGTCGACGCTCAGCAGCAAGGACCTGTTTAAGTTCCGTCGCCGGGTCCAGCCGATCTTCCAGGATCCCTACGGTTCCCTCGATCCCATGTACAACATCTTCCGCACCATTGAAGAACCGTTGAGAACACACAAGATCGGCAACAAGGCCAGTCGTGAGAAGAAGGTCCGTGAGCTGTTGGACCAGGTGGCCCTGCCGCAGTCCACCATGCGCCGGTACCCCAACGAGCTCTCGGGTGGCCAGCGGCAACGTATTGCCATTGCACGAGCCTTGGCTTTGGACCCTGAAGTCATCATCTGCGATGAAGCGGTCTCAGCATTGGACGTGCTTGTCCAAGCACAGGTGCTGAACCTGCTGGCTGATCTTCAGGACAACCTCGGCCTGACGTACCTGTTCATCACCCACGACCTCGCCGTGGTCCGGCAAATTGCCGATCACGTCTGTGTCATGCAGAAGGGCAAGCTCGTGGAGACCGGCAGCACGGATGATGTCTTCGACAACCCTCGAGAGGCATACACCCAGGCACTCCTGGACGCCATTCCGGGTGGTTCGCTGCTCTTGCCGCCAGAGGTGGCCTGACCGGCGTCGTACGTTCTCTTCGCCGTAACGCAACAGAGCCGGTGGTTCCCTGCGAAGGGAACCACCGGCTCTTGCCGTTTAAGGCACGTGTTGCGGGGCCCGCTCTGCATGCCAAGGCGCTCACAAAGCATGCAAAGCGGGCCTCACAACGCTCGGGTTGACGACGGCGCGGGCTACTTCGCCGGCGGGGCGGTATCCGGGCGGGCCGTGAGGCCAAGGGCCGCGAATTCGCGAGCCAATGCTGCGCCCAGTTTCGCGTGCCCGGCAGGCTTCAGGTGCACGCCATCCTGGAGATCCGCGATCGCGTCGTAGCGGGTGAGCCAGTCGCCTGCACTGACGAACGGGATGGCGTGCTTGGCCGCGATACGTCCCAAGAGGGCGTCAATTTCCGTACGGCGTCCGCCGCCATTGCTCACGCCTCTGGCCAGGGTTCCAATCATGGCGAAAGTGGTTCCCGGGTAGCGCTTCTTGAGGGCAGCGAGGAGCCGCTCGGCATTGCTGGTGATCTGCGCGTCCGTGGCGCGTTGGGTGGCGTCATTGCCGCCACCCTGGATCACGATCAACGGTGGATCGCCAAAGGGCAACACCCAGTCTCCGCGTTGCAACGCATCGATGTAGTTGCCGGTTTTCCCGTTGGTTGCTACGTATCCTGTGCCGCCCATGCCCACGACGTGCAGTTTGTAGCCCATCGCAGCAATTCCTTGCTGCGGCCATGAATCCTTCGGCATGGATTGGGAATCGCCGATGAGTACAGCGGTGTGGCGAACGTCCGCCAGGACCAGCTCGCTGCGGTTATTCGCCGGGTTCTTGTACAGCGAGCCCACCGGTAGGTTGAGGGAACTGGGGGCAGGGGCCACTCGTAGCGGTTTATCGGCGGCCGCTGTCTGCGCGGGCACGGGCGCGACTGATCCAGAGGGGGCGGTGATTGGCGCTGGGTTTGATCCGCAGCCCACCAGGAGAACGCCGGAGGCGATCAGTGGTGCGAGCATGCGGAACGCGGCCGGAGCTTGTCGCATCTATTGTTCTCCACGTGGCACTGGTTCTGGAGCCAATCATGCTGCACGCGACCGCGAAAATCCAGCATCTTGACTTGCGTTTACGTCACAACGCGGGAGTGTGAGCAGTGCCACATTCGGGGGGTGAATGGCTTGCTTTTTAGGCTCATAAATGCAACTGCGTTTAGACTGGATGCAGGTGCCCTGTGTCCCGGGGTCTTTTCGCTGTGTGTTCCGATCAAGTCGATCAGGTATGCGCGCGGATACAAACAGCTGACTTCACCACTGAAACGAGTCATTAACGCATGTCTGAAACCATCACCAACACTGCGTCGCGGAGCGATCTGCGCAACGTCGCGATCGTCGCACACGTTGACCACGGCAAGACCACGCTGGTCGACGCCATGCTCAAGCAGACCAACTCCTTCGCTTCCCATGGTGAGGTTGAGGACCGTGTCATGGACTCCGGTGACCTGGAGCGCGAAAAGGGCATCACCATCCTCGCCAAGAACACCACGGTTGCCTACAACGGCCCGTCGTCCAACGGCGAGACCATCACCATCAACGTCATTGACACCCCCGGCCACGCCGACTTCGGTGGCGAGGTAGAGCGCGGCCTGTCCATGGTTGACGGCGTCGTCCTGCTGGTCGACTCCTCTGAGGGTCCCCTGCCCCAGACCCGCTTCGTGCTGCGTAAGGCCCTTGCCGCACACCTGCCAGTGATCCTCCTGGTCAACAAGACGGACCGTCCCGATGCCCGCATCGACGAAGTTGTCCACGAGTCGATGGACCTGCTCCTCGGCCTCGCTTCCGACCTCGCTGACGAAGTTCCGGACCTGGACCTGGACAAGGTCCTCGAAGTCCCCGTCGTTTACGCTGCCGCCAAGGTTGGCCGCGCTTCCCTGGAGCAGCCGGATAACGGTTCCGCTCCGGAGAACGAGGACCTCGAGCCGCTCTTCAAGACCATCATCGAGCACATCCCCGCTCCCACGTACAACCCGGACGGCGTGCTGCAGGCACACGTGACCAACCTGGACGCATCGCCGTTCCTTGGTCGCCTCGCCCTGCTCCGCATCTACAACGGCACGCTCCGCAAGGGCCAGACCGTGGCCTGGGCGCGCGCAAACGGTGAGCTCAAGAACGTCAAGATCACCGAACTGCTGGCCACCAAGGCTCTGACTCGTGTTCCAGCCGAGTCCGCCGGCCCGGGTGAAATCGTTGCCGTTGCCGGTATCGAGGAGATCACCATCGGTGAAACCTTGACGGATGCCGAGAACCCGCAGCCGCTGCCGCTGATCACCGTGGATGATCCCGCGATCTCCATGACCATCGGTATCAACACCTCGCCGCTGGCCGGCAAGGTCAAGGGCGCCAAGGTTACGGCCCGCCAGGTGAAGGATCGCCTGGACAAGGAACTGATCGGTAACGTCTCCATCAAGGTTCTCCCCACCGAGCGTCCCGACGCCTGGGAAGTTCAGGGCCGTGGTGAGCTCGCGCTGGCCATCCTGGTTGAGCAGATGCGCCGTGAAGGCTTCGAACTGACCGTTGGCAAGCCGCAGGTTGTTACCAAGACCATCGACGGCAAGCTCCACGAGCCGATGGAACACATGACCATCGACGTGCCGGAAGAATACCTCGGCGCCGTCACCCAGCTCATGGCTGCCCGCAAGGGTCGCATGACCAACATGGCCAACCACGGGACCGGCTGGTGCCGCATGGAGTTCATCGTTCCTGCACGTGGCCTGATCGGCTTCCGCACCCGGTTCCTCACGGACACCCGCGGCGCCGGCATTGCTGCCTCCATTTCCGAAGGCTACGAACCGTGGGCCGGCCCGATCGAGTACCGTACCAACGGTTCCATGATCGCCGACCGTGCCGGTGTTGTTACGCCGTTCGCCATGATCAACCTGCAGGAACGCGGTTCCTTCTTCGTGAAGCCCACCTCCGAGGTCTACGAAGGCATGATCGTGGGCGAGAACTCCCGCGCTGATGACATGGACGTGAACATTACCAAGGAAAAGAAGCTCACCAACATGCGTGCGGCTTCCTCCGACACCTTCGAGAACCTGACGCCGCCGCGCGACCTGACCCTCGAAGAGTCCCTGGAATTCGCCCGTGAGGACGAATGCGTTGAGGTCACCCCGGAATCCATCCGGATCCGCAAGGTCATCCTGGACTCGAACGAGCGCGCCAAGGCCAACCGCGCCCGCGCCAAGTCCTAGCCTGGACTTTCTGACGCAGTCAGGAACAGCTGAATGAAGAAGAGAGCCGCCGGTATGGCACGCAGCATTGCTGCGGCCGTGCCGGCGGCTCTTTTTGTTGCCCTCGCCGGAACAGCGCTCCATCGGCAGACCGTACTGTGGTCCGGCGTTGAGCTCCCATGGGGCGTGGCCGCAGCTCTGCTGCTCGTGGCGTCCGTACAGTTGTGGCTCGCTGCCTGGTGCCGCTCGGTGGTACCGGCGGCGGTGGCAGGCGTGGTGAGCTACGCCGTCGTCGGAATCCTGTCCTCAGCCGGTCCGGCCAAGCAGTTGATTCCGGGCGACGCCGTGGGGAACGTCTGGGTTTTCGGCATCGGCGGAGTGACGTTAATCATGCTTGTGGTCATCAGTCGGCTGCCCGTCAGTCGGACGCGGCGCGCACGGATTGCCGGCGCGGCGGCGGAGGTGGAACCTCTTTCGCGGCGATAACCATTGCCAGCGGAATGTCGACGTCGGACGTGCGGGTCCGGACTGTACAGGCGCCTTCGGTGGTTCCTACCAGATAGCCGAGTGCGTCCGTCAAACCGTCCTCGATCCTGTACCGGACCACTACCCGGATTCCTGGCTCTGCGTTGAGGAGGAACTGTTGGGGCGGCACATTCGGGGGAGTCACCGTTTCATACTAAGACGCGGGCTAGGTTGGCGTTAGCGCACTGTTGGATAATAGGCTCGGAAGTTGAGTGCCCGGCATGATGCCGGCAGTGTTACCCCGGCCATCGCCGGGACAAACCGTGGAGAGGTCTGGGACGTGACGTACGTAATCGCGCAGCCGTGTGTGGATGTCAAGGACAAGGCATGTATTGAAGAGTGCCCTGTCGACTGCATTTACGAAGGTGAGCGTTCCCTCTATATCCACCCCGATGAATGTGTCGACTGTGGTGCTTGTGAACCTGTGTGCCCTGTTGAGGCCATTTACTACGAGGATGACACCCCGGAAGAATGGGCCGACTACTACAAGGCCAACGTTGAGTTCTTTGATGACCTGGGTTCCCCTGGCGGAGCCGCCAAGATCGGAAACACGGGCAAGGACCACCCGTATATCGCTGCACTGCCCCCGCAGAACCAAGACCACTAAGGGCGGTTGTTTCCTTGATTTCCGCGGCGCCGGCTTTCGGCCTGAACCTGCCTGACTACCCGTGGGAGGCTATGGCGCCGTATGTTGCCACAGCCGCTAAACACCCCGGTGGCGCAGTGAATCTTTCCATCGGCACGCCGGTGGACCCCACTCCCGGACTCATCCGTGAGGCCCTTGCTGCGGCCTCGGACGCCCATGGCTACCCCACGGTGCACGGCACCGAGGCCCTGCGCCAAGCCGTAGTGGACTGGTTCGCCAGCCGCCGCGGTGTGCCGGGGCTGGACCCCAAGGACGTCATGCCAACCGTCGGCTCCAAGGAGCTCGTGGCCTGGTTGCCGTTCCTGCTCGGTTTGAGCGCCGGCGATGTTGTTGTTAGGCCTACCGTTGCCTACCCGACGTACGATATCGGCGCCTCACTTGCAGGTGCCACGGCGGTTGCTGCGGATGACCTCGACGAACTTGATGCAGCCACCCGCGCGAAGGTTCGTTTGATCTGGATCAACTCGCCCGGCAATCCCACAGGTAGCGTCCGTGATGTTAAGTCACTGCAGCGGATCGTGGGCCAGGCCCGCGAGCTCGGCGCGGTGGTGGCTTCGGATGAATGCTACGCCGAGCTGGGTTGGGGCGTATGGGATGCCCAACGCGGGGGAGAAGCTGTGCCCAGCATCCTGGATCCCCGCGTCACCGGCGGCTCCACGGACGGCCTGCTGTGCGTGTACTCGCTGAGCAAGCAATCCAACCTTGCCGGATACAGGGCAGCCTTCGTTGCCGGGGATTCGGCCATTATGGCCAACCTGGTGAACAGCCGTAAGCATGCGGGCATGATTGTTCCCTACCCCGTGCAGGAAGCCATGCGCGTTGCACTGGGCGATGCCAGCCACGTGCTGGCCCAAAAGGATCTGTACCGCGGACGCCGCGAGAGGATTGTGCCTGCGCTGGAGAAGTTCGGGCTGACCATCCACGAATCCAAGGCCGGGCTCTATCTGTGGTCCACGGCCGGAGAAGCCACGTGGGACACCGTGGCTCGATTCGCTGACCTCGGCATTGTGGTGGGCCCGGGCGTGTTCTATGGAGACGCCGGTAACGGATTCATCCGGGTGGCCCTCACCGGCAGTGACGAACGAATCGATGCCGCAGTTGAACGGCTTGCCACAGCCTCATAACAATGCTGTGACTTGCGCCACTTATAGCGTCATTCCGCCAGTAACCGGACGGTACGGATTAGTTCCGCAGGGTTACTGGCGGTAGCTTTTTAACTGACTATCAATGGTGGCCTTCTCTAAGAAAGCACTTCGGCCGTTGGAGCCCTGCAACAGTAGGGCCGAAGGCGGCGACACCAGAAGGTGGTTGGACAAGCGTTCGATAGAGGCCCTGAGGCCTCATGAAGGGGACTCCATGACTGAGACCACCAGCGCGACACTGCGCCATGCCGGCGGCGAACTCGAACTGCCGCGCATCAAGGTTGTAGAAGGAAACGAAGGCTACGACGTTTCCAAGCTGCTGAAGCAGACGGGCGCCGTTGCCTATGACCCCGGCTTCATGAACACAGCGGCCACCACCTCGGCCATCACCTACATCGACGGCGACGCAGGTGTCCTGCGCTACCGCGGTTACCCCATTGAGCAGCTCGCGCAGCACTCGAGCTTCCTCGAGGTTTCCTACCTGCTGATCTACGGCAACCTTCCCACTCCCACGGAGCTGGAAGAGTTTGATCAGAAGATCCGTCGCCACACGCTCCTGCACGAAGAGCTCAAGGGCTTCTTCGGCGGGTTCCCGCGTGACGCCCACCCCATGCCGGTGCTTTCCTCGGCTGTTTCTGCGCTGTCCACGTTCTACCAGGACTCGCTGGATCCCTTCAACGCGGAGCACGTGGAAGTTTCCACCATCCGCCTGATGGCCAAGTTGCCGGTCATTGCTGCCTACGCGCACAAGAAGTCCATCGGCCAGCCGATGCTCTACCCGGATAATTCCATGAACCTGGTGGAGAACTTCCTGCGCCTGAGCTTCGGCCTTCCGGCCGAGCAGTACGAAATGGATCCGGTAGTGGTCAAGGCACTGGACCTCCTGCTCATCCTGCACGCAGACCACGAGCAGAACTGTTCCACGTCCACCGTGCGTCTTGTGGGCTCGTCCAACGCCAACCTCTTCGCGTCGGTGTCCGCCGGCATCAACGCCCTCTTCGGCCCCGCACACGGTGGCGCCAACGAGGCCGTGCTGAAGATGCTCCGCCAGATCCAGGCCGACGGCATCAAGCCCGAGGACTACATGGAGAAGGTCAAGAACAAGGAAGACGGCGTCCGCCTCATGGGCTTCGGACACCGTGTCTACAAGAACTACGATCCCCGCGCCAAGATCATTAAGGCAACGGCACACGAAGTTCTGGGCAAGCTCGGCGGCAACGACGAACTGCTGGACATCGCCATGCGCTTGGAAGAGAAGGCCCTGGCTGACGACTACTTCATCCAGCGCAAGCTGTACCCGAACGTCGACTTCTACACCGGCCTCATCTACAAGGCCATGGGCTTCCCGGAGAAGATGTTCACCGTACTGTTCGCCATTGGACGCCTCCCGGGCTGGATTGCCCAGTGGCGCGAAATGATCAACGATCCCCAGACGAAGATCGGCCGTCCGCGGCAGCTCTACACAGGGGAGCCGGAGCGCAACTACCCGGCCAACTGACACGGCCGCCGTCGTTGGTTGCGGTGCTTGCAGACTAGGCGTTGTTCGCCGCTGCAGGCTGAGCAGAGTTGTAGCCGTAGGGGTTGTTCTTCTGCCAGCGCCAGTGGTCCTCGCACATCTGGTCCACCGTCTTGGTGGTGGACCAACCGAGGTCTGCAAGGGCGGAGGAAGCGTCCGCCCAGAAAGCGGGGAGATCGCCGGCCCGGCGGCCGGTGATCTCGTAGGGGATGGGCTGGCCCACGGCCTTCTCGAAGGACCGCAGGACCTCCAGGACGGAGGAGCCACGGCCGGAGCCAAGGTTCCAGCGGCGGACGCCGGCACGCTCAGCGATGTAGTTCAGGGCTGCTACGTGCCCATCGGCCAGGTCAACCACGTGGATGTAGTCGCGCTGGGCTGTGCCATCGGGGGTGTCGTAGTCTCCGCCGAAGACCATGAGCTTCTCGCGGCGTCCCACGGCTACCTGCGCGATGAAGGGGACAAGGTTGTTGGGGATGCCCTGGGGGTCCTCGCCAATGCGGCCGGACGGGTGTGCTCCCACGGGGTTGAAATAGCGCAGCAGTGCGATATGCCAGCGGTCGTCCGCGTTGCCAAGGTCAGAGAGGATGTCCTCGATCTGCTCTTTGGTGCGGCCGTACGGGTTGTTGGCGCCGATTTCCATCTTCTCGATGTACGGGATGGGGTTGTGCTCACCATAGACCGTGGCGGAGGAGCTGAAGACGATGGAGCGGACGTTGTGCTTGTCCATGGCGCGGAGCAGGTTAAGGGTGCCCACAATGTTGTTGTAGTAGTAGGCCAGGGGTTCCTGGACGGACTCGCCCACGGCCTTCAGGCCGGCGAAGTGGATCACGGCGTCGATCTGGTGCTGGTCGAAGACCGCCTCAACTGCGGGCTCATCTACCAGGTCAACCTTGTGGAAGGCGGCGGTCTTGCCGGTGAGCTCGGAAACGCGGCGGAGGGATTCCTCGCTGGAGTTCACGAGGTTGTCGAGCACAACGACGTCGTGGCCGGCTTCCTGGAGGGACAAAACGGTGTGGGAACCGATGTAGCCGGTGCCACCCGTGACAAGAATTTTCATGGTTCCTACGCTATCGGAAATTGGAGCCACGCCGCTCTCTGTTGAGCGGTGTTGAAGCACGTTCGTGCTAAAAACAATTAGTGCCCAAAATTGTTGATGCCGAAGCCCGGCGCCATGAAGTTGTCCAAGCCGTCTTCCGGATCATTGCCAGCGATGGCTTGGAACGGGCATCACTGAGGGAAGTGGCTGACGAAGCAGAACTGGCTGTTGGTTCGGTGCGCCACTACTTCGCAAGCAGCGATGAGCTCTTGGTCTTCTCCTTCGGGGCAGTGATCGATCGCATCGTAGGCCGCCTTGAAGCGGCACTTGCATCGGTCGAGGATGCGTCGCCGGACAGCGCCGAACAACACGACGCCGTGCTATACCTCCTCGGCCAGTTCCTGCCGTTGGACGAGGAACTGGCGGTAGACGCTTGTGTATGGATGGCGTTCCGGCAGGCTGCCCGGATCAGGCCGGTCCTGGCCGCTGAAGCCGAGCGCAGCCACCGCACCGTGGCCGCCGTCGTCGGTCGCCTCATCCTGATCCTTAACCCCGGTGAAGCTGACGCCCGGCAAACCCTTGTGACTGAAGCGGAGAGGCTCCTTGCCACCATGGACGGCTTGTGCATGCACGCATTGCTGCAGCCCGAGTGGATGACCGCAGAGATGTGCAGCGACGTCCTCACGGCTCACCTGCGGTCCCTCAGGGCCGCGCCATCCAGCCGCTAAGCGTCATTGCGTCGGCCGAGCCCCATAAGAGGCGGATGACGCCATTACCGTGCGGAGTCATCGGGAATAGACTGGAACGTGTCGGGGACCTGCCAAAGGGAGGAATTCGCATGCACGAGTCAGGCGGCCCGGGATGGCGCATCACTATGGATACGTCGGGGCCGATGCTCATCGCCCTGTACTTGCGCGACGTAGCCGGACTTGATGGCGCCGGAAAACCCATACTCTCGCACGCAACACCAAAAGTCCGGCATGCAGACCATAAACACCTCACCTCTGATGTGGGTGGCCTCCCTGCACTGAAGACCGAGTGGGAGGCTTGGTGGGAGAGTCTGGTGAAGTCCTATCCCCATCCGGCCCCGGAGCTCTCGCCGCCCAGCTTCAAGGCTTTTGGCAACTCACCGGCCCTTCAACGCGTTCTGCAAGCTCATTTTGGCTCTGCCTTGGGGTGGGCCACCGACAGGATCGATGAGTATGCCAACCTTGAGGCCACCCGTGAAGCCAACGGGATGACACAGGTGCTGAGCGAAATGGTGGAGGACAGGCTTCTTGAAGTTGGCCGCAGTTCCCGTGACTTCGAACTCACCATTATTGAGTTGCCGCTCAATGAACCCCGTGCCTGGTATCTGGAACCGAGCACCATGATCATGAGCCACCAGCTGCTCTCCGAGCCCGATGTGTTCCGCAGCTACGTCCAACCTGTGGTGGAGATTCTCGCCTGAGCGAGTTTTTGGACAGATACGGCCCTTAAGACGCGCGTATAAGGGCGGGAGCTGTACAAAAACTCAGGTGGCGGGGGCGGAGACCGTGATGGTGACCATCTCAGGTGGGGCGGCAGAAGGTTGCCAGCCGTCCCGTTTCTCCCGGTTCCACGTCTGGCCAGCAACGTCCACCTGGGTAATGGACAGCGTCTTGGCGTTGGCCACTGCCCAATGGGCCACAGCCCAGGCCAGTGTTCCATCGATGTCCAGCTGCACCGAGCGGCCCTGTACGGTGGCCGCTTGGGTGCCGAACGCCGTCGTGAGTTCATCAACGACGGCGGCAGGGTCACCAGCCGCCTCGGGCATGCGCAGTTCGCAGTGCAGGGCAGCCTCGGAGTGCCCGGTGAGAGCAGAAGCGAAGGCCCTGCCCATGCCTTCGTGTTGGGCGTAAGCGCGAGGAAACGCCGAACGTTGGACAGCCTGTGCTGCCTGCGTGATTTCCATGGATTCGTAGGCTGGGACCTTCACCAAGCCGTCATAGAACGCGTTTGATGCGTAGACGGGGTCCATGACCTGTTCTTCGGTTCCCCATCCCTGCGAGGGCCTTTGCTGGAACAGTCCACGGGAGTCCGGGCCGGCGTCATCGCCGTAGTTGATGTTCCGCAGCCTGGATTCCTGCATGGCTGTGGCCAGGGCAATGGTTGCTGCCCGTGGTGGAAGCCCTCGCTGGACGGAGATTGCGGAGATGAGTGAAGCATTGGCTGTCTGATCCGTGGCGAGCTCGTGGCTTTCGGGACCGACCATGGCGAGGCAGCGCTCCGTGACAAGTGTCTCGGAGCGCTGCAGCACTGCAACTATCGCGTAAATGGCACCTGCTACGAGGGCCAAAGCCAGCACCGCAACTATGGCGCGGCGGAACCGGCGCATTGATTCTCTCCTGCTAATTGGCGTGGAGAGCCTCGTTCAGCTCCACCGTTTGGCCCTTGCGGGGAAGTACTTCCACGCCGCCGGTGGTGGAGTTGCGGCGGAAGAGCAGGTTGGGAACGCCGGAGAGTTCCACGGCTTTGATGATCTTGGTGGTGTCCTCGCCGTTTTCGTCTTTGGGGCCCGGAACGCGGACACGGGTACCGGCGGTGACGTAGAGTCCGGCCTCCACCACGGAGTCGTCACCAATGCTGATGCCTACGCCGGAGTTGGCACCGAGCAGGACGCGCTCGCCCAGTGCGATCTTTTCCTTGCCGCCACCGGAGAGCGTGCCCATGATGGATGCTCCGCCGCCAACGTCTGTACCGTCGCCGGCAACAACGCCAGCAGAGATGCGGCCTTCCACCATGGAGGTGCCCAGGGTGCCGGCGTTGAAGTTCACGAAGCCTTCGTGCATCACAGTGGTGCCCTCGGCGAGGTGGGCACCCAAGCGGACGCGGTCGGCGTCGGCAATGCGCACACCCGTGGGAACCACGTAGTCAACCATCCGCGGGAACTTATCCACGCCGTACACCACAACGTTGCCGCGCTTGCGAAGGCGTGCGCGGGTCAACTCGAAGCCGTCAACGGCGGCGGGGCCGAAGTTGGTCCACACCACGTTGGGCAGCTTGCCGAAGACGCCGTCCAGATTGATGCTGTTCGGTTTGACCAGGCGGTGGGAGAGGAGGTGCAAACGCAGGTAAGCATCGGCAGTGTCTGCCGGGGCGGCGTCGAGGTCGATCTGCGCGAAGACCACTTTCTGCTCCGTCCCGCGGGCGGCATCCTTGCCGTCGTTGGCCAGTGCAGTGAGCGCGGGGTCGGCATTCTCAACGTCACGGAGGGTTTCGGCCGCAACGCCAAGTGCGGGTGCCGGGTACCAGACGTCCAGCACGGTTGCTTCCCCGGAAGCCGAGGTGGCGATGGTGGCCAGGCCGAAGCCATAAGCCGATCGGGGGTTGGCGGGCGCGGTTGCGGGCACAGCAGAGGAAGCAGTTTCAGTCATGCGCCAAGTCTATCCAGCAGGCGGAGGTCGGTTAAAACCTGTCTCACACCACAGAAGTCGCATTTGCGGGCATTAGGCTGGACGGGTGACTTTGAACCCTGCCCCCGCCCTCCTTGACCTGCGCCAGGACGTTGCCTTGCTGACGGCTGCGATCATCGACTTCAACAGCGTTTCCGGCAACGAGACCGAACTCGCCGACGCCGTCGAGGCAGCTTTGCGCGCCATTCCTGCCTATACCGTGATCCGGGACGGCGACGCCATCATTGCACGGACCGAACTCGGGCGCTCGGAGCGTGTCATCCTGGCCGGACACCTGGACACCGTGCCCCTGCCCACGGTTGAGGGCTCCTTGGGTACAGTTCCGGCCACCTGGGAGTCCGGCGTTCCTGGTGAAGGCGTGCTGTATGGCCGTGGAACCACGGACATGAAGGGCGGCGTGGCGGTGCAGCTGGCGCTTGCGGCAACACTGTTCGACGACGGTAGGCAGCCGGACAAGGACGTCACCTTCGTCTTTTATGACCATGAAGAGGTGGAAGCGGTCAAGAGCGGACTCGGCAGGTTGGTTCGGAACCACGGAGATCTGCTGAAGGGTGACTTCGCAATCTTGTTGGAGCCAACCCACGGCACGGTGGAAGGTGGTTGCAACGGAACCAGCCGTTTCGAGGCCACCACTATCGGCGAAACAGCCCACTCTGCGCGTGCCTGGATGGGCGTCAACGCGATCCACGCCGCGGCACCCATCCTGGCGCGGCTCGCCGCTTACGAGCCACAGACCATCAACGTGGACGGCCTGGATTACCGCGAAAGCCTGAACGCCGTGAAAATCAACGGGGGCACGGCAGGGAACGTCATCCCGGACCGCTGCGTGGTGGAGATCAACTACCGTTTCGCTCCGGACAAGAATCCGGACCAGGCAGAGGCCACCGTCAGGGAGCTTCTGGAAGGATTCGACGTCGTCCGTACAGACGCTGCTGCCGGCGCGAGGCCCGGACTTAGTCACCCCGCCGCCGCGTCCTTCGTCGCCGCAGTGGGTGCCGAGCCCAAACCCAAATACGGATGGACCGACGTCGCGCGTTTCAGTGAACTGGGCATCCCGGCGGTGAACTTCGGCCCCGGCGATCCTTTGCTGGCGCACAAGGACAACGAGCACGTCGACGCCGATGCCATCCGTGAGTGCCTCCGTGCACTGAGGACGTGGCTGGCGCCGTAGTCCCGAGCACGTTCAAGAAATCAAAAACGGCGGGTCCGGTTCCATTGGAACCGGACCCGCCGTTTGCTTGCCAGAGAACTACTTGGCGGTGGGAACCGCTCCGGCTGCGGTCGCCTTGGCCGTGCCGCCAGCGGTTTTTTTGGAACCGCGGCGTTCAATCCAGATGGCAATCCGCGACACTGTCAGGTTGATCAGGATGTAGATGGCCGCGCCCACAAAGAACGCCGGGAACAGGAAGTCCGGGCCCAGGAAGTCGGCCATGATCTGGATCTTCCGGAGCAGTTCCTCGTAACCGACGATGTAGCCCAGCGAGGTGTCCTTGAGCAGAACCACCAACTGGGCAACCAATGAGGGAAGCATGCGGCGCACAGCCTGCGGGAATTCGATGGACATCCGTGACTGGAAGCTGCGGAGGCCAATGGCCAAACCAGCCTCGCGTTGTCCCTTGGGGAGGGACTGGATGCCGGCACGGAGAATTTCAGCGAAGATAGCGGCGTTGTAGAGAACCAGGCCAACAACAACGGCTTGGAACTGTCCCGTGGCGAAAACCAGCAGGACGAACAACATCATGAGCACCACAGGCATGCCGCGGAGGAACTCCAGCACTACCTGCGTTGGTATACGGACCCAGGGAATCAGGGAGATGCGCAGGAGGCAGAGCGCGATACCCAGGGGGAACGCGATCACGGCTGCAACGGCAGCAGCGGTCAGGGTGGAAACGATGCCCTGGCCGATCAGGTTCCAGACGTCCGGCGCCATGGGGCCGTAGAAAATCTCCCAGCGGTCGGCATCGAAGATACCCTGCTGCGCCAGCGTTATGACAGCGATAGCCAGGATGCCAAGAATGATCAGAACGCCGGCGGCAGAGCCGATGAGCGAATAGAGGCGGGCCTTGGGCCCGGGGACGTCGTAAAGGACCGATGTCATCGGGCAATCGCCACCTTTCGTTCAACAAAGTGCGCCAGGAGTCCCAAGGGAACTGTGATCAAGAGGTAGAAGAACGCCACCCCGAGGAGGATCCAGAGGACCTGGTTGCCGTAGTCGTTGGAGAGCTGCCGGCCGTAACCGAAAAGCTCCAGGACGAAGAATGCGCCGGCCACCGAGGAGTTTTTGACCAAGGCAATCAGGATGTTGATCAACGGGGGTATGACGGTCCGCACGGCTTGGGGGAGGACGATGAAGCCGAGGACCTGGGTGAAGGTCATGCCGACGCTGCGGGCAGCTTCTGCCTGGCCCACAGGCACGCTGTTGACACCGGAACGGACCGCTTCGGCGATGAAGGCGGCCGTGTAGCTGCTCAACGCGATGATGGCAGCAACTTCGAATTGTTCGAACTTGACGCCCAATCGGGGCAAAACAATGGCGGCGAAAAAGAAAATGATGGTCAACGGGGTGTTACGCGCCACTTCAACATAGAACATGCTGAAACCGCGAAGTGCTGCCACGGGGGAAACCCTCATGGCCGCCAGGAGTGTGCCGACAATGAGGGCAATGATTCCTGAAATTACGGAGAGATACAGGGTTCGGAGAAATCCGTCCCAGTATTCGGGGAGGCTTGCTATGACGGCGTCCATGGCTTCCTTTGGCTGCAGCTAATCAGGGAACAGGGTCCTGGATTCGTCAACTGCCGCCGCCCGGAGGGGGCGGCGGCAGTTGACGGGTCCCGACTAGTAGCGGTTGATCGTAGGAAGTTCAGGTGCGGTCTTGATGACCTTGCCTGCTGTGGCTTCCCAAGCCTTCTTGTAGGTATCGTCCTTGGCGAAGCCCTCAAGCTGATCGTTGATCCAGTTGCGGAAGACAGTGTCATCCTTCTTCAGACCGATGCCGTAAGGCTCCTTGGTGAAGGTTTCATCCGAGGCGAGCTTGAAAGCATCCGGTTCCTTGTCCACATAGCCGGCAAGGATCACGTTGTCAGTGGTGACCGCGACGACCTGCTTGTTGCGCAGCGGTTCCAGGCAAGCGGTGTAGGTGGCCGCGGGGACTACCTCTGCGTTGTACTTCTCGGCGATGGTCTTGGCCGGGGTGGAACCCGTAACGGAGCAGACCTTCTTGCCGGCAACATCTTCAGGCTTGGTGATGGAGTTGTCGTCCTTATTCACCAGCAGAGCCTGGCCAGCTTCGTAGTACGGTCCGGCGAAGGAGACCTTTTCCTTACGGGCATCGTTGATGGTGTACGTGGCGATAACGAGGTCCACGCGACCCTGCTCGATGAACGACTCGCGGTTTTGGGAGACCGTCTCTACCCACTCGATCTTGTCCGCGGCGATGCCCAGTTTTGCGGCGATTGCCTTGCCCATTTCAACGTCGAAACCGACAGGCTTGCCATCAAGGCCCTTCTGGCCGAACAACGGCTGATCGAATTTGGTTCCGATCTTGATGGTCCCGGCCTTGTTGAGCTTCTCCATGGTGGTGCCGGCTTCGAAGCTTGCCGAAGCAACCGGGGGAGTAGTTGTGGTGCTGCCGCCGCCGCAAGCGCTCAGCGAGAGAGCAAGCGCAGCCGATGCGGCCACCAGGAGTGACTTCCTCCGGGTAATAAGAGACTTCATGGTGTTCCTTTCATATGGGTGGCCGCCTTACGGCCGGGGGTGCTGGCGGTAAGGAGCTAGTGGGTCAAGAGCTTGGACAAGAAGTCCTTTGCGCGGGTGCTCTTCGGGTTGGTGAAGAATTCCTCGGGGGTGGCGTCCTCGACGATCTGGCCGTCAGCCATGAACACCACGCGGTCGGCAGCCTTGCGGGCGAAGCCCATCTCGTGGGTGACCACGATCATGGTCATGCCTTCCTTGGCCAGCTGGATCATGACGTCCAACACTTCGTTGATCATCTCGGGGTCCAGTGCCGACGTAGGTTCGTCGAACAGCATGACCTTAGGCTTCATGGCAAGAGCGCGGGCAATGGCCACACGTTGCTGCTGGCCGCCTGAGAGCTGGGCGGGAAGCTTCGGGGCTTGGTGGCCAACGCCTACGCGTTCCAGGAGGGCCATGGCTTCCTTGTCGGCCGTACCCTTGGCCACTTTCTTCACCTTGATGGGACCCAGCGTGACGTTCTCAAGAATCGTCTTGTGGGCGAACAGGTTGAAGGACTGGAAGACCATGCCGACGTCGGCACGCAGGTGCGCGAGGTCCTTGCCTTCTTCGGGAAGCTTCTTCCCGTCGATGGCGATGTCGCCGTCGTCGATGGTTTCCAAGCGGTTGATCGCACGGCAGAGAGTGGATTTACCGGATCCGGATGGTCCGATAACCACCACCACTTCACCCTTCTTAACCTGAAGGTTGATGTCTTTGAGGACATGCAATTGACCGTAGTGCTTATTGACGCCGTTCAGGGAGACGAGGGCATCGCCGGACGCTTGAGTAGTCATACGACGAATCTAGCGAACAAAGAAGCAAATATGACCACGGTCACGGCAACTTCCTGAAGATCGTGACTGAACAGAAACCTGCCCCACAGCGATATACCAGACTGCAATGCAAGATGCGGGTCGCTGCCACGGAGCGCGCCTTCATCCGCGCTAGCCTTGGGCAATGAGCATGAGCCAGCACCACGTTCCCCGTCCGGATGCCAACGGCCGCGTCACGGGCACCCATGTGCCCCTCCCTTCGGAGGTCGCCCCCGCCAAGCACAAAGGCTCCCTTGAGCTTCGGCGCAAACAGGCTGACACGGGAATGTCGGACCAGCATTTGCTGGATACCAGCGGTGCCGGGCAGTTCATCCACACCGATCCGTGGCGTGTCCTGCGAATCCAGAGTGAGTTCGTAGAGGGCTTCGGAGCCCTGGCTGATCTGGGTCCTGCCGTTAGTGTGTTTGGCTCCGCGCGGACCAAACCCGGATCCGAGTACTACGAGATGGCCGTGGATGTGGGCCGCAAGCTTGCTGAAGCCGGCGTGGCCGTGATTACCGGCGGTGGCCCGGGATCCATGGAAGCTGCCAATAAGGGCGCTGTGGAGGGCAATGGGGTTTCCGTTGGCCTGGGCATCGAACTTCCCTTCGAGCAAGGGCTCAACCAATGGGTGGATTTGGGCATCAATTTCCGCTACTTCTTCGCCCGCAAAACCATGTTCGTCAAGTACGCGCAAGGCTTCGTGGTGCTTCCCGGAGGACTAGGGACTCTCGATGAATTGTTCGAAGCCATGGTGCTGGTGCAAACACGTAAGGTCACCTCCTTCCCCATTGTTCTTCTGGGAGTGCGGTTCTGGGGTCCCATGATCGAGTGGATCCGGGAGACCTTGGTGGCAGAGGGCATGGTTTCGGAGAAGGACCTTGACCTGATCCAGTTGGTGGATGACCCCGCCGACGCCGTGCACCGCGTCCTACATGGCGCGCCGTTGCCTCCGACTCCCAACGGAGACCAGCGCCCGGAGTAGACCTTCGTTTCTGGCACGATGGACCTGTGAGCTTTTTCCTGGTGTTTCTCGCGATAGTCCTCGTCGGCGCTGCGTTGTATCTCGGTGCCGGAATCGTCAAGGGGCGCTCTCTTGGATCGGGACTGGAGCAACCCGTTCCCAACCTGCCCGCTGTCCTGCTGCCGGAGGACGCCAAGCCCGTCGACGTCGATTCCCTCCGTTTTGCGCTTGGCCTCCGTGGCTATCGGATGGATCAGGTGGACCAGGTCCTCGACGAGCTCAGGGACCAGTTGCAGGCCAAGGATCGCGAGATCCAACGGTTGGGCGCGCTGGTTCAGCGTCGTGGCGAGGACGGCGAAACCGGCCGGACCCGGCAGTGAGCTCGCGGACTCCAGCCTCGCAGCCCCCCGCCTCGCAGCCCCCTGACTCAAAGACGCAAGGGGCGCGGGGACCCGCGGACCGGCTGTCCTTGGGTCTATCAGCTGCCGTCGCCGGAATGGCCGGATGGCCTTGGTGGCTGCAGGTTACCTTGATATTTGTGGTGGCCCGGCTGGTCAGTGCCTGCATTTTCATGGCGGCAGCCATTCACCAAGGAACCAACCCGTGGTTCCCGCCCGCTCCGGATTACTGGAACTTCATCACTATCTGGGATGGACGCTGGTATCAGGAAGCGGCTGATAAGGGCTATCCCTCGGTCCTGCCCGTGGACGCGAACGGCGTCGTTCAGCAAAACGCATGGGCGTTCTATGCACTCTTTCCCTTTCTGGCCCGGGGTCTCGTGGCAGCCACCGGGATAGGAACCCTCCCGGCGCTCACCATCATCGCCATGGTGGCGGGTGTGGGCGCCGCTTTGGTGATTTACAAGCTCTTCCGCGAGTTCGCAGGTAAGCGCGCGGCGCTGTGGGGTGTCGTCTTCGTTTCCACTTTTCCGGTGTCCCCGATCCTTCAGGTCCCGTATGCCGAGTCCTTAAACCTGCTGCTGTTGTCCGGTGCGTTGTTGCTGGTGGTCCGCGGCCGATATCTGGCGGCAATTCCGGTAGTGCTTCTCATGTGTCTTTCCAGGCCCACGGGAGTCCCGTTTGCCGCCATGGTGGGATTGCTGTTGCTCTGGCGTCTGTGGCAGCGCTTCAGGCCTTCGGGGACGCTGTCAGCCCCCGCGTCAGGCGGTGACGACGCGACGTCGGTGCGCAGCTTGCTCTCGCTGGGGGCGATGGTGCTTGCGGCGGGCATTGGAGCTCTCGCGTGGCCAGCCATTGCCTGGGCAACCACCGGTGAACTCACTGCCTACACACGCACGGAAACAGCGTGGCGGGGGCACGATCTTGTGCCTTTCAAGCCGTGGTTCGACACGGGTCGGATGCTGTTCGGTCCTGTGTTGGGCGTGATGGCCCCGTTCGTCTTCACGGCGCTTTTCGTGCTGGTCATGATATCCAGGCCGGTCAGGGCGCTGGGAACCGTGTTGCGGCTTTGGTGCGCTTGTTACATGGGCTACCTGCTGGTCTTCCTTCACCCCCAGACCAGTACCTTCAGAATGCTGCTGCCGCTTTTTCCCCTGGCCTTGGCGGTGGCGTTGCTCTCCAAATCCAAAGCGTACCGGGGGACGGTCGTGGTGATGTTCGTCCTCCTCCAGATCGTCTGGGTGGTGTGGCTGTGGGCGTGGGCTCCGCTCCCCGGCGGCGGGGACTATCCGCCCTGACGTGGACGTTTGCCGCGCCGGCGGAGTATGTACAAAGTCCGGACAAATGCGCGTTTGATTAGCTACGGACAGGTAATTACGGGATAATGGACCAAGAGCAAGGACAAAGCACCGAAAAGTGCCCGGCCAAGGCGGCCTCCCAAGCGGTGCCGCCGGCTGCAATTGCGACGCGGAACCAGCCCGGCCGGGTTGGCGTGACTTGGGACAAATGGAGGGGATTTTCCTAATGGCGGCTATGAAACCACGTACCGGCGACGGCCCTATGGAAGTTACCAAAGAGGGACGCAGCTTGATCATGCGTGTGCCGCTCGAAGGCGGAGGACGACTCGTTGTCGAACTCAACGCTGCGGAAGCGGCCAACCTCAAGGAATGCCTCGTAGGCGTTACTGAATAGGCATTTGGATAGATTTACAAAGCAGGGCCCGGAAAACCGGGGCCCTGCTTTTGTTTAACCTGCTTTCCCTGATGCTGGCAGGCACCCTACTTCTTGACGGCCACCAGAAGGCCGTCGCCCGTCGGCAGCATCGCCGACGCCAACCGGTCGTCGTCGCGGATGGCCTTCACAATCTGACGCAGAACCACCGTGGTTGCCTCACGCGCTGCCGGGTTGGCGACGCGGTCCTTGTCCAAAGCATCGTTGATCACCAGGGTGCCACCTGATTTCAGGAGGCGGATTGCCTGTTCCACGTATTTGGGGAAGTTGGGCTTGTCGGCATCGATGAACACGAGGTCGTACGCGGAGTCGGTCAGTCGTGGCAACACATCCGCCGCGCGGCCTGAAATGGTGCGGGTACGGTTGGCAGGGCTACCGGACTCAAGGAATGCTTCCCTGGCGGCCTTCAAATGCTCGACGTCCACATCGATGGTGGTCAGCACGGCATGGGGGCTGAGGCCACGCAGCAGGCAAACCCCGGACACTCCTGCCCCGGAGCCAACTTCCACCACTGTCTGCGCTTTGGACGCCGCGGCAAGCACTGTCAGCACCGCACCCACACCGGGGCTGATGGGGGTAACACCCAGCTCAAAGGACCGCTCACGGGCGCGCAACAACACGTCATCCTCAGCCGGCAGATCTTCTGCGTAGGACCAGCTGCTTGACTTGTCGGCACTCATGAAGGGGTTCGCTTTCCGCGGGAAGGGGTGTTTGTACCAAGACTACTGTGTCCGCACGGGTAAACCCGCTGAAGGGATGCTCCCTGGGGCTGTGTCCATGGCCGTTTTCAGCCTTGCGGAGAAATCGCCGTCCAGTCAGGAAATTCCCAGACAAACTTGGGATGATAATGCTCCGGTCATCCATGAGGTGGGCGGCACCGAAAGTTCGGTGAACCACAGTTTGAGGGGAGTGGACGATGCCGGCATCGCATGCTGCGCCAGTCCAAACAGCGGAAAGCCTGGAGGCCGTTACTGACTGGGTCATGCCCAGCTGGGAGGAAGTGGTGTCAAACCACTCCGCCAAGGTATATCGCCTCGCCTATCGCCTGACCGGCAACAAGTACGACGCCGAAGACCTCACCCAGGAAGTTTTTGTCAGGGTGTTCCGTTCCCTGGAAAACTTCAAACCCGGAACCTTGGATGGCTGGTTGCACCGCATCACCACCAACCTGTTCCTGGACGGGGCACGGCGCAGGAGCAGGATCCGCTTCGATGCGCTCGCCGAAGATGCCGAATCCCGTTTGCCGGGCCGTGAACCCGGACCTGAGCAGAGCTTCGAGCACAATAACCTTGACCTCGACGTCCAGCGCGCTTTGGAAGAACTCCCGCCGGACTTCCGCGCCGCCGTGGTGCTGTGTGATCTTGAAGGTCTTTCCTATGATGAAGTCGCCGAGGCGCTCGGTGTGAAACTGGGAACTGTCAGGTCCCGAATCCACCGCGGGCGGACCATGCTCCGGGAGAAACTGGCCCACCGCGATCCCCGCCCGGCAGAGGCGCGCAAGCCGCGGTTGAAGATGCCCCGCATCGCCAGCATTCTTTAGGTTGTCGATGCTTCGACGTCCCCTTCGTCCGGGAGCCCCGCCCCGGCGCACCTTGGCTTCGCTGCGCCATACTCGCAGCACGGAACACCTGCAGCACTGCGCTGAATGCCGCATGGCCCTCCGCCGCGAACGGCAGTACATTGAGCGCCTTCGTGGCGCGGCCGTACCTGAAGCCAGCCAGGACCTTGCCGCGCGACTGATCCAGCACACGGAACGCCTGGCGAACGATCCTGGACCGGCTGGCTCGACGCCGCACTTCCCACCGCTGCGAAATTCGTACCGTCGTTTCCCGGGCCTTCGTATGGCAGGCATTGCTGCGAGCACCCTGATGGTCAGTGCGGGTGCACTGGCTGTGTCTGCCTACGTGATCGCCGGCGATGCCGAGCCGCAAGTCCTAACAAGCAGCGCCAGCGGGTTTGCCGGTGCCTGGACGGGCAGCCCCGGCGATGCCATGGTGGGACCTGCGTTCCGAGCCGGGAGCACCGTCAGTTTGAGCCCTGACCAGTTGGATTCACTTCGGGCAGAAGGTTGGGCGTGCCCTGAGCTGTCAGCAATGGGCTTCCACGTTGTATCCGCCCAAGCAACCAAGCACAACGGCAACCCTGCTGTAGAGATCCGGCTGGAAAACAACGGTCACTTTGCCACCATCGTGGAGGAACACTTGCCTGCGAACCGAGAACCGGGGCAATCTACATCCGCGCAGCTCTCACTCACGCAGGGAACCCCATGGAAAGCTGTCTACACCATGCCTGCAGCCGTTATCAGTTACGCCTCCGACCTTCCGGCGGACACTGCGGACGATGCTGTCCCTGAAATCGTCCGCGCGGGGGAGTCCATGTCCATGGCTCCTGCACCGGAAGATCAGGAGCCGTGGTACAAAAGGGTGCTGCGAGGCGTGCAAACCCTACTCCGTCCTGCCGGTTTAGGAGCGGCACCAGAGACAAGGTAATCTTCGTTACGTGCTTGGAATCAATGGCCCGGAGTTCATACTTCTTCTGATTATCGGCGTACTCGTCATCGGTCCCAGCCGTTTGCCCGAATACACTCAAAAGCTGGCCAACCTGGTTAAGGAAGTGCGTCGGATGGCATCCGGCGCCCGCGAGCAGATCAAAGAGGAAGTCGGCATCGACATCGATGAGGTCGATTGGAAGAAGTACGATCCTCGTCAGTACGATCCCCGGCGCATCATCAAGGATGCGCTTCTTGATGACGAGAAACCTGTCAGTGCCGGAGCGCCCGTTGCTGCCGCTGCCGTAGACGTTAAACCCAAGACCCCGGTGCGGGTCATTGAGCGGCTGGCCGAGGGCGAAGCCGCCCCCTTCGATTCCGAAGCGACCTGAGCCGAACTAGAAGCAAGCTCTGCCGAGGTCCGTCGGCCCAGGCCTCGTGACTTAGCGGGGCTGGATCCCCAACGGCATGCCGGACAGCCCGCGGGGCCGCGTGGCCAAAGAGGCAGCAATACCCTCCAGCGCTTTCGCGGCAGCCGTCTCTGGTGCTGCCAGAACCACAGGCTTCCCGGCGTCGCCACCCTCCCGCAATCGGATGTCCAGCGGAATCTGGCCGAGGAGCGGAACGCTGGCGCCCACGGCAGAGCTCAACCGCTCAGCCAGGATGGCGCCCCCGCCGCTTCCGAACAATTCCATGCGTTCGCCGTCGGGCATTTCCAGGTAGGACATGTTCTCGATAATGCCTGCCACCTTCTGTCCGGTCTGGGTGGCGATGGTGCCGGCTCGTTCGGCCACATCAGCGGCAGCTGCCTGCGGGGTGGTCACTACCAGAATCTCTGCGTTGGGTAGAAGCTGCGCCACCGAGATCGCGATGTCCCCCGTGCCGGGAGGCAGATCCAGGAAGAGGGCATCGAGGTCGCCGAAGTAGACATCGGTCAGGAATTGTTCAAGGGCCCTGTGCAGCATGGGGCCGCGCCATGCCACTGGCTGGTTGCCGTCAACGAACATGCCAATGGAAATGACCTTGACGCCGTAGGCCACGGGCGGAAGGATCATGTCGTCCACCTGCGTGGGTTTTTGGGTGATCCCCATCAGCCCGGGCACGGAAAAGCCGTGCACGTCGGCGTCCACGATGCCCACACGGAGGCCTTGGGCGGCCAGTGCGCAGGCCAGATTAACAGTGACAGAGGATTTGCCTACACCGCCTTTTCCGCTGGCCACGGCGTACACCTTGGTCAGGGAACCGGGTTTAGTGAAGGGTATGCCGCGTTGTCCGGCTGGTCCGCGGAGCTGTTCCTTGAGGGCTTCACGCTGTGCCGGCGTCATGACCTTCAGCTCCACGTCTACACCGGTGACGCCTTCCACGTGGAGGAGGGCGTCTGTAGCGTCCTTGGTAATTGTTTCCCGCAGGGGGCACCCGGCGATGGTCAGCAGAACAGCCACATGCACGGTGCCGTCATCATTGGCCGATACCGATTCCACCATGCCAAGTTCGGTAATGGGGCGCCGTAGCTCGGGATCAATGACGGTTGCCAAGGCAGCATTCAGTGCCTCGACCGATGCGATGCTCATATGGTCAGGCTCGGCTTTCAGGGTTTTCAGGCGATGGTTTGGTGGTTGAATGCTGCGGACCTGCGGCCCGAGGGGCGCGGACTCGGGGAATCTGCTGGGTGCGGGGCCCGCGCGATTTGTCCCGCTTGTCCTTCAGCTTCTCCTTGACCCTCTCGCCGGGTGATTCAGTGCCGTCAGCGGCGGCATCGCCCTCGCGAAGTTCCTCTTGGGCATCAATGATGTCTTCAAGCAGGCTTCGGAGTTCGGTCCGGACATAGTCACGGGTGGCCACTTCACGCAAGGCAATGCGGAGCGAGGCCAATTCCCGTGTCAGGTACTCGGTGTCGGAGAGATTGCGTTCGGCCCGCTGGCGGTCCTGCTGGAGCGAGACGCGGTCGCGGTCGTCCTGCCGGTTTTGGGCCAGCAGCAGGAGCGGCGCGGCGTAGGAGGCCTGCAGCGAAAGCATCAGCGTCAGCAGGGTGAAGCCCAGCTCCATGCGGTCGAACTGCCAGTCCGTGGGAGCGAAGGAGTTCCACGCAAGCCAGAACACACAGAAAACCGTCATGTAAACCAGGAACGTAGGCGTGCCCATGAACCGGGCGAAACCCTCCGTAGCGTTTCCAAAAGCGTCCGGGTTCGGCGAGAACTTGGGCAGGATGCGTTGACGTCCGCTCAGGGGCGTGTCGAGGCTGCTGCTTGAGCGTCCCGTGGACTTGGTGGATCGGGTGGCGTTGTTATCAGCCAATGCGGCCTCCAAGTTTCCTTATAGGGGCGTCGTCCTCGTGGGCGCGCCAGTCATCCGGCAACAGGTGATCCAGCACGTCATCAACAGTCACCGCCCCCACAAGGCGGCCGTCGTCGTCCACGACTGGAAGTGAATTCAGGTTGTACGTCGCCAGGGTCCGGGCCACTTCGGAGATGTGGGCTTGGTCCGAGAGCGGCTCCAGGTTTTTATCGACCAGGTTGCCCAGCGGTTCCGGCGGAGGGAAACGCAGGAGCTGCTGTATATGCACCACGCCCAGGAAACGACCAGTGGGGGTCTCCAAAGGGGGACGAGCGATGAAGATGGAGGAGGCCAGCGCAGGCGAGAGTTCCTCGCGTCGGACGTGGGCAAGGGCTTCAGCGACAGTGGCTTCCGGCGGAAGGATGACCGGGACAGGCGTCATGAGACCACCGGCGGTGTCTTCGTCGTATTCGAGGAGGCGGCGGACGTCCTCGGCCTCCTGGGGTTCCATGAGCTGAAGCAGCTCTTCCGCCTGGGCGGAGGGAAGCTCGGCCAGGAGGTCGGCAGCGTCGTCAGGATCCATCTCTTCGAGGACGTCAGCGGCGCGTTCGACATCCAGGGCGGAGAGGATCTCCACCTGGTCATCTTCCGGGAGTTCCTGGAGGACATCTGCCAGGCGTTCATCCTGAAGCTCACTGGCCACTTCAAAACGCCGTTTGTCGCTCATTTCCTGCAGTGCTTCAGCGAAGTCGGCAGGTTTGAGGTCTTCGTGGGTGGCAACGAACTGCGTTGCGGCCTGTGGCTCGTTGTGGCCGCCGGTCTGGGCGTCGGCCCAGTCGATGATCAGTGTCTCGTTGCGGCGGAGCCTGCCGAAGGGCGAGAGAGAATGGCCACGACGGACGAACAGCTTGCTGACAAACCAGTCCTTGGACCTGTGCTGGTCCATGGCGATGTCCTCGATCGTTGCGTCTCCACTGCCATCGGCCAGCGTCACGCGGCGGTCGAACATCTCAGCCACCACCAGAGTTTCGGCACCGCGCTGCTCGAAGCGCCGCAAGTTCACCAGTCCGGTGCAGATAATTTGCGTCTGGTCGATGGACGTAATCCGCGTCATGGGAACGAAGACCCGCTTCTTGCCCGGAACTTCAACCACGATGCCCACCACATGGGGAGCGCCACGGGTGCCGCGGGAGAGC
This sequence comes from Paenarthrobacter sp. TYUT067, assembly GCF_023656375.1. NCBI lineage: Bacteria > Bacillati > Actinomycetota > Actinomycetes > Micrococcales > Micrococcaceae > Paenarthrobacter > Paenarthrobacter sp. TYUT067. The sequence continues at coordinate 64,099 of NZ_JAMOIT010000018.1, forward strand.
ACCACGACGTCGCGCAACCGGCCAAGACGATCGCCCAGGGGGTCGAAGACGTCCAAGCCGAGCAAGCGCGCGACAAAGACGCGTGAGGGATGTGTGCTCATATTTACAGGCTACCGAGTCTGCTCTCTTTTAGCTGAATTCCAGCCGCTACACATGTCCATGAGACACAATGGGGCTATGTCAAACATTTTTGGTGGTCCCAAAGCCGTTGAGGAGTCCCGCAGCGTCCCCCAAGGGGACACCGTAGGCTCGTACACCTCGTATTTGGACGCCCAGAAGGCGGTGGACTACTTGGCGGATCAGCAGTTCCCTGTTCAGCTGGTGTCGATCGTGGGCAATGACCTCAAAATGGTGGAGCGGGTGACCGGCCGCCTGAGTTACCCGAGGGTGGCACTGTCCGGTGCCCTCAGCGGCATGTGGTTCGGCCTGTTCGTCGGCGTCATGCTGTCCTTCTTCACTCCGGCCGGGGGTCCGTTCTCTATCATCACCTCAGTTCTGATGGGTGCGGCTTTCTTCATGCTGTTCGGCATCGTCACTTATGCCACGCAACGCGGAAAGCGTGACTTCACCTCCACCAGCCAGGTGGTGGCCACTAATTACGACGTCATTGTTGCAGTGGAGGCAGCCCAGGAGGCCCGCCGACTGCTCCATCAGCTGCCGATGAACCCGTCCCAGGCTGCTACGCCGCAGGCCAGCGGCTACAACCAGCCAAGCGCGCCCTTCCAGCAGCCCGGTCAGGCGCCTGAGCGGCCCACCACGTGGAATGATCCCTATGGCCAGCGCGCCCCCGAGCCCAGTGGCTCAAGTGCCCCGGAGGGACAGAACGCAGCCCCGGCGAACCAGCCGGCACCATCCCCCGCGCCGGCAGCTGTTCGGTACCCCGACCTCCCGGACGGACGTCCGCAATACGGTGTTCGGGTAAGCGACGGACAGGCTCCTGCACGGAATCATGAACAAAACGCGCCGCAGGAAGATTCACAGCAGTCCAGCTCCGAGGATTCTTCCAAGCAGTAGACGCCTCCGCAGGACAATAATTTTCCTCAGTACAGATTTTCCTCACGAAAAAGGGAAGGCCACCGGATCCCCGGTGGCCTTCCCTTTTGTTCTGTTGAGTCCCTGGGTTATTCCAGGGGCCTGGTTAGCCCTGGGCTTCCTGGTAGATGCCTGCCATCCAGGACTCGACGTCGTCGGCCTTGCGCGGCAGCGCGGCGCTGAGGTTGACGGGTCCGTCGGAGGTCATGAGGATGTCGTCCTCGATGCGGACGCCGATCCCGCGGTACTCCTCGGGGATGGCGAGGTCTTCGTTCTTGAAGTACAGGCCAGGTTCGATCGTGAAGACCATGCCCTCGGTGAGGATGCCATCAAGGTAGAGCTCACGTTTTGCCTGCGCACAGTCGTGGACGTCGAGTCCCAGGTGGTGGCTGGTGCCGTGAGGCATCCAGCGACGATGCTGTTGGCCCTCGGGGGAGATTGCTTCCTCGACGGAGACGGGCAGCAGGCCCCATTCAGCCAGGCGTTCGGCCAGGACCGTAGTTGCCGCCGTGTGGATGTCCCGGAACTTCACGCCCGGTTGTGCGGCCGCGAAGCCGGCGTCTGCGGCGTCGAGTACAGCTTCATACACCTTCCGCTGGACGTCGGTGAAGGTGCCGGTGGCCGGAAGCGTGCGGGTGATGTCAGCTGTGTAGAGGGAGTCCGCTTCCACTCCGGCATCGAGGAGCAGGAGTTCGCCGGCGTTGACGGTACCGGAGTTGCGGTTCCAGTGCAGCACCGTGGCGTTGTTGCCTGACGCTGCAATGGTGTCGTAGCCGAGTTCGTTGCCTTCCTCGCGGGCTCGGGCAAAGAAGGCGCCTTCGACTACCCGCTCGCCGCGCTGATGGGTCAACGCGCGGGGGAGTGCGCGGACTACGTCAGCGAAGCCTTCCACCGTTGCAGCCACGGCAATCTTCATCTGCTCGATTTCCCACTCGTCCTTGATCAGGCGCAGTTCGGACAGTGCTTCGCTGAGCTTCTCATCCAAGGCGTCCAGTTCGCCGAGGTCAAGGTTCTCGGGGTCCTTGGCCGTGTTGTAGCGGGCGGTGTCCACTAGGGCGTCAATGTTCTCGTCTGTTTTGCGGACCAGCCGAATGGAGATGCCGCCGATTTCCGGGGCGCCAACATTCTTGGTGATCGCCATTTCGAGCTCGGAGATGTGGGCCGTGGGAAGGCCGAGACGGGCTTCGAATTCGGCCAGTGTGGGGCGCGCACCTATCCAGAACTCGCCGGCGCGCGAGTCAGCGTAGAACTGTTCGGTATCCCGGCCGGCCAACGGGCGGAAGTAGAGCGTGGCAGTGTGGTGACCGCCGTCGTCGCCCTTTCCTTCGGCTACGGGCTCGAGGATCAGTACGGCGTCGGGCTCGTGGTCCAGCCCCAGCCCCGTGAGGTGGGCGAACCCGGAGTGGGGGCGGAAGCGGTAGTCGCAGTCGTTGGATCGGACCTTCAGCGGACCGGCCGGGATGACTAGACGTTCGCCTTTGAACTGTTCGGAAATAGTACGACGCCGGCGTGCGGCGTGGTCTGCAACGGCGTCACGCGCAGGGGTCACCTGCGGGGCGGGCGCCCAATTGCTGGCCATGAATGCCTTGAAGGCATCTGACGTGGGCCTTTGCGAGCGGTTGTTGACACGCTCCTGCAGTGGCTGGGAGGACGAGTTCTGGGTGTTTTCGGCATCGTTCACCGTTACATCGTCCCACCAGTTAGGTGAGGAGGCCAACGGCGCAACCCGCCAAGCGGGCCCGCATCCCATAGGCTGGGAAAGTGAGGATAGACCTGCATGCGCACTCGAATGTTTCCGATGGAACCGAGACACCGGCCGGGGTGATCATTTCCGCCGTCTCGGCCGGTCTGGATGCCGTGGCCCTGACAGACCACGATTCCACAGATGGCTGGGAGCCTGCCGCTGCCGCCGCACGGGAGCATGGCATTGCATTCGTACCCGGGATGGAGATCTCCTGCCGTACGGAGCAGGGAATCAGCGTCCACTTGCTCAGTTACCTCCACGACCCCGCCCATGCCGGCCTGCTGGAGGAAATTACCAAGTCCAAGGATGCCCGGCTCACCCGTGCCGAGCATATGGTCACTTTGCTGTCCGAGGATTATCCATTGACCTGGGACGACGTGATCCACCATGTTGCACCCGGTGCCACGGTGGGCCGCCCCCACATTGCCGATGCTTTGGTGGCCGCCGGCGTGGTGGCGGATCGAACGGAAGCGTTCACTTCCATCCTCACCTCCCACTCGCGGTATTTCGTGCAGCACTATGCGCCCAACCCGGCTTTCGCCGTCGAGCTTGTCCGCGCGGCTGGCGGCGTGCCTGTCTTCGCCCATCCGGTGGCTTCATCGAGAGGACGGATCGTGGGGGAGCGTACTTACCGGGACATGATTGATGCCGGACTGTTGGGACTTGAGGTTGAACACCGGGACAACCCGGAGGAGGGCCGCGCTTTCCTCCGTGGCCTGGCGGTCGAACACGGCTTGCTCATGACAGGATCTTCCGACTATCACGGGGCAGGAAAACCCAATCTCTTGGGCGAGAACACCACCCCGCCCGATGTCTTGTCCAGGATCGAGGAGCTGGCAACGGGCAGCACGGTCATCCGGTGATGCACGGGCATTCCGTGAGAGGAGTCCGCTGATGGACCTGCAGCTGCTGGCCTCCGTGATCATCACGTTGTTCGTGATCATGGATCCGCCGGGTACAGTCCCGATATTCATGTCCTTGACGGCCCAAATGTCCGCCAAGGACCGGAATCGTTCCGCGTTCCAAGCCCTCTTGGTGGCCACAGGTGTGATCGTGGTGTTCGCGATCTTCGGCCAGTCGATTCTCAACTACATGCACATCTCGCTGGCGGCGTTGCAGGGTGCCGGTGGCCTGCTCCTGGTGCTGATCGCGCTGCAGCTGCTCACAGGCTCCACCAGCGGCGAGGAAAACGCCGCCAAGTACAAGAACGTGGCGTTCGTGCCGCTGGGCACACCGCTCATGGCCGGGCCGGGCGCGATTGTTGCCGTCATGGTGTTCGTGCAGCAGTCCAGCCAGCTCGCGGAGTATCTGGCGGTGGGTCTGGGCATCGCTGTGGTGCTTGGCTCGTTGTACCTGGCGATGCGCTTCGCGGGCGTCGTTCAGCGGGTCCTCGGTGAAAACGGTGTGGAGCTGGTGACGCGGATCGCCGGCCTGCTGCTCTCAGCCATTGCCGTGCAGATGATCGCGGACGCCGTTCAGGCTTTCGTGAAAGGTGCTGCCTGATCCTGGCTGGTGTCCGGCAAGGAACCGCTCCGGCGGAACTCTGCCTTGTTGCCCAGCCTTTTCCGCATGACGTCGATGGCTTGCTCGTTCTGGTCGACGCACACAAAGTTGCGGCCCAACTTGGCTGCCACAGCTCCGAGGGTCCCTGAACCAGCGAAGAAATCGAGGCACCAATCGCCCTCACGGCTTGATGCGGAGACAATCCTGCGTACCAGGCCCTCGGGCTTTTGGGTGGGGTAACCGGTCTTCTCGCGGCCGGTAGGCGAGACGATGGTGTGCCACCAGACATCCGTGGGCAGCTTGCCGAGCTCACGTTTGGCGGGGGTGACCAGGCCAGGTGCCATGTACGGTTCCCGGTCCACTTCGGCGTTGTCGAAGTGATACTTGGTGGGGTTCTTGACGTACACCAGAATGTTGTCGTGCTTGGTGGGCCAGCGGTTTTTGGCGCGGGCGCCGTAATCGTAGGCCCAGATGATCTCGTTAAGGAAGCATTCCCGGCCGAAGATGGAGTCCAGCATCACCTTGGCGTAGTGGACTTCCCGGTAATCCAAATGCAGATACAGGGTGCCGTCGTCGGCCAGCAGCCGCCAAGCCTCCACGAGCTTGGGCTCCAGGAAGGACCAGTAGTCGCTGAAGGCGTCGTCGTAGCTGTGCAGGGCGCCCTTGATGGTGTCGTAAGAGCGGCCTTTGAAGCCGACGCGGTCGCCGTCGCCGTCCGCGTTGCGGACCATGCGGGTTTCCTGGCGGCGTTGGACCCGGCCCGTGTTGAAGGGCGGGTCCACGTAGATGAGTGTGAAGGCGCCGTCCGGCAGCGTAGGGAGGAATTCCGCGTTGTCCGCGTGCACCACCAAGTTGCCGCCGTCCGGCGCCCAAACAGATTCAGTCATTGAGGTTTTTAGGCCTCGGTGCTACCGGACTGGGCAGCTGCGGTCTCACCGGAAACCACTTCGCCGTTGCGGCGGCGCGTGCGGGTCCGGCGCGTGCGGGCCGGCTTTTCTGCGTTGTCTGCGGTGGCAGTGCGGGTTTCCGATGCACCGGCAGCGGGGGCTGTCTCACCATCAGAGGTACGACGGCGGCGCGTACGGTTGCGGCCACCCTCGCCCTTGGATCCGCTGGACTCGGCGTCGCCGGACCTACCGGAGCGTCCACGACCGCCATCACGACCGCCGTCGCGCTTGCCGTCACGTCCGCCATCGCGGCCTGAGCCGCCGGAGCGTGCATTCTTCTTGCCGGTTTCGCCGAGGTCCTCGAGGACTTCGGCGTCAACGCCGGCGAGGACGCGCTTGTTGCGCGGCAGACGACCCTTGGTGCCCTCGGGAATGTCCAGATCCGTGTACAGGTGCGGCGATGAGGAGTAGGTTTCAACGGGCTCGGGGACACTGAGTCCCAGGGCTTTGTTGATCAGGCCCCAGCGAGGCATGTCGTCCCAGTCAACAAACGTGACGGCGGTGCCCTTGTTGCCGGCGCGGCCCGTACGTCCAACGCGGTGCAGGTAGATCTTTTCGTCCTCCACGCACTGGTAGTTGATGACGTGGGTAACGTCATCGACGTCGATGCCGCGGGCTGCGACGTCGGTGGCCACCAGGACGTCAACCTTGTTGTTGCGGAACGCGCGGAGGGCCTGTTCACGGGCGCCTTGGCCGAGGTCGCCGTGAATGGCTGCAGCCGCGAAGCCGCGGTCCACGAGTTCCTCGGCAACCTTTGCGGCGGTGCGCTTGGTCTTGGTGAAGATGATGGTTCGGCCACGTCCGCGGGCCTGCAGGATGCGGGCCACAACCTCGGTCTTGTCCATGCTGTGCGCGCGGTAGATGAGCTGGCGGATGTCGCGCTTGGTCAGGCCTTCATCATTGGGGTCGGCTGCCCGGATATGGGTGGGCTGCGTCATGTAACGGCGAGCCATCGCGATCACGGGGCCGGGCATGGTTGCCGAGAAGAGGAGGGTCTGGCGGACTGCGGGGGTGCCGGCAATCAGGGTTTCCACGTCCGGGAGGAAGCCAAGGTCCAGCATTTCGTCGGCCTCGTCAAGGATGACCATTTTGACGTTCTTGAGGCTGAGGTGCTTTTGCTTGTAAAGGTCGATCAACCGGCCGGGGGTGCCGACAACGATTTCCACGCCCTTCTGCAGGGCATCAATCTGGGGTTCGTAGGCACGGCCGCCGTAGATGGTGGCGATGCGGGCGTTGCGCTTGCGTGACGCGGCCTGGAGGTCGTTGGCTACCTGCACGGCAAGCTCACGCGTGGGGACGATGACCAGGGCCTGCGGTGCGCCCGGGACAGCGAGCTTGGCGTATCCTGCATCATCCCTCCCGGCGACGCGCTGGAGGGCGGGGATGCCGAAGCCCAGCGTTTTTCCGGTACCGGTTTTGGCTTGGCCGATGATGTCGTGGCCGCTCAAGGCGACCGGCAGGGTCATGGCCTGGATCGGGAACGGGTGTGTGATTCCGGCGTCGGCCAAAGACTCAACGATGTCGGCGCGGACGTTGAAATCAGCGAACGACTTCTCTTCGATCTCGTGGGGCGTCTCATCCGAGATGATCGTTTCCTCGGGTTCGATGGATTCGGTTCCGGTGGAGTCCGTCAGGACTTCGTGGGTATGCAATTCACTCACAGGGAGTTTCCTTATTCATTTAGGCATTGGCGCTGCATGCTCAACGGGGCGGTAGAGCCGTACCGGAGCACGAACGGGCGCGCAAGCAAATCCAGTGGAAGCCGATCGCGGGCTATCTAAGTACTGGCACTGGTGACCAGTTGGTACATCTCAAGATCGCGTAGGGGCGGGCTTGTTGAGTTCAAAAATTAACTGAATCAACGACCGGGCATCCATTACTACACGCCCAGTCTATCCTCTGAGGGCCGGAAAGCCCGGATCGCCGCATGAACGCCGGTCAGGGCAGCAGCTCGAACCTGATTTCCCGGCTGGCAATGTCGGCCTTGAGCAACCGCACCCGGACTGTGGTTCCGGACTCCATTTCTCCGTCACACCGGGCGGTAACCGCGGGGTCTGCTATCTGTATGACGCCGAAGGGCCCGTTGCCGTTGCTGCTGCCGTTGCCGTTCTTTGAGCTGGATCCGTTGGAGGGTTTGGATCCGGAAATGACGACGGCGTCGAATTCCTGGCCGATGTGATTGGCCACCAAGGCTGCTTCCACGGTGTCCAGTGCGGCGCGCTCAAGGCGTCCGGCCAATTGGTCTGAGGAGGCCATGATCTCCGGCAGCGAGGGGAGTGCTTCCCGGGCCCATTGCGGGATGTCGTGGTTGTTGCTGAGTGCTTCGCAGATCACCAAGACAAAGCGATCGATGAGCCGCCGCAGGGGTGCGGTGGTGTGCGCATACGGAGCCCCGATGGCTGCTTGGATGACCTCCGCGGGCACCTCACCGTCAAAGGGTGTGTAACCGGCGCCCCTGAACAACATGCCGGCAGAGTGCAGGATGGCCAACTGTTTGGGATCGGACGCGTCCAAGGTCCGCAAATATTCGCCATAGGATACTTGGCCGTCCCAGGGCTTTCCGAGTGCAGAAGTCTGGCGCTTGAAATGGAGCAGCGACCGATCGTCAGGTGCCGGCATGGTGCGCAGTATCCCCACTTTGCCATCAAGCATCATCTGAGCTGCGGCCATGCCGGTCATGAGGGATATCTGCGCGTTCCAGTCCTCAACCGGCAGCGACGGCGCAGCAACGATCCTGTACCCGCCGCCGTCGGTGGCTTGAACTATTTCCTGTTCCGGCATGTTCAGGCTTGCGCCCCCGCGTTGCCGCTCCAGCTCAACGCGTTTGAGCCCTACTTCTTTGAGGAGCTGAAGAACGGGTGGGGCTGTACCGTCGTCGAGTTGCTGTTGAGCGCCCTTGTAGCTCAGTTTGGCCCTGCTGCGCACGGCAGCCCGGGCAACGGTGACCGTCTGAACTTCGGCTTTGGCATCCAAGTCAAAACGCCACACGAAAGCACTGCAATCCTGATTGGCAAGCAGGCTGCCGGCGTTCTCGCTGATAACTTCCGGATGCAACGGGATCCGCCCGTCAGGAGCGTAGAAGGTTTGTCCGCGTTGACGCGTTTCTGCGTCCAACGCCCCACCCGGAGCCACGAAAGACGGAACATCGGCGATTGCGTAGAGGACCGTGTAACCGTTACCGGTGCGGTCGATGAACAGGGCCTGGTCCAGGTCGGTGGATGTCGCCGGATCGATAGTCACAAACGCTATGTCCCGCAGGTCCTGTTCCGGAAGCTCGAGGGCGTCTACGGCCTGCTGTGCTTCTTCCACAGCGTCTGCAGGGTATTCACCGGGGAGTTCCAGCTCTGTCCTGAGAGCGGCAAGGGCCGCGGCGAGCTGGTCCGATGAGTCGTCGACGTTGGGTGCTATCCGATGATGTGACACGAAATTCAGGTTAGCCCGAAATGGGCCGATAGTCTTGGACGCGCTAGCGAAGGAACCCGCCGTCCATGAGGGACGGCGGGTTCCTTCTTTGAGCGCGTAAGCCTGTCCGGGTGGGTTATTGACCGGCCGGAGGTGTCAGCGTGAAGGTTGCGGCCTCATCGCCATAGACATCAGTGACCACGATCTTGGTGGGGCCGTTCTTGATGTCGAACGCGATCACTCCCTGTTTGACCTCCCCCGTGGCGACGCTCCCCATCGGCAGGCTGCCCAGGTCCTCAGTGAGGAACAGCAACTCACCTTCTTTTCCGTCAGCGTCGAAGGCCTGGAAGTTCGTTGAGGAAGCGAAGCTTGTCCCCGTCAGCGTCTCCCAGGACACCTCCACCACGAGGAACCCCCCGTTGGCGGGTTTCATGTACGACATCGAGGGGATTTCGTTGGTGTAAAGAGAATCGACCACGCCCACCTTTACCTTGGTGCTGTCATCAACATCCACGGTGAAGGAGTTCGCCTCGTTGGCAGTGCCAGGCGAGGGCACCAGGGGCCCTTGACTGGCGGAAGGGAGCGGTGCAGCAGGTGTGGTTCGTCCCTGCTGGACTGCAGCGGCGAAGAGGGTGAAAGACAGCACAGTGGACACAATTCCCACGATCACACCAGCGAACCAGACGACGATGGTGATGATCCACGCCTTCTTCTTGTTCTCCAGGTAGCCTGCCAGCGGCCTGCCCTCTTTGTCCCGGGCGTTTCCTGTCAAGGTGATGATGAGGTCCACAATGGACCAGATGCCGAAGCCGCCGGCAGTGAGCAGCTTCGCGATTCCGGTACCAATCTTGCCCAGATAGAAGCGGTCCACACCCAAGCCACCCAGAAGCAGCGCCAAAATCCAGGTGGTCATGAAGGACTTGGCCGGAACCGCCCCGCCCGTAGTTCCATAAGGGCCTGAAGCCGGTCCGGGTTGGTAGCCAGGCTGTGCTCCACCTTGGAACTGGCCGCCGTAAGCATAAGGCGCGGCCGGGACCTGCGGAACTCCTGATCCGGCATCGTTTTGGGGCGCGGGCGGGTAACTCGGGTGACTCATGGAAATTCCTTCAGTGAAGTGGGTGCGAGGAGGAGGACGGGCGGTATGCAGGGCACATGGCAGTCAACTCACGTCGAGCCAGCCTAGTAGGAACGAGGCCGGAAGCAGAACGCAAACCCCGGGAATCTCATGCCCGGCCAGGGATAGGCTGGGTTCATGGGCATATCCCCGGACGCCGCAGCCTCTGCCAGGGAACTCTCAGCGGAGTTGCTTGGAGCCATGGCCTATGGCGAGCTGTCTGCTTTCGGACGGCTCTCGCTGGACTCCCGTTATGCTCCCACCCTTCATGACAGGTCAGTGCTGGCGAAGATCGCTGTGGGTGCCTACGGCAACTTCGCGCTCCTCAGCGATCGATTGGTGGAGATGGGGGTCGACCCCGAACATGCGATGCTGCCGTTCCAGCGTTCCTTCGACCATTTCCACGAGCGCACCAAACCGGGAGACTGGTTCGAATCCGTCATGAAGGCCTATGTGATCGACACTGTGTCGTCGGACTTCTACAGGGCTGTCGCGATGTTCCTTGACCCACAAACGCAGCATTTTGTTGAACGGGTGGCTTCCCCCGATCAAGCCACTGAAGTCCTTCGGGTTCTGCTGAGGAGGGCCCTGAGTGATGACCCACGCCTGGCATCGCGCCTTGCACTGTGGGGCCGCCGCCTGGTGGGAGAGGCCTTGACGCAGGCGCAACGCGTCGGCATGGAGCACCCGCGGCTGGGCCCAACGCTGAGAAGCGGAGGGGACTCGCGTGCTGAAGTGAAACGGCTGACGACGGAACTCGCCGGGAAGCATTCCCGCCGGATGACGGGCCTTGGCCTGACAGCGTAGACGCCGGCCAGCTCAGGACCGGCTAGGGCTCAACGGTGTCCAACGCCTGCAGCAGCGACTTCGCTGCCGCCGTCGGGTCTGTTGCCTCCGTGATAGCGCGCACGACGACGATGCGGCTGGCCCCCGCGGCGACTACCTGTTCAACGTTGCTGTGGTCGATGCCGCCAATGGCGAACCACGGAAGTGTCGTCACGTCGCCTGCACGTTTCTGTGCCTCTGCGGCATATGTGACCAAACCCGGACCCACAGCCGCGCGCCCGGGTTTGGTGGGCGTTGCCCAGACCGGACCCACACAGAAGTAGTCCAGTCCCAAGGGGCCTTGGGCGGTAGCAATTGCCGCGTCGATTTGTTCCGGTGTGTGGGTGGAAAGACCGATGCCGGTGACATTCGGCAGGAGTGTGCGGGCGGCCGTCAGAGGCAGGTCCTTCTGACCGATGTGGAACACGGGAGCCCCGGAAATACTGGCAACATCGGCCCGGTCGTTGACAGCCCACAGCCGTCCGTGCCGTTGTGCGACGCTCCGCAAAACGGCCAGCATTTCAAGCTCCTCGGCAGCTTCCAGCGTCTTGTCGCGGAGCTGGATGATGTCCACACCACCGGCGAAAGCGGCGTCCACAAAGTCTTCAAAATCGCCCTGCCGTTGACGGGCATCAGTGCACAAATAGAGGCGGGCAGAGGCGAGGGCGTCAGGCTGGGTCATGGAAACCAGAGTAGTTCCTCTAAACTGGGCACGTGCTGCGGGAGCCGCGACATTCGTCATATGACTGTCCGGCTGAGAGGGCTTCAGCGCCGACCGCTTGACCTGATCCGGCTAGTACCGGCGTAGGGAAGGAAACCAATGGCAGATCCCCGCCATACCCCCATCCAGGCAGACGTGGCCGTCATTGGCGGCGGCATCATAGGCCTGGGCATCGCTCATGAAGCCCGGCGACTTGGCCGTTCAGTGGTGCTGATCGACCCCGCCCCGGCCTCGGGCGCAACGTTCGCCGCCGCCGGAATGCTTGCACCCGTCAGCGAACTGCATTACCAGGAGGAAGACCTCCTGGAATTGATGATTGAGTCTTCCCGGCTGTGGCCCTCCTTCGTGGACAGACTGCACTTGGGGGGAGCGGGCAGCGGATACCGCACGACGCCCACCCTCGCCGTGGGTGCCGACGCAGCCGACCGCAGGGCGCTCGCAGACCTCAGGAACGTACAGCTCGCAGCTGGCTTGGGAGTCGAACCTCTTGCCCTGCGGGACGCGAGGAACCGCGAGCCGCTCCTTAGCCCGCAGATTTCCTGCGCTTTCGACATTCCCGCCGACCACCAAGTGGATCCGCGAAAGCTCGCCGCCTGCATCCTGGCTGGATTGGCTAACCATTCGCCTGACGACGCCTCCTGGGTGCCCGGGGCCGATGACGGATTCGCCGTTCTTTCCCCGGCGCGCGGTGTGCTGCGGGATGGCGGGCGGGTCACCGGAGTGGAACTCGAATCCGGAGTCGTGGTCCTTGCCGCGGAGACTGTGGTGGCCAACGGGCTGGGGGCATCCCACGTGTCGGGGCTCCCTGAAGGACTGACCCTTCCAGTGCGGCCGGTCTATGGCGACATCCTCCGGCTTCGCGTCCCCGAAAAGCTCCGGCCCTTGGTGACGTCCACTGTTCGGGGGATGGTTCGAGGCGTTCCGGTTTACATCGTTCCCCGGGACGACGGAACCGTGGTGATCGGAGCGACGCAACGCGAAGACCGGTTGTCAGCGACTTCCAACGCAGTCTCGGCCGGCGGCGTCTATCAACTGCTGAGGGATGCCCAAACTCTGGTCCCCGCAGTGGCGGAACTGGAACTCCTTGAAGCAACTGCCCGCGCCCGCCCCGGCACTCCGGACAACGCCCCCCTGCTTGGACGGGTCAGCGGTCCCCACGGCGACGTTGACGGCTTGGTGATCGCTACAGGATTCTTCCGCCACGGTGTACTCCTGACTCCCGTAGCCGCCAGGATCGTGGGCGAACTCATCAACGGATCCAAGGACCCTCGATGGGCTCCGTTCCTGCCTGATCGCTTCGCGGGCAACGCTTCAGTTCCCCAAGTACTCACACCAGCAGCACACGCTCCCACCAAGGAAACAGCATGAACATCAAACTCAACGGAACCGATCACGCAGTCTCCGATGACGCATCCGTCAGCACTCTGGTCACAGCGATCACGGGCCGCGCCTTGGACCCTCGCGGTCAAGCGGCCGACGGCGGCAAGCTGGGAGTCGCGGTCGCACGTAACTCCGAGGTGGTTCCCCGCAGCCAATGGGCCGTGACGGCGCTGGCCGACGGAGACGAACTCGAACTCGTAACAGCAGTCCAAGGAGGCTGAACCATGACAACAGCAAACATTGACGTTCGAACCACTGATGTGCTGGCGATCGACGGCGTGGAATTCGGTTCCCGACTCATCATGGGCACCGGAGGCGCGCCGAGCCTTGATGGCCTGGGATCAGCGCTCCTGGCTTCGGGGACCGAGCTCACCACCGTAGCCATGCGGCGCTACTCACCCGCCGAAACGGGATCGCTGTTCCAGCTCCTGGTGGACCACAACATCCGGGTACTTCCCAACACTGCGGGCTGCTTTACTGCCAAGGACGCCGTGATGACCGCTGAACTGGCCCGCGAAGCGCTGGAGACAGATTGGGTGAAGTTGGAAGTCATCGCCGACGAACACACGCTCCTGCCCGACGCCGTGGAACTGGTGGATGCAACGGAACAACTGGTGAACCGGGGCTTCAAGGTTTTCGCCTACACAAATGACGATCCCGTGCTCGCGCTCAGGCTCGAGAACCTGGGTGCCACCGCCGTCATGCCCTTGGGATCACCCATTGGAACCGGCCTCGGCATCCTGAACCCACACAACATTGAACTCATCGTGTCCCGGGCCTCCGTACCCGTGGTCCTCGACGCGGGAATCGGAACCGCCTCCGATGCCGCGTTGGCCATGGAGCTGGGCTGTGACGCCGTGCTGTTGGCCACCGCTGTAACCCGGGCCCAGAACCCGGTGCAGATGGGGGAGGCCTTCAAGCACGCTGTCATCGCCGGTAGGCTTGCGCGGCAGGCAGGCCGGATTCCCCGGCGGGAGCACGCGCTCGCGTCCTCGGCGATGGAAGGCCGGGCAGAGTTCCTCTGATCCGAACCCTCGGAATGTGGCAGCCGGGCTCGGCGACTCATTTCAGAACGACAACCTCGGCGCACACGCGGCGTCGTGCGGGGCTTAAGTCGTGCCGGGGCTTAAACAGTAGTGACCGCCACCATGGGGTGACGGTCACTACTGTCTAAGGTTCTAAAGCCGCAGCGCCTTGGTGAGGGCCGCAGTATCGTGCTGGGTCCTGGTCCGGCCGAGAAAGAGCACCACGGCAACCGCCGCGGCAGTGCCGAGCACAATAGGCAGGACCCACGGAATCCACGTTGCGCCAGGCTGGTAGCCCAATCCGGCGCTGATGAACGCGATCCAACTCAGGGTGCCCACAGCTGCTGAGACACCGGCCGGCAACGCGATCCCGTACTTGCCGTGCCGCTTGTCGTTGGCCCACACAATGAAACCGGTGGCAATGGTGGCCAGAACCACCACGACGAGAGAAAGCATGAAAACTCCTTAGCGGACGACGAGACGTAGGAAGACCCTAGAGAGCGCCGAAGCCGACGCGCCGGGTTTCCTCGGCGCCGATTTCCACGTAGCCCAGCACGTTGCCGGGAACAATGACCTGTCGGCCCTTGTCATCAGTGAGGCGAAGCTCGGAGCCTTTGGTCACGGCCTCAGCCACAATCTTGGCGACGGCGTCGGCATCCAGGGAGGATTCGAGCACGATCTCACGGCCAACGTTCTGAATGCCGATCTTTACTTCCACAGCAAGGCCTCCAAGCCAATCAAGTGTTAAGTCAGTCCTCTATTTGTAGCCTAGGACTCTTTGGGGAATCGACTGATTCCGCGCCAAGCTAAACGATAGATCAGATCGCTGGCCACATCGAGGTCCAGGTTTCCGTCCGTTTCGAGCCAATATCTGGCGCTGACCTGAGCCATTCCGGCCAAACCACGGCCAAGAAGCTGCGCTTCCAGAGGGGGCAGTTTGGTGTCCTCGGCAATGACACGGGCCACGGCGTCCGCGAACGTTTTGTTGAAAGTCTCCAAACGCGAACTGACATCGGCATCATTGATCAGGTCCGATTCGAACACCAGGCGATGGGCTTGGTCGTCATCGGCAATGAACCTGTAGTAAGCGCGCATGACGGCCTTGACGCGTTCCTTGTTATCCGTGGTGGAGTTCAAGGCGTTGAGCATCAGCTGCGTCAGGGTTGCAAGGTGGCTGTCCAGGAGCGCCATGTAAAGCTCGCGCTTGGAGGGAAAGTGCTGATAGAGCACTGGTTTGCTCACGTGGGCGGCCTCCGCGATTTCGTCCATGGCTGCCCCGTGGAAGCCGTTGGCAACGAATACTTCCAGCGCCGCGGTCAGCAACTGTGCGCGGCGCTCGTCCCGCGGCAACCTTGGTGAACGCGTTGTACCTGCCCGTTCCTGCCTGGCCGGTGCCCCATCGTTTGCCCGTGTGCCGTCAGCCACAGTCTGCCGCCTTTCCTTCGCAGTTATGACTACTCTACCGGGGGGTAATATGACCGGGCGGCATCTGCAGGCATAGATTGGGGTATGGCCTCAATTGTTGCTGCCCACGCTACTGCGCCCGCTGTCCTCCCGCCCCTCGTTGAACCGGCCGCCGAACTTACGCCGGCCGAGGTGGAACGGTATTCCCGGCATCTCATCATTCCTGAAATTGGCGCCCTGGGCCAACGCAGGCTCAAGAATGCCAAAGTCCTGGTCATAGGCGCCGGTGGCCTTGGTTCCCCCGCACTGCTGTACCTGGCCGCTGCCGGAGTGGGCACCCTGGGCATACTGGACGATGACGCGGTGGACCTTAGCAACCTGCAGCGGCAGGTCATCCATGGTGTGAAGGACGTGGGTACGCCCAAGGTCGAATCCGCACGTGACGCCATCGCAGAACTCAACCCCTTGGTCAACGTTGTCCTGCACAATGTCCGCCTTGACGCTTCCAATGCGCTGGATCTGTTTGCGCAGTATGACCTCATCCTGGACGGCGCTGACAACTTTGCAACGCGGTATCTGGTGAACGACGCCGCTGCCATCCTCGGCAAGCCCTATGTCTGGGGATCCATCTTCCGCTTTGACGGCCAGGTGAGCGTCTTCTGGGCCGACCACGGGCCCACGTACAGGGATCTCTACCCGGAAGCGCCTCCCGCCGGCTCGGTGCCGTCCTGTGGCGAGGGTGGCGTGTTCGGCATGCTCTGCGCAGCGGTTGGATCGCTCATGGTCACCGAGGCCGTGAAGCTGATTACCGGCGTCGGGCGTTCATTGCTGGGCCGGGTGGCACTTTTTGATGCTTTGGGCGGAAACTGGCGCGAGATCAAGGTCTCAAAGGATCCGGAAGCCGAACCCATTACGGAATTGACCGACTACGAGGCCTTCTGTGGAGTAACGCCGCCGGCGGCCACGGACCAGGAGCACACTGTTTCCGCCAAAGACCTGGCCGCAATGCTTGCCGAACGGGAGTTGGGGGAGCGGGACTTCGAACTCGTGGATGTCCGCGAGTCGGGCGAGCACAGCATCGTGAGCATCGACGGCTCTATCCTGATTCCGCAGGGCCGCATACTCTCCGGCGAAGCGTGGGTGGAGCTGCCGCAGGACAGGGACATCGTGTTCCACTGCAAGGCCGGGACTCGATCGGCTGCTGTCCTCGAAGCGGCGCAAAAGGCCGGCTACACGCGCGTCAGCCATCTCGACGGCGGTATTCTCGCCTGGGTGCGCGATGTGGAACCGGAGAAGCCCATTTACTGATCGTTGCCCGTTCAGGCCTTTGTCTGTAAAGCTCAACCATGAGCGAAGATCTGGCAGAGACCCTGCAACACCCTCTTGGTTCCGGTTTTGGGCACGGTTCCACCGCCCGGGAGGTCATCGATGGAATCGACCTCGCCGGAAAGGCGGCTATCGTTACCGGCGGATACTCCGGGCTCGGCCTGGAGACAGTTCGGGCGCTGGTTTCAGCCGGCGCGGAAGTCACAGTCCCGGCTCGCAGGACCGAACACGCGAAGGAAGTGCTGGCTGGCGCCGGTCTCGGTGACACGGTCACGGTGGAAGAGATGGACCTGGCAGACCAGGACAGCGTTAGAGCATTCGCCCAGCGATACATGGCCGGGCACGGTTCGTTGGAGATCCTCATCAACAACGCGGCCATCATGGCAAGCCCGGAACGACACGTGGGACCGGGCTGGGAAGCCCAGTTCGCCACCAACCACCTGGGGCACTTCACTCTGGTCAACGCCCTCTGGCCTGCCCTGTCGGCATCCGGCAACGCCCGCGTAGTTTCCTTATCCTCCACCGGCCACAAGCTGTCCCCGATCCGGTTCGAGGACATCAATTTCGCTACCGGCTACGACAAATGGCGGGCCTATGGTCAGGCCAAGACGGCCAATTCACTTTTTGCCGTGGAACTTGACCGGCGGGGACGGGAATTCGGCGTGCGGTCTTTCGCGGTGCATCCAGGGGGCATCATGACTGAGCTGCAACGGCATTTGCCCAAGGAAGAGATGGTGGCCGCAGGCTGGATGGACGGCGAGGGAAATCTCCGGGAAGGATTCAAGACGCCGGAACAGGGCGCAGCAACCTCGGTTTGGGCGGCGACGTCACCGGCTTTGGCAGGCAAAGGCGGGGTTTACTGCGAGGACTGCGACATCGCCAATCCCACCGACAAAGATTCACCCCTCGCCCGCTACCAAGGTGTGGACGCGCACGCTATCGACAAAGCAGAAGCAGGGAAACTGTGGGACCTGTCCGCCGAGCTGACAGGTATCAACGCTTTCGCGTAAGTGGCGAGGTGGCCTCAGGCGCTTTCGGAGCGGAGTTGCCCGTGATCCACCGGGCACTCCGCGGCCGGGGCGGCTTGGGGCTTCTCCACCTCGATGCCGTAGAGGGCTTCCAGAGCGGCAACATACTCTTCCTGTTGGCCGTTGGCTGCCAGTTCGCGTGCCCTGACCGTAGGAATGTGCAGGAGCTGCTTCACCATCCGGCGGAGGGCGAACTCAACCTCTTCGGCGGCGGCGGTGCAACCATGCCGTGCCCGGACTTTTTCCATTTCCGCGTCAAGGACGTTCATGGTGTGGCGGCGCAGCGCCACAATGGCAGTGTCCACGGAGCGGGCTTCGCGTTCGGACTCGAAGGAGGTGGCGGCGCCGTTGACTATTGCGCTGGCCTGGGAAAGTGACTCTGCCTGCTCCTGAGGCGCAGCCAGCCGTACGGATTCAAGCGTCAGGAGCTCAACGCCATCGAGTTCGCCCACTGCGGGGTCGAAGTCGTGGGTGAGGGCGAGGTCGATAGCGATCAAGGGTTTGCCCGAGTGGGCCCGGACGCGGGCAAGATCGGCGGCCTCCACTCTGTTGTCAGAGCCGCTGCAGCCAATCATGACGTCAGCTGCGGCAACAGCAGCGGGAAGAGTGTCGGCGTCGAGGGCGGTTCCGCCGCGGGTGGCTACGAAGCCCTCGGCGCGGCCGGAGGAGGAATAAACGGAAACATCTGTGCAGCCGCGCTCACGCAGGAGCGACATGGTGGCGCCGGCATAGGCCCCTGTTCCGAAGACCACCACTTTCTTGGTGGACCAATCGTCGTTCTCGGCGAGGTCGGTGGCGAGGTCCAAGGCGACGGAAACGATTGAAAGCCCACGGGAGCCGAGGGCTGTCTGTGCGCCCACGTCCTTTGCCGTTTTGGAGGCCGCCTGGAAGAGCCGCACGAGGCCCGAGCTGGCGGTGCCTTCCTGCTGGGCGGTGATCAGTGCCCGGCGGACCTGGCCTGCGATCTCGCGCTCACCTACCACGGCTGAATCCAGGCCGGCGCTCACAGCAAACAGGTGCCGTGTGACGTCCGGACCGGTGTTTGTGGCGAAGGAGCGTGAGACGAGTTGCTCGTTGAGGCCACTGAGTTCGCTGATCTGGGAGACAAGGGCCGAACGAGCCGCCTCAAGGTCAGCTCCGTTGGCTGTTTCTCCGTAAATTTCGTAGCGGTTGCACGTGGCCAAGACAACGGCTCCGGAAACCAGGGAGGAGTCTGTCAGGGCTGCCGAGGCAAGCTCAGAGGAACCGTTGCTCAACTGAGCGACAGTTTCGAGGTCGATGTCGGCGTGTGTAGCCACCAATGAGAAAAGAACCACAGCACCCCAATCATAGCTTTTTCGTAGCCCGGTAGAACAATGCAGCACCGTGGTGATCCCCACGAAGGCCAGTGATCCCCGACACAACGGCCCGGGCCGGGCGCGACGTGACAGCTTGTCGTTATCTTTTGCCCCGGATTTTCGGCACAATCGAAGGCATGACTTCTAGCGCGGCAGCATCCAACAGTACGGCTTCCAACGCCCCGGCGGGAACCCTCGGCGCCAACCACCCACTCAACGACGGCCGTACCTCGGACTCGCCGTTGATCACTGCCTACCGCGGTGGCACGCCGTCCCGCAGGCCTGTATGGTTCATGCGCCAGGCGGGTCGTTCCCTGCCTGAGTATCTGAAGGTCCGCCAAGGCGTTGCCATGCTGGACTCTTGCCTGCGGCCTGAACTGGCCGCCGAGATCACCCTGCAGCCGGTTCGCCGCCACGACGTTGACGCCGCCATCTTCTTCTCGGACATCGTTATTCCGTTGAAGCTCGCCGGCGTGGGAGTGGACATCGTCCCCGGCGTAGGACCCGTGTTGGACAAGCCGGTGCGAACGGCAGCTGATGTGGCCGCCCTTCCCACCCTGACGTGGGAAGCCCTCGAGCCGATCCGCGAAGCCGTCCGCCTGACGGTTGCCGAACTCGGAAAGACCCCGCTGATCGGCTTCGCCGGTGCGCCATTCACCCTGGCCGCCTACATGGTTGAAGGGAAGCCCTCCCGTGATCACCTCGGGCCCCGAACCATGATGCACGCCGATCCCGAGACGTGGGCGGCGCTGGCCAACTGGGCTGCCGATACCTCCGGAATGTTCCTTCAGGCCCAACTTGAGGCAGGCGCTTCGGCGGCGCAGCTCTTCGATTCCTGGGCCGGATCCCTTGGCCTGGCTGACTACACCAAGTACGTGGCGCCGGCATCCACCCGGGCGCTGGACCACGTCCGTGGACTCGGGGCGCCGTTGATCCACTTTGGAACCGGCACTTCCGAGCTTCTGGTTGCCATGCGCGACGTCGGCGTAGACGTCGTAGGTGTGGACTACCGGCTGCCCTTGGACGAAGCCAACCGACGCCTGGGTGGAACTGTGCCGCTTCAAGGCAACATCGACCCCGCTCTTCTGTCCGCCCCGTGGGAGGTCCTTGAAGCCCACGTCCGGGAGGTCATCGCTGCTGGTTCCCACGCCCCGGGCCATGTGCTGAACCTTGGTCATGGAGTTCCTCCCGAAACAGACCCCACCGTTCTGACGCGCGTTGTGGAGCTCATCCACTCCATCCCTGCGGAGTAGGCGCTATGCGCGCGGGGCATGCGACGTCCACGTCGGAGCCGATACCAGCAGCTGCACGGCCAACTGCCGTGGTAGTTGGCGGCGGCATCTCAGGCCTGATCGCTGCGCGGGAGCTTGCCGCGGCCGGGTCAGCGGTTACTGTCCTCGAGGCGACCACCGCATGGGGAGGCTGCGTGGGAAGCCATGTTGTTGCCGGGCTGCGTCTGGACAGCGGGGCGGAGTCGTTTGCCACACGGTCCACGGCCGTCGCCGACCTCGCGCGTGAGTTGGGCCTGGCGGACCATATAGTTGCTCCCCATCCCGGAGGTGCCTGGGTGCAGCTTCCGGACGGCCCGCAGGAGCTTCCCAAAACCGGAGTACTCGGTATTCCCGCGAATCCCTGGGACCCTGAGGTTCGACGATCCCTGGGTCTCCTCGGAGCCATCAGAGCCTCGTTTGACCGCTGGCTCCCGGCATCTGTCGGTACGTCCGCGGAGGTCACCAGTGTTGCCGCTCTGGTTGGTACCCGTATGGGCAAAAGGGTTCTGGAGCGGCTTGTTTCGCCGGTGGTAGGCGGCGTTCATTCCGCTGACCCTGCCCTTTTGGACGTGGATATGGTGGCCCCGGGCCTGCGCGCCGGAATCCGCTCTCATGGCTCACTTGCTGCTGCTGTCGCAGCTCAACGCAAAGGGGCCAAGGACGCCCCGTCTTCATCCTCCGGGGCGTCGTCCGGAACGGCAAAAGCGGGTTCCGCCGTGGCCGGCCTGAAGGGTGGAATGAACACTCTGGTGGACGCCCTCGTCGCTGACCTGCAGGAGCGGGGGGTTCAGTTGCTCGCCGGTCGGCGTGCCGAGGACGTTGTGAAAACTGAAGAGGGTTGGCGGGTCACCGCTGAAAGTTCCACCTACGACGCCGGCCGCCTGGTGGTTGCGCTTGACGGCCCGGCCGCCGTCAGGTTGCTGGAGAAGTCCTTGCCTGTGCTGTCCGGCCTCCGTCCGGCTCCAGGACCCCTGGTAAGCCTGGTGACCTTGGTGGTGGACCTGCCGCAACTTGATGGCAGGCCCAGGGGGACCGGAATTCTGGTTGCACCCGAAACCCCGGGGATCAAGGCCAAGGCCCTCACCCATGCAACGGCGAAGTGGGATTGGTTGGCTGACGAAGCCGGTCCGGGCACCCACGTCCTGCGCCTGTCCTATGGTCGGCGTGAAGTGGCAGGCGGCGGCGCGGACGTTGTCATGGACGATGAGTCGCTCCTTACCGCCGCCGTGGCAGATGCTTCCGCGCTGCTGACGGTTCCGGTATCCAAGGCGGACATCGTGGATTGGGATGTGGTGCGCTGGGCTGGCGCCCTGCCGTTCGCCGCCGTCGGTCATAAACAGCGCGTGGCGGAGGTTCGTCAGGCGTGCGCGTCTGCCAACCGCCTTACCGTGGTGGGCGGCTGGTTGGCCGGGAACGGCCTTGCTGCAGTAGTGGCCGACACTCGTGCGCAAGTGGCCCGGGTGCATGCAGGCTGATCACCAGAATGGTGATTTGCGTCACTTCTACGCCTTGTAGAACTAATCCGTTTCGACTTAGCGGCTGGCACGGGGCAAACTTGAACCATGAGCCACACTTCTGCCGAATCTGTCACTAAAACTGCTGATACCGAAGAGCAGTTCTTCACGCTCTGGACTGTCTTCAAGCGCTCGGCCGATGTCCTGCGCAGCGGCGACGCAGCCCAGGAGTACGAGGCCCTGGTAGAGAAGCTTGCCGAAGGCGGAGTCACCGTTCGCGGCAGCTACGACGTCTCCGCTATGCGCTCCGACGCCGACATCATGGTGTGGCTCCATGGGGCCAAGCCCGAAGACCTGCAGTCCGCGGTCCGCTCCATCCGGCGCAGCAAACTCTTTGCCGGCACCGAGATCGTATGGTCCGCCATGGGCGTGCACCGCGAAGCGGAGTTCTCCAAGAGCCACATTCCGGCCTACGCTCGTGGCGTGGAGCCCAGCACCTGGCTGTGCGTGTACCCCTTCGTCCGCTCTTACGAGTGGTATATCCTCCCGGCCGAGGAACGCGGCGCCATGCTCCGCGAACACGGTCTGCTGGGCAGGGAATTCCCGCAGGTCATCTCCAACACCGTCTCCTCGTTCGCGTTGGGTGACTGGGAATGGATCCTCGGACTCGAGGCACCGGAACTGGTGGACCTTGTGGACCTGATGCGCCATCTGCGGGACAGCGAGGCCCGCAACCACGTCCGTGAAGAAATCCCGTTCTACACCGGCCGCCGCGTGTCCGCTGCCGAGATTGCCGAGGTCCTTGCATGAGCACTCCAGTCGTTTCCACGGCCGTCAACGAAGTCACCGAGCGCGGCCGCCAGGAACCCAAAAATTACGACGCCGTGCTGCTCGCGTCCTTCGGCGGGCCCGAAGGCCAGGACGACGTCATTCCCTTCCTCCGCAATGTCACCCGCGGTCGCGGCATTCCGGATGAACGTCTCGAAGAGGTCTCCCACCACTACCGCGCTTTTGGCGGCATTAGCCCCATCAACCAGCAGAACCGTGAACTGAAGGCTGCCATTGAGGCCGAGCTGGACCGCCGTGGCATCGAACTGCCGGTCCTCTGGGGTAACCGCAACTGGGACCCGTACATCGCCCCGGTACTTCAGGACGCTTACGACGCCGGACACCGCAGGCTCCTGATGCTCACCACCAGCATCTACTCCTGTTACTCAAGCTGCCGCCAGTACCGCGAGGACATCGGCGTTGCCCTGACGGAAACCGGGTTGGATGGCAAGCTCCAGGTGGACAAGATCCGCCAGTACTTCGACCACCCCGGCGTAGTCCAGCCCTTCCTGGAGGGTACATCTGCGGGCTTGGAGGAGATCCGCGGCAAGCTCGTCGCAGCCGGCGAGACTGACCCGGACTCAAAGATCCGCGTCCTGTTTGCTACGCACTCGATCCCCACCCGGGATGCCGAGGCCGCTGGAAGGTCCGAGGACGAGCCCCGCGAATTCGCGGAAGGCTCGGCTTATGCTGCCCAGCACTTGGCCAACGCCAAGGCCATCATGGATGTTGTGGCACCCAACGTTGCCTGGGACCTGGTGTACCAGTCCCGTTCCGGCGCCCCTCACATCCCGTGGCTTGAGCCGGACATCAACGACCACCTCGAGGAAATCGCCCCTGAAGGGGTCCGCGGCGTCGTCATTGTTCCCCTCGGCTTCGTCAGCGATCACATGGAAGTTGCCTGGGACCTGGACACCGAGGCTCTGGAAACCTGCAAGGACCTCGGCATCGAAGCAACCCGTGTCCCCACCCCGGGTACGCACGCAGCTTTCGTGTCCGGCCTGGTAGACCTGATCTGCGAACGCACGGTGGAGAACAACATCGCCGAGCGCCCCCACGTGACGGACCTGGGTGCTTGGTACGACGTCTGCCGTCCCAACTGCTGCGAAAACTTCCGCGGAGCGAAGCCCGTCATTTCGGAAGTTGGTACCACAGTGGGCATCGGGCACGACGCGTACCCCGCTCCGGAGGCTGCCAAGTGACCGTACGCATCGGCACCAGGGCGAGCAAGCTCGCCCTGACGCAGACGCAGCAAACTGCGGACCGGTTGGCTGCCGTTGGCGGCTTCCCTGTGGAACTCGTGCACATCAAGACCGAGGGCGACGTCAAAACCGGGTCCCTTTCCCAGATGGGCGGCACAGGCGTGTTCGTCGCGGCCCTTCGGGACGCACTCCTCGCTGAGACCTGTGACGTTGCCGTGCACTCCCTCAAGGACCTGCCCACGGGCGCCGCACTTGGCCTGAGCATCGCTGCAACACCCAAACGGGTGGATGTCCGCGACGTACTCTGTGCCCGCGATGGCATGACGCTCGCCGAACTGCCGGGCGGCGCCAAAGTCGGTACAGGCTCACCACGGCGGGCCGCGCAACTCCGGGCTGCACGTCCGGACATTGAGGTGCTCGACATCCGTGGGAACGTGGATACCCGCCTCGGCCGTGTCCCTGGTTTGCCGGGAAATGTGACCGATGTTGTTGTCCCCGGCAAGACCTGCGATCTTGACGCTGTGGTGTTGGCCGCAGCGGGCTTGGAACGCATGGATCGGTTGGACACCGTCAGCGAATTCTTCGAATCCGACGTCATGCTGCCGGCCCCCGGGCAGGGAGCGTTGGCCATCGAATGCCGGACGGATGACGCTCCGCCACTGGGCGGTTCCACCGAGGGATCAAACTCGGTGCTGGCCCAGGCCCTTGCCGCTTTGAACGACGACGACACACGCCTCGCCGTTACGGCCGAGCGTGCCGTTCTGGCCCGGCTCGAAGCCGGTTGTGCTGCCCCCGTGGGGGCTTACGCCTTCCGGAAGGGCAGCATGCTGCACCTTGAAGCAGTGGTCTGCGCCGTGGACGGCACCAAGACAGTCCGCGAAAAGAAAGCCACGGACGGTCTAACGGAAGTCGGAGCCACGTTGCTCGGCATCG
The DNA here is from genome assembly GCF_023656375.1 of Paenarthrobacter sp. TYUT067. NCBI lineage: Bacteria > Bacillati > Actinomycetota > Actinomycetes > Micrococcales > Micrococcaceae > Paenarthrobacter > Paenarthrobacter sp. TYUT067. The sequence goes on from NZ_JAMOIT010000018.1 coordinate 88,575, forward strand.
AAGTGGCTGAGCTCTTGCTCGCTGCCGGCGCCGCGGAGATCGCGGACCTTGCCGCGTCCTGAGCCGTATGAAGTAAATGGGCTGACCGGCCGGCGTGTCCTGATCACCAGGAGCGCCGACCGTGCACGCCCTTTGGCGGCGCTGCTGAGTGAGTTGGGGGCCGAGCCCTTGGTGCTTCCGCTCATCGATTTTGAGAGGGCAGGGGACCAGGCTTCCCTTGATGCGGCCTTGGACAAGTTGGCGGCCGGTGACTTTGACTGGCTGGTGATCAGCAGTATCACCACCGTCCGGGTTCTCATGGAGAAGGCTGCCCAGCGCGGGATGGCACTCGCGGATCTTGTTCCATCGGGAACAAAGGTGGCCACCATTGGCTCTTCGTCCCATCAGGTTCTCGAATCCGTAGGCCTCGCCGTTGCTTTGGCGCCTGAGGATGTCCAATCGGCGGACGGCCTCCTTGCTGTGTGGGAAGCGTCCCGCGTACGCGTGTTCCTGCCCCAAGCCGATATTGCGGCGGCCAGCCTGCGCGACGGCCTGGCGGCAAGCGGTGCGGACGTGACGTCCGTGGTCGCCTACCGCACGGTTGACTACCCTGCCCGTGCCGAACTCCGCCTGACAGCGGTACTTCCCTCCGGCGTCGGGACGTCCTTCACTGACGATCCGGCAACACTTGTTCCGGAAGACGCGCGGGCAGCACTGGATGCCGGAACCGTGGACGCTGTGGTGGCTGCTTCTCCCAGCGCGACGCGCCGTATCGCTGCAACATTGATGCCCTTGGGCAGGTGCCGGCTGATCGCCATTGGACGGCCGACGGCGGCAGAGGCCTCCCGGATAGGCCTCACCGTGGCAGCCACCGCCAAAGAACCAACCCCGGACGGCATTGTGGCCGCCTTGGAATCTGTTTTCGCCAACGAAGGGAAATCGTCATGAGCTTTCCGAACCATCGTCCCCGCCGCTTGCGCACCACTCCCGCCATGCGCAGGCTCACCGCCGAAAACCGCCTGGCGCCCGCGGACCTGATCCTCCCGGCGTTCATCCGGGAAGGCCTCACCGAGCCGAGTCCCATCAGTTCCATGCCGGGAGTCGTCCAACACACCACAGAGTCCCTCAAACGGGCCGCAGCCGAAGCCGTGGAGTTGGGCGTAGGAGGCATCATGCTGTTCGGTGTGCCCGCCGAACGCGATGCGCAAGGCACCGCTGCACTGGACCCGGATGGCGTCTTGAACAAGGCCATCCGCGACGTCAAAGCCGAGGTGGGCGATGACCTGGTGATCATGGGCGATGTTTGCCTCGACGAGTTCACCGACCACGGCCACTGCGGCGTCCTCGATTCCGAGGGCTACGTGGATAACGACGCCACGCTGGAGATCTACGGTCAGATGGCAGTTGCCCAGGCCGACGCGGGCGCCCACGTGCTGGGGCCCTCGGGAATGATGGACGGCCAGATCGCGGTCATCCGTCAAGCACTGGAGGAATCCGGACACAAAAACACAGCAGTCCTTGCCTACGCAGCTAAATACGCCTCAGCGTTCTACGGCCCGTTCCGTGAGGCCGTGGATTCCCAACTCAAGGGTGATCGCCGTACTTACCAGATGGACGCAGCCAACCGCCGGGAAGCCATCCTGGAGGTGGAACTCGACCTCGAAGAAGGCGCCGACATGGTGATGGTCAAGCCCGCCATGAGCTACCTGGACATTCTCGCTGATGTGGCTGCAATGAGTCCGGTGCCTGTTTCGGCCTACCAAATCTCAGGCGAATACGCCATGATCGAAGCGGCCGCCGCCAACGGCTGGATCGACAGGCGGGGCGCCATTACTGAATCTGTCCTCGGCATCAAGCGTGCTGGAGCCGATACCGTATTGACCTACTGGGCCTCCGAACTGGCAGGCTGGTTGAAGGAGTCCTGATGTCTTCTCTCCCTGCAGAATCCGCTGTTCCCCTGGATCCCACGGCACCGTCCCGGACCGCCGTGCCTTCCGATCCCGCTGCGCCAGTGGCGGCCAACCAGATCCTGCTCGGCCTGAACACCTTCGGCGACGCCGGTGTGGATGCTGACGGAAACCCGAAGGAGCATGCGCTTGTCCTGCGGGAGCTGCTGCAGGAAGCGAAACTGGCTGACGCCGTCGGAATCCATGCCTTTGGCGTGGGGGAGCACCACCGCCGCGATTTCGCTGTGTCCGCGCCTGAGGTTTTCCTTGCTGCGGCGGCCGCCGTGACATCACGGATCCGCTTGGGGTCCGCTGTTACCGTGCTCAGCTCAGATGATCCCATCCGCGTCTTCCAACGTTTCGCCACGGTTGATGCCTTGTCCAATGGCAGGGCCGAGGTCATGCTCGGCAGGGGTTCGTTCGTGGAGTCATTCCCGCTGTTTGGCTTGGACTTGGCAGACTACGAAGTCCTCTTCGAAGAAAAACTGGAGCTGTTCGACAAAGTACGCGCCCAGAAACCCGTTCATTGGGCGGGGCGCACGCGGCCCAACGTCAATGGGTTGCAGGTATACCCCCAACTCCAGCATCACCTCCTGCCGGCCTGGATTGGTGTGGGTGGCACACCGGAGTCCGTGCTGCGCTGCGCCGAGTACGGCTACCCCATCATTTTCGCCATTATTGGGGGAGAGCCCCGACGCTTCGCACCGCTGGTCAACCTGTACCGTGAGGCGATGGCAAAGTACGGCCATCCCATGCGCCAGATTGCCACGCACTCACCAGGATTCATCGCGGACACGGACGAGGCCGCCCGCGAGGAGCTGTTCCCGCATTGGCTGGAGCAGCGCAACAGGATCGGTGCCGAGCGTGGGTGGGGGCCAGGGAACCGTGGCGAGTTCGACGCCATGTGCGGCCCTGAGGGTGCCCTCTATGTTGGTTCCCCGGAAACCGTGGCGCAGAAGATCGCTCTTCTCAAGAGGAATCTCGGTGTGGACCGATTCGACCTCAAATACAGCAATGGAACGTTGCCGCATCAGTCAATGATGCGCTGCATTGAGCTCTACGGCACCGAGGTGGCCCCGCGGGTCACCGAGCTGCTGGCCGACGCCGCATAAGACTGCGCCCGGCCAAGCTGAAATCACTGAAAGAATAGGAACCATGACCTCAAATACCCCCGTGTCCGATCAACTGTACGACCGTGCCCGGTCCCTGATGCCCGGCGGCGTGAATTCGCCGGTGCGGGCCTTCGGTTCAGTGGGCGGTACCCCGAAGTTCATGGTCTCGGCCAAGGGCGCCTACCTGACGGACGCGGACGGCAAGGAATACGTGGACCTCGTCTGCTCCTGGGGGCCTGCGTTGTTGGGACACGCCCACCCCGCCGTGCTTGATGCCGTTCACGCAGCCGTGGATCGTGGCCTTTCTTTCGGAGCTTCCACACCGGACGAAGCCAACCTCGCTGAGATCGTCAAGGACCGGGTGTCCGCTGTTGAACGCCTGCGGATGGTATCCACTGGAACCGAAGCCACCATGACGGCCGTTCGTTTGGCCCGCGGTTTCACCGGCCGCAACTTGATCATCAAGTTTGCCGGGTGCTACCACGGCCACTTGGACGGGCTGTTGGCAGCGGCAGGATCCGGCGTGGCAACGTTGGCTTTGCCCGGCTCTGCCGGCGTTACGGAGGCCACTGCCGCTGAAACCCTGGTTCTGCCGTACAACGATCTCGCCGCCGTCGAGGCTGCCTTCGCTGCGCACGGCAATAACATTGCTGCCGTCATCACCGAAGCGGCACCGGCCAACATGGGCGTCGTCACTCCGGGTGAGGGCTTCAACGCAGGCTTGTCCCGCATCACCAAGGAGCACGGTGCGCTCCTGATCGTGGACGAAGTCCTCACCGGCTTCCGTACCGGGTACGCCGGCTACTGGGGCTTGACCGGCCGCCAGGAAGGCTGGGCTCCGGACCTGCTCACCTTCGGTAAGGTCATTGGTGGTGGAATGCCGACGGCGGCACTCGGCGGCCGTGCCGACGTGATGGACTACCTTGCTCCCGTCGGTCCCGTGTACCAGGCCGGAACCCTGTCCGGAAACCCCGTGGCCATGGCTGCAGGAGTGGCAACTCTGACCCACGCAACTCCTGAGGTCTACGCCTACGTTGATGGCCGCTCGCTGGAACTCTCCGCAGCGCTTTCCTCTGCCCTTGATGCAGCAGGGGTGGACCACTCGATCCAGCGGGCGGGCAATCTGTTCTCCGTGGCGTTTGGGACCTCCGCCCATGGCGTACACAACTACGACGACGCGCAGCGGCAGGAAAGCTTCCGCTATGCCCCGTTCTTCCACTCCATGCTGGACTCAGGCGTCTACCTTCCGCCGTCGGTCTTCGAAGCCTGGTTCCTTTCCGCCGCTCACGACGACGCAGCGATGAACCGGATTATCGACGCCCTTCCGGCGGCGGCAAAGGCTGCAGCGGGCGCTACGGCTTAGTTTTTTAGTGATGCCCCGGCCAGATGCTCGAAGCATGTGGCCGGGGCATCGTTGTTTGTCCCGGGGTAGGCTCGTAGGTGGAAACCCACCCCCAACGAATTCACGGTTTACCATGCGCAAGTTCCCGTCCATTGCATCGATTAGTGTCAGCATCGCCACCGCCGGTGTACTTCTGGCGACGGCCTCGGGTTGTTCCAGTGGCCCATCCAACTCCGGCCAAGCCACGGCGGAGGGGACGCCGTCTGTTTCTCCTTCCTCGCCGACAACCACACCGGCACCCTCATCCCCGCCGGCGTCAACCACGCCGTCTGCTGTTACTTCCCCGCCTCCCTCCGCGGCGCCTAGCACCCCGTCATCTGTAGAGAAACAACTCGCCGCGCTCAGCCTTGAGCAGCGCGTGGGACAACTGTTCATGGTGGCCTCTAAAGCCACCGGCGCCGAACCCGGAACCATGGAAGCACTGACCAAGTACCATGCCGGAAACGTTTATCTCAGCGGGCGCAGCAAGGCCGGAACTGCTCCGACGGCTGCCGTGGTGTCTGCCTTGACGGGCACTGTCTCTGCTGCCACAACGGGCGGGCTGCCTCTTTTTGTTGCTACCGACCAAGAAGGCGGATACGTTCAGGTGCTCTCCGGCCCGGGCTTCTCCACGATTCCTACTGCCCTAGTCCAAGCATCTTCCGGGGCGGCCAAGCTCCGGGCGGATGCCGCCACGTGGGGAAAGGAACTTCGCAGCGTAGGGGTCAACGTGAACCTCGCACCGGTCCTGGATACAGTGACCAGCCCGGAATTTGCACCCTCAAATGCCCCCATCGGCCATTTCCAGCGGGAGTACGGCTATGACCCCGGCAACGTCTCGCTGCTGGGCAACGCTTTTGCCGACGGCATGAAAGACGCCGGGGTTGCTCCGGTGGTCAAACACTTCCCGGGCCTGGGCAGGGTGGTTCCCAATACGGACGTCAGCAAAAATGTCCGTGACACCACCACCACAAGGGACGATCCCGCGCTGGAGCCGTTCCACACCGCCATCGCATCGGGTACCAAGTGGGTCATGGTCTCCAACGCCTACTACGACAAGATCGACCCCGCAAACATCGCACCGTTCTCAGCGACGATCATGGACGCCATGCTGCGTGCTGACGCAGGTTTCACAGGGATTGTCCTTTCTGACGACCTCTGCAGTGCTGAGCAACTGGAAGCCTGGTCAGATGCTGATCGGGCCCTGAACTTTTTCGGCGCAGGCGGAACCATGCTGGTGTGTGCCGATCCCACCAGCATCCCGGCGATGCACCAAGCTGTGGTGCAAAAGGCCACGTCAGATCCTGCCTTCCGGGCCAAGGTGGACGCCGCCGCGCTTACTGTGTTGCAAGTCAAGGCCGGTCAATAGCGGCTCCACGTCAGGGATCAGGAACAAAGAACCCCGCCTTCCATGTGAAGGCGGGGTTCTTTGTACGTGGTGCGTTTCCTGTTGTGAAAAGGTCCTTAGAGGACGTCCGAAAGGAAGCCCTGAAGGCGTTCCGTTTGCGGGTTGGTGAACAGCTGCTCCGGAGGGCCGGATTCAACCACCACACCGGCGTCCATGAAGGTCACCACGTCGGAGACATTGCGGGAGAAGCCCATTTCGTGGGTCACCACCACCATGGTCATGCCTCCTTGGGCCAGGTCCGTCATGAGGGCAAGGACGCCCTTGACGAGTTCCGGGTCCAGTGCGGAAGTGGCTTCGTCGAAGAACATCACCTCGGGCTTCATGGCCAAGGCGCGCGCTATGGCTACGCGCTGCTGCTGGCCACCGGAGAGGTTTGCCGGACGCGAGTCAGCCTTGTGCTTCAAACCCACCAGGTCCAATTGGGCCAGGGCTTCGTCGCGTGCCTGCTCCTTGGACATGCCACGGAGCTTACGCAGGGCCAGGGAGATGTTCTCTGCCACAGTCTTGTGGGGGAACAGGTTGAACTGCTGGAACACCATGCCAATACGGCGGCGCAATTCGTCCGGATTGTCCTTGAGGACCGAACGTCCGTCCAGGAGGATGTCGCCTTGGTCCGGTTCGATCAGCCGGTTCATGACGCGCAGGAGCGTGGACTTGCCCGAGCCGGACGGGCCGATCACCGAGGCCGTGGTGCCCTTCTCAACATGCAGGTCAATGCCGCGCAGTACGTGGTTGCTGCCAAAGGACAAATGGATGTTCTTGGCTGTCAGTGTGCCTGATGCAAATTCGCTCATGCCTGGGCTCCCTTTCCTACCACGGCTGCTGCCTCGTCCGGTTCCTTCTTCTCCGGCCGGCCGGAGCGCATGCGGGCGTCTATCCAGTTCACAAAGTGCGTGAGTGGAATGGTCAGCGCCAGATAGAAGATGGCAGCGGCCACGTAAGGGGACAGGTTGCCGCTGTTGGCGGCTGCGTCCTTGCCGATCTGGAAGATTTCACGCTCCGTGGCCAGAAGACCGAGCATGAACACCAGCGAGGATTCCTTGATCAGTGCGATGAACTGGTTCACCAGGGCGGGCAGAACGCGGCGGATGCCCTGAGGCACCACCACTAGGCGCATGGACGAGCCGTAGCTGAACCCGAGGGCTCGGGTTGCTTCGAGTTGTCCCTTGTCCACGCTCTGGATGCCTGAACGGAAGATCTCACCGATGTAAGCGCCCGACATCAAGGACAGTGCCGCGATGGCCATGGGGTACGGGCTGGTTGAACCCGTGAGTTCGCGAATGATGGGGCCGAAACCGAACCCGATCACCAGGATGGTCAGCACCGGTGGAAGCCCGCGGAGGATGTCCGTGTAGATGCGGGCTATCCACCGTGCCGCTGCGTTCCGGGAAATCCCCATCAGGGCGAGCAGCATCCCGAGAGCAGTCCCGATGATGCCTGAGACGACAGCCAGGACGATGGTATTTGGAAGGCCGACGGCGAACATCTTGGGGATGACTTCGCCCATTGCCTCCCAGTCAAAGAAGGTCTCGGCTAGTTGATTGAGGATATCCATGGAACGCCCTGGTTACTTGGCGGGGAGCTGGACGGCCTTGCTGCCCGGCTTCCAGCCCTGGGGGGTCTGCTCGGCAGCAGTCGGACGGTCCTTGTACCACTCGGCCGTGAGCTTGGCCCAGGTGCCGTCGGCAATGACAGCATCCAAGCCGGAGTTCAAAGCGTCGATCAGCGGCTGGTTGTCCTTGTTCACGGCGTATGCAGTGAAGTTTTGGGTGTTGACAACCTTCTCGGCGATCTTGGTGTTATCGCCTTCCTTGACCTGGCCTTCGGCCTGCTGGGAAGGAGCAACCCACGCGTCGATCTGGCCGTTTTTCACGTTGCCGTAGACCGTGTTGTAGTCAGGGAAACGGACTGGCTCAATCTTGAGCGTGTTCGTCATGTAGTCGTCCTGGACGGTGCCCTGGACGACGCCGATGCGCAGGCCTTCCTTGACGTCGGCGAAGCCGGTGACCTTGGAGTCGTTCTTGGTCACGATAGCCATGTAGCCGAAGTCGTAGCCGTTGGTGAAGCCGACCGTCTTGCGGCGGGCGTCCGTGGTGGAGATGGAGGAGGATCCGACGTCGAACTGCTTGTTGCCCACCTGGGACAGGAGCGCGGAGAAGTCGGTGGATGCAAACTCCACCTTAAGGCCCAGCTTGTCGCCGATGGCCCGCAGGAGCTCATTGTCGTAGCCGGTGAACTTACCGGAAGGATCGATGAAGATGTTCGGCGGGGCGTCTGAGAGGGTGCCTACGCGCAGGGTGCCGTCGGTGATCAGGCCCAGCTTGGTCTTGTCGATCTTGTCCAGAGGCGTCACATCGGCGGTGGTGAAGGTATCGAGCGATTTCTGGTCGCTGCCAGCCAGCGCATCGGTGGGGGAGCCGCTGGGCTCGGAGGTTCCTCCACCGCATGCTGCCAGGGAAATCACCAGGGCTGCGGCCACGGGGGCAACAGACAGCCACTTAGGGGCTTTGAATTTCATGAAGAAATCACTTTCATCGGGTAACGGAGACGTTTCGCGGTGGGCGGGGAATGCGGCAGCAGAAAAGCAGCAGAACAAAGGTTGGCTGCCCTAGCAGACTTCAACCCGCCAAACTTAATTATGTCACCAGCCCACTAGCCCGCGGTGAATCGAAGAAGTGAATGCCAGCAATCGAATTAACCGAACAAAGTTCCCATCAGGTGCCCGATGGACTCTGGACTATTCCGGGTTCGAGGCCACGCCTGGAATCTCCGCGCGGCCAGTCCCACCTTTTGGGTTCCCGAATTCGCTGTGACATGCGTCGCAAAAAGTAATGCCTGGCGTGCTTCCTGTTCTAGAAGCCGCCCCGGCTGGCGTCCTCAGGCGGCAGCACCGGCCACTCACCCTCGATCACGGCGGTGGGCTTGCTCCGCCGCAAGTATTGCTGGAAATCAGCAGCCTGGGACGCCGCCCAGTCTACTTGCAGCTGATGCAGTGTGGACGCCGGCATCTGCAGCTTGGGAAACTTGCCGGCCATGGCATCCAAAACGCGGAGGGTAGCCAGCGCATCCGCCGCGGAGGTATGGGCGTTTGTCAGGTCCACGCCGTATTCCTCGCACAAAGCGGTGAGGGTGCGCTTTCCCTTGCGGTAGCGGTCCACTTGCTTGTTCATGACATACGGATCCAGCACGGGGAAACGGCTCAGTTGGGGAACGCCGTAGCGGGCAGACTCTGCCGCCAACACGGTGAAATCGTAACTGGCGTTGAAAGCAATGACGGGAGTGCCGTCGTCGAACAGTCCTTGGAGTACCCCGGCGACTTCGCGTGTGACTTCTGCTGCCGGGCGGCCTTCGGCGCGGGCCTTCTCCGTGGATATTCCGTGCACCTCACTTGCTTCGAGCGGGATCTCCACCCCTGGATCTGCCAACCACTCGTGCTCTGCGATGAGCTCCCCGTGAGCATCCACTACTGTGATGGAAGCGGTGACGATCCGCGCTGACCGCGAGTTTTTCCCGGTGGTCTCGAGGTCGAATGCGGCACGGGAGAGGGTATTCCAGGAACTCATGCCTTCAAGCTACCGGCTGGGTCCGACACTCTTTGGGCACGACACTCCTGCCGTTACGCTGAACACATGCGGATGGAGTATGTGACGGCGGTTCTGGCCGTTGTAGACCTTGTTCCGTCAGGCTCGGCGGTCTCCTATGGTGACGTCGCGGAGCTCCTGGGTGCTGGCGGACCGCGGCAGGTGGGCGCAGTCATGAGCCATTACGGTAGCTCAGTGGCCTGGTGGCGCGTGCTCAGGGCCAGCGGGGAGGCGCCTCCCGGTCACGAGGTTGACGCGTTGAAACATTACCTGCAGGAATCGACCCCGCTTCATGGCGCGTACGAGGCATTCCTGAGGACGGGGGAAGGCCGTTGGAGGGTCGACCTGACAGCAGCACGCTGGGCGCCTTCGGATGGCGACTTCGATCAACTTGATGTGATCTCTGACCAGTTGGAGCGTCAACTCCATAAATTGTCGGTGCCCGATGATGAAATGACTGTGTGACCGCCACTCCTGCCAAAACCCGCCAAGCACCGGCAGCCCTCCGCCTGCTCCCGCCGCGTGAGACCCACTACGCGGCACCCGTTTTGTCCCCGGATCAACGTGCAGTCGTTTCCCTCCCGCAGGGGAGCGGCCCCGTCCTGGTGCCCGGCGGGCCTGGGACGGGCAAGTCAACGGTGCTGGTGGAATCGGCAGTCCGCCGTGTTCGTGAAGACGGCCTGGACCCGGAACAGATTCTCGTTCTCGCTCCCGGGCGCCACGCCGCCGCTGCCTTGCGCGACACCTTCACAGGGCGCCTGGACCGCAGCCTCAGTACGACGCCGGCACGCACCTGGGCGTCGTACGCTTTCGACGTCATCCGGCGGGCAAAGGCTGAAGGCATCCTGCCGCTGTCGCGGCCACCGAAGCTTCTGTCAGGCCCTGAACAGGACCTCATCATCAAGGAACTGCTGGAAGGCCACTCCCGTCCCGGCTTCCATCTGCCTTGGCCGGAGGACCTCGCAGCAGCACTTCCTACCCGCGGCTTCCGTCACGAGATCAGGCAGCTATTCGACCGCATCATCGAATCGGGGCGCACCGCGGATGACTTGGTGGGGCTTGCCTACGAGTGCGGACGCCCTGATTGGATGGCGGCGGCCCAGCTGTACAGCGAGTACCGGGACGTCCTGGACCTCCGCATGCCGGAGGCGTTTGACCCCGCCGGGATCATCACCACGGCACGGCAAATTTTCCAAGACTCGCCGGAGTTCCTCGCCGCCGAGAGGCAACGCCTCCAACTCATCCTCGTGGACGACGCCCAGGAATCAAATCCGGCAGTATTCGAACTCCTTGCCGACATTGGAGAAGGCAAGGATGTGGTGGTCACCTACTCACCGGACACGGTAGTGCAAGGTTTCCGCGGCGCACGCCCGGACTTGGTTTCAGAGTTGCCATCGCTGCTGGGCGGCACCCAGCAATCCGTCCTGGAACGACCCTTATCGGCGACCCACCGGCATACGCCGGAAGTAGCCGAGGCGTGGATGCGGGTAGCGGCCCGCATCTCGCAGCGTTCCGGTGGTCAGCTGGCCAGACAGATGGAACAACCTCAACATCCGGAAAGCCCACGTGAGGCGACCGTCGGCGATGGTCGCGTAGAAGGGCACGTGCTGCCGTCCGCAGTCCACGAGCTCCGGTACGTCGCGCAGCGCATCCTTGAAGCGCAACTGCGGGAATCGCGGGAGTTCAGCGACATCGCAGTGATCGTGCGGAACGGCGGACAGATCTCTCAGTTGCAGCGGTATCTGAGCGGCCAAGGAATCCCAGTGCGCGTTCCCGTAGCGGACTCAGCTGTCCGTGACGAAGTCGCTGTCCGCCCGCTGCTGGAGGCTTTTGCCGTTGTTCTGGACCCGGCAAAACTCACACCGGAAACTGCAGTATCCCTCCTGACATCGCGGATCGGAGGCGCCACTGCCATCGAATTGCGGAGGCTGCGGCAATCCCTACGCCGCGAGGAGCTTTTAGGAGGCGGCGGCCGCTCCAGCGACGCTCTGTTGGTCGAAGCCTTGCTCCAACCGGGGGCACTGGCATCGCTGGGAATTGAAGGCAGCTCTGCCCGCAGGCTCGCCCGTATGATCGCGGCCGGTACCACTGCTGCCGCCGAGCCGGGCGCCAACGCGGAATCTGTTCTGTGGGCCTTATGGCACGCAACGGGGTTGTCATCGCGTTGGTCGGAGATGGCACTTGAAGGGGGCAACGCGGGGGCGCGCGCAGATCGGGACCTTGACGCCATGATGGCTCTGTTCCACACAGCCGAGCGCTTTGTCGACCAGCTTCCCGGTTCCGGTCCAGAGCAATTCCTCGACTACCTGCTGAACCAGGAACTGCCCATGGACACCCTTGCCGCACGGGCACAGCTGGAGGCATGCGTGGAGATCATGACTCCCGCAAGTGCGGCGGGGCGGGAATGGCCGGTGGTGATAGTGGCGGGTCTCCAGGAAGGTGTGTGGCCCAACACCCGATTGCGTGGAGAGCTGCTGGGCAGCACAGTCTATGCCGATGCCGTGGAACATGGAGTGGACTACGCCCTCCGGCGTGGACCCCTCAGCAGGCTCCGGGATATCCGCTACGACGAACTCAGGAGCTTCTCAACAGCCGTGTCGCGAGCCCGTGAAGTGTTGATTTGCACTGCAGTGTCTTCCGAGGACGAACAGCCTTCTGCCTTCCTGGACTACGTGGCCCCGCTCGCATCCGGTGAGTACAAACGCGGTTATACAGCTGTTGATCGACCCATGACCTTAAGGGCACTCGTTGCGGAACTGAGGCAGCATGCCCAGGCAGAAGACGAAGCACCCGGGGAATCCCGTTCCGCGCACGAGGCGGCACGGATATTGGCCAGGCTCGCCACTACGGACCCGCCGGTTCCGGGGGCGCACCCGGACACGTGGTGGGGTTTGGCGCCACTGAGTTCCCAGGCAGCCGTCGTGCCGGCTGGCGGTACGGTCTCCGTCTCGCCGTCCAAAGTGGAAGCTGTCCACAAATCCCCGTTGGACTGGTTTGTCCAAGCAGCCGGCGGGGAAGCGGCCACCGACTTCGCACGCAGTCTGGGCACGTTGGTCCACGCCATTGCGCAGGAGCTTCCCGAGGCCTCGGGAGCCGAGTACGTCGCCGAACTCGTCCGCCGTTGGCCAAGCTTGGGCATGAAGGATAACTGGGAGGGGAAACTTGATTTCCAGCGGGCGGAACTCATGGTCCGGAAGTTGGCCCAGTATGTGCTCATCATGCGCAACGACGGACGAAGCTTGCTGGCAGTAGAGCACGACTTTGAAGTTCAGCTTCCTGATGTCACGGTTGATGCCGTTGGCGTCAGTGGTCCTGAAGCTCTTGAAGAGGTGGCCGTACGTCATGCGGTATTACGCGGCCAGGTGGATCGCCTCGAAATAGATTCGGAGGGCAGGCTTGTGATTGTGGACCTCAAGACCGGCAAACGGCAACCCGGCAAGGCCGAGGTTGCCCGGCACCCGCAGCTGGGTGCCTACCAGGCTGCGGTCCTCAAAGGTGCTTTCCAGGACGCTGCAACGGGACAGGGGCTCACTGATACCGGGGCAGGAACAGGCTTCGCTCCCGGTGGCGCCGTGTTGGCCCAGCTTGGGACCAAAACAAAGAGCCCCGGAGTGCAGCAGCAGGATCCATTGGATCCGGCAGAGAACTGGGCAGAGAGCCTGGTCAACGAGGCGGCCACGCTCATGGCAGGGTCAACGTTCGATGCACGGCACGACCCCGGCAAGTCAGGGCATGGCGGCCATGGATGCCGTCTGCCCGACATTTGCCCGTTGTGCGCCCGAGGAAAGCAGGTCACCGAATGACAACCGAGCTCCTGGACGGCTTCGCCTCCAGCCCCCTGGGTGTAGAGGCAGTCCCCGCGCCCAGATTTTCGCCTTCCGAACTGGCCGGTATCCTTGGCGAGAAGAACCACCCGACACCCGAGCAAGCGGCGATTATTGCCTCGCCCCTCTCACCCCGCCTGGTGATCGCTGGAGCAGGTTCCGGCAAGACGGCCACCATGGCCGACCGTGTGGTGTGGCTGGTGGCCAACGGCTGGGTGCGTCCGGAAGAGGTTCTGGGGGTAACGTTCACCCGGAAAGCTGCTGGCGAGCTGGCGAGCCGGATTCGGTCCAAGCTGGCCACACTCCAGCGGATCGCGGCGGAGGACGACGGCAGCATTGGCTTCCCGGAGGGGCTCGTCGGTGCTGACGAGCTCGAACCCAAAGTGTCCACTTACCATTCCTACGCAAGCGGCATTGTGTCGGACTACGGCCTGCGGTTGGGCATCGAACGGGACGTCGTCTTGCTTGGCGGTGCACAGTCCTGGCAATTGGCCAGCGAAGTGGTGGAGGCGTACGACGGCGACTACGAACACTTCACCGCCGCAAAGTCCACCCTCGTAAATGCAGTCATCCAGCTGGCCGGAGAGTGCGCGGAGCACCTTCAGGACCCCGGGGAGGTGCGCGAGTGGGTTCTGGAACGCGTTGAGACCTTTGAGCAGCTTCCTTATGTGGCCGGGGCCAAGAAGAATCCCAGCCAGGCCGCGGGAGACCTCGCGGCTATGCTCCGGACCCGAGCCAGCGTTGCCGACATGGTGGTTCGCTATCAGGAGGCCAAACGTCAACGCGGGGTCCTCGATTTCGGCGACCTCGTGGCGCTGGCAGCGCGTATCGCCAGTGACATTCCGCTCGCTGCAACCACTGAACGTGCCCGCTACAAGGTGGTGCTCCTGGACGAGTTCCAGGACACCTCCCACGCACAGCTTGTCCTCTTTTCACGCCTTTTCGGCCAGGGTCACGCAGTTACCGCGGTGGGAGACCCCAACCAGTCGATCTATGGGTTCCGCGGCGCTTCTGCAGGGCAGCTCTTCCACTTTGTGCAGGAGTTTCCCGTGCAGCGCTTGGACCCCTCCGGAAGCGATGGTTCCTTCTCCATTGCACCCACCTCTTATCTGACCACTGCCTGGCGGAACGGCAGAAACATCCTCGAAGCCGCCAACACCATCGCAGCGCCCTTGAACAGGGCGGCAGCATCGGAGGGTCCGGCAGGGGACAGGAAGAAAGCCGGTAATGTCTCAGTCCCCGCTTTGGTACCCAGCCCTGCAGCGGTGGATGGGAGTGTAGTGATCGGTCGCTTCGGCACGGATGAGGACGAGGCCGCCGTCATAGCCCGCGATGTCCGTCGCTATCAAAGAACTGTTTTCGAGGAGGAGAAGGACGGCACCCCCGTCAAGCCCACCATGGCGGTCCTGTGTCGCCGGCGGGCGCAGATGGAGTGCCTCCGCCGGGAGTTCGAACTCCAGGGCATTCCCTACGAGATCGTTGGACTTGGCGGCTTGCTGGACACACCGGAGATCGTGGACCTGGTGGCGACGTTGCGGGTCCTCGCCGATCCGGGACGTTCCGATGCTCTGATGAGGTTGTTGGCCGGGGCACGATGGCGGATTGGTCCGGCAGATTTGATGGCGTTCAGCGACTGGTCCCGCTTCCTGGCCCGTCGCCGGTCGACCCCGGAAGCCCGCCATGACACTTTCGAAGACAACGAAGAACCCGCAGCAGTCGTGGTTGAAAGCGATATCACCGATGCCGCAAGCCTCGTGGAGGCCCTTGATTTCCTCCCCCGGCCGGACTGGACTTCAGGGCATGGGCGGAGCCTGAGCCCTGCCGCCCTGGATCGACTGACCAGCCTTGCCTCGGAGCTCCGCTCGCTCAGGAGCTACATCGGAGACGACCTCACCACACTCCTTGGAGAGGTGGAACGTGCCATGCTGCTGGACATTGAGGTTGCCGCCAAACCAGGAATCAGTATTCACCAAGCACGCCGCAACCTGGATGCATTCCAGGATGCAGCAGCAGGGTTCCTGCAGACTTCACAGCGTATTGATCTGCTGGCGTTCTTGTCGTGGCTTGAAGCCGCGGCCTCAGAGGAAGGCGGCTTGGATGTGGCCCCCGCTGAGACCAACCGGGAGGCGGTGCAATTGTTGACTGTCCATGCCTCCAAGGGCCTGGAATGGGACGTGGTTTTTGTCCCTGGACTCAATGCTGGTTCTTTTCCCAGCAGCAGGGATTCGAGGTGGAGCACCGGCGCCGCGGCCTTGCCGTGGCCATTGCGGGGCGATCGTGCTGACCTTCCCCAATGGGACCTGGAGCAGCCTGACCAAAAAGGATGGTTGGACGCCGAGAAGGACTTCAAATCCGAGGTCCAGCATCACGGCGAGGCAGAGGAGAGGAGGCTCGCGTATGTTGCCTACACCCGTGCCAAATTTGTCTTGTGGGCCTCCAGTGCTGCTTGGAACGGCTCTCGATCGGGAATGGCCGGAATGTCCTCCTTCCTTTCCGAACTCGCACCGCTTGCCGGAATGGCTGCAACGGCAGAGGGCGCCAGTGTCACTCATTCGCAGGGCAGTGCTGTGGTCCATCCCCAATCGGTAGCCGAGGAGGCCTTGCCCGAGGAAAGCCCCTTGACCGCAGTGCTCGAGGTAGCCCAATTTCCCTATGACCCCTTGGAGGGGCCTTCGGACCCACGGACCGGTGCCCGCCTGAGGCTTACCCCAGGCAGAAGGCTGGCCATGGATCAGGCTGCGGCCATGGTTCGTCGATACATGGAGGAACCCGGCAAGGATCCTTCAGGCGACCTAACCGGTGCGGCCGGGAGGTGGGCACAGGAGGCAGAACTCCTGCTGGATCGCCAGCGCCAGCTGAAAACCGTTCAGGATGTCCACTTGCCCAGCCATATCTCCGCTTCACTTTTCGTAGATTTGGGGGCTGACCCGGCGGCCGTCTTGCACCAGCTTCGCAGGCCGGTGCCCCGTGAACCGGGCATTTCGGCCCGCAAAGGTACGGCCTTTCATGCCTGGGTGGAGGAGTACTTCGGGACAACGGGCATGTTGGACCTTGATGAAGCGCCGGGTTCGGACTCCCATATTGATCAGGCCTACGGGCTGGATGACATGGTGGCGGCGTTCAAGAAGTCCGAGTGGGCCCAAAGGGCTCCCGCTTTCGTCGAAGTACCTGTGGAAACCCGGATTGGCGACGTCGTAGTACGCGGGCGCATCGATGCCGTGTTCCGTGATGCCGATGGCCGTTGGCAGCTCATTGACTGGAAGACCGGACGACGCCCGGCAGGTATACAACTGGCAACCCGCGCGGTGCAGCTGGCTGTTTACCGGCTCGCATGGGCTCGACTCAAGGACGTTCCCCTGGAGGACGTCAGCGCTGCCTTCTACTACGTTGCGGATGACGCCGTCGTACGCCCACACGATCTTGGCAGTGCCGAGGAGTTGGAGCTGATTGTCGCGAGGGCGTTGAAGAGCGGCAGCTGAATGACCGAAGCCCGGAACTCAGGAACGTTCGGCCGCGCGAAGCGGCGTTACGCTGACCACGCTGATCGCGGCAGTCGAGGTCTCGTCATACCTTGGGGTAGTGCCGCCGTCGCCGTCCTGGGAGCTTTCGGACTCGCCTGCATCCGGAATCGCCGCGACACTGACAGCGGGAACGCCCGCCGGGGAATCTGAAGCCCTCAGCATGGCGGCTTCATTCTCAGCGGCTAGCGCAGCTTCTTCATCGCGGCGCATCTGCTCATCAATGTCGTCGGCGAGTGTCTGCAGCATGGATTCTGCCTCGGCCGTCATGCTCTGGTGCCCAGCCGCCATGGCCTTGACCAAATACTGGGCGAGGGCAAACTCGGCCAGCAGCGCCGCCCGGCGGAGAAGGTGGGCGTCAGGGACGTCCCGTCGGGCCTGGGTGTAGTCCTTCAGGACCGCCTCAACAAATGATGCTTCGTTGGACGCCACCAGCCAGGCGAAATCATCCGCGGGATCACCGATCCGCAGGTCTGTCCACCCCGTCAGCGCTGTCACGGTGTCGTCCTGCACCATGAGGTTGTCCTCGTGAAGGTCCCCATGGACTACTGAGGGATTGAATCGCCAAAGGGCGACGTCTTCAAGGGCATGCTCCCACCGACGCAACAGTGTGGCCGGTATCTTGCCGGTGGTTGCTGCCTGGTCCAGCTCATTGAGTTTTCGTTGCCGGAACTCATTTGCCGAGTAGCTGGGAAGATCCGCGTTGATGACCAAAGTCAATGGAAGGTCGTGAATAGCCGCCAGAGCTGTGCCCACTTCCCGTGCCAGGGCGGGGCTGCCGGCTGAAAGTTCTTCGATCGAGAGCATTGAGCCTTGCAAGTGCGTGTAAACGAACGTCGTCAGGGCACCTTGCCGGACTGTGCCGGCGATGGTGGGCACGTGAAAGGGAAGTTCGGCACGGATTGCCGGCGCGAAGGCGCGCAGCACCATGAACTCGGTTTCAAGCCGCGTGCTTGCCTCCGGATGGCGCGGTGAACGAACCCGCCAGCGTTTACCCTCCGCATCGAGCAGCAACGCTGAGTCGAAGTCAGCGTCATCGTCGGGGGAGTATGCTGCGGCCGTCGGCGCCAGGCCGGGCACCGCCGCGGTTGCTATGGCGGCCAGTTCGAGCGGTGTTCTTCTCACGTTCTCCACGGTAGATTGAGTGCGGCCTGTGGCCATGATGTGGTGCGGCGAGTCTTCAGATCCGCAGGAAATGCGCAGCAAATACGAAGCAAATCCCGGTATTGACACCCCATCGGGCAACATCACAGACAGGTGTCCACAGCGGGGGGCCTTCCAAATGTTTTTTGTCGGTGTGAGTCAGTACGGTAGATACATGAGTTATACGGAGTCGCCGGCGCTTGCCAATCACCTGATGGAGACTGTCCTTCCCATCCGCCCCGCCATGGTGGATCGCGGCTCGGGCATCCGTATGAAACCGGGAATGGTTGAGGAGCTTGTTGCCTCCGGCTCGGCGAAGGCCATGGTCATTTCGCAGCGCAAAGCTTTGGTGTCTGGTGACGGTCTCTGGTTCGGGGACGCCGCGCCGCTCTGGAACGCTCTCACCGCCTCGGGCGGCGGTGCTGTTTCTGCCATCTACCTGGGCACCACCTTGACGTCGTCCTCATTGCCCGAAGGCACGTCGGTTGTGCTGTTCACTGTTGCGGAACCGCCAGCGCCGGGAACCGTTACGGTCCCGCTGGGTACGGAATGGGCAGGCTTCCGGGATGTCGCGGCGCGTCTGGACGCGAACGACACCGCTCTGTTCATTGAGGCCAGTGCAATCTCCAACTGGCATGCAACCCACACGCATTGCCCGCAGTGCGGGACGCCCACGGAAATCGAGGCAGGCGGCTGGGTTCGGCGGTGTCCCAAGGACAACTCAGAACACTATCCGCGGACTGATCCGGCCATCATTGTCACGGTGGTGGGCCCCGATGGCCGGCTCCTTCTCGGTGGAGGCGGGCCCCTTGACGCCAGGAATTACTCAACGCTCGCTGGATTCGTTGAGCCCGGCGAGTCGCTTGAGCAAGCCGTCGTGAGAGAGATAGGGGAAGAAGTCGGCGTCCGTGTGACCGCCTGCCAGTACCTCGGTTCTCAGTCCTGGCCTTTCCCTGCCTCCCTTATGTTGGGGTTCACGGCCACGACGGACGACACCGTGGCGCGGCCCGATGGCGTCGAGGTCACCCGTGCCCGGTGGTTCAGCCGCGAGGAAATGCAGGAGGCCGTGCTGAGCGGTGAAATCACCATCTCAACGCGCTTGTCCATAGCACGTTCACTGATTGAGCATTGGTATGGCGGCGTCATCGAAGACCTCCAGCCGTGACTGAAGGAATCTTTGACGGCGGTGTCTCACTTGAGGATCGCATCCTCGGCGGCTTGGACGACGAGCAGCGCGAAGTAGCCAGTACGCTGACGGGACCCATGTGCGTCCTGGCAGGAGCAGGCACGGGTAAAACTCGCGCCATTACCCATCGAATTGCCTACGGGGTTCACTCCGGTGTGTACAGTCCGCAGAGGCTTTTGGCCGTCACATTTACTGCCAGGGCCGCGGCCGAGATGCGCAGCAGGCTCCGCGATCTCGGCGTTGCAAACGTGCAAGCCCGCACCTTCCACGCCGCCGCGCTGAGGCAGTTGCAGTTCTTTTGGCCGCAGGCAATCGGTGGCACTTTGCCCAGCCTGCTGGACCACAAAGCCAACATGATTGCCGAAGCTTCCCGCAGGCTGCGCCTGAGCACTGATCGGGCATCCATCAGGGATCTGGCGGCCGAGATCGAGTGGGCCAAAGTGTCCATGCTTACCCCGGCCAACTATCTGGAGAATGCCCAAGGACGTGGAACTCCGGGAGGCTTCGATCTCACCGCGGTCTCCAGGGTTTTCCAAGCTTATGAGGACATCAAAACCGATCGAAACGTCATCGACTTCGAAGACGTCCTGCTCATCACCGTGGGGATCCTTCAGGAGGACCCCAAAGTGGCGGCAACAGTCCGGGAACAATACCGCCACTTCGTAGTGGACGAGTACCAGGACGTTTCGCCGCTGCAACAGCGGCTCCTGGATTTGTGGCTCGGTGGTCGGAACGAGTTGTGTGTGGTGGGCGATGCCAGCCAGACCATCTATTCCTTTACCGGAGCTTCCCCCAAGCACCTTCTGGGTTTCAAATCGCAGTTCCCCGAGGCAACGGTCGTGAAGCTCATTCGCGATTATCGCTCGACCCCGCAAGTGGTGAAGTTGGCCAACGATCTCCTGGGATCCCGCCGTAGCGGCGGACCCGTTGCCGATGCCGCGTGGGCCTCGCCCCTCAAGCTCGTCGCCCAACGGCCGTCCGGTCCGGAGCCACGCTTCATGGAGTGCCCGGATGACGAGGCAGAGGCCGCGGTAGTCGCAGGCAGAATCCAGGAACTGCTCAGCACCGGGGTCAAGGCCAGCGAGATTGCCATTCTGTTCCGCACCAACGGCCAGTCCGAAGCGTACGAGCAAGCACTTGCCTCGGCTGGTATCGGCTACCAGCTCCGGGGAGGGGAACGGTTCTTTGCGCGGAAGGAAGTCCGTGATGCGATCCTCCAGTTGCGGGCGGCAACCCGTGCCGTGGCAGAAGGGCCCCAGGAAGCACTAGGCCAAATCGTTCGTGACATCGTCGCGTCACTCGGGTATACAGAGGCCGCTCCACACAACGGGGGAGCACTGCGCGAAAGGTGGGAATCCCTGGCAGCTTTGGTCGCATTGGCTGATGAGCTAGCTGTTAGCCGCGGAGAGTCCTTCACCCTGGGTGAGTTCGTGAACGAACTCCAGGAGCGATCGGTCGCGCAACACGCCCCGACCGTTCAAGGTGTAACTCTGGCTTCCCTTCACGCCGCCAAGGGCCTGGAATGGGATGCAGTGTTCCTGGTGGGCCTCAGCGAAGGCCTCATGCCTATTTCCTTTGCCGACGCCCCCGAGGATGTGGACGAAGAGCGAAGGTTGCTCTATGTCGGCATAACCCGGGCGCGAGAGCACCTGAATCTCTCATGGTCCACGGCCCGAACACCGGGCGGTCGGGCCAACCGCAAGCCGTCCCGTTTCCTCGACGGACTTCGCCCCAATTCCGTGGCTTCCGCAAACGCGCGCAGCAAAACAGGTCCCACCCGACGGAAAGCTGCCGCACCGGCGTCATGCAAGGTATGCGGAAGCATGCTGGCAAGTGGAGCCGAACGCAAGGTGGGTCGATGTAACCAGTGCCCGCCCACATATGAGGAACAAACGTTCGATGCGCTGAGGCAGTGGCGCAGGGACGAAGCCCAGACGGCCGACGTTCCGGCATATGTTGTTTTCACGGACGCCACACTCACGGCCATCGCGGAGGCCAAGCCTTCATCGTTGGAGGAACTGGCTGGCCTGGCTGGAATTGGCCCATCCAAGCTTGAACGCTACGGCGAAGCTGTTCTGGCCGTACTTGCTGAGAGTTCGGAACTCTGATGACGCGTCCACCCGCCCCCGGTGCCGGTGTTTCGCGCACCACGGACGACGGCGCTCCGGTGGTCGTGCGTCGATCAGCCAGACGCCGTCGAACTGTTGCTGCCTTTTGGGAAGACGGCAACGCCGTGATCGCAATCCCAGCCAGCTTCACCAAGTCCCAGGAACATGAGTGGGTCCAGCGTATGCTGGCCAAGCTAAAGAAGCAGGGAGAACGGCAAACAGGTGCTGGCAGGCGCCGTCCCGCCACGGATCAAGCCCTCGCCAATCATGCGGGGCACCTTTCTCGGACGTACCTCGGCGGGCGTGCGGTTCCTACGTCGGTTCGCTGGGTCTCCAATCAGAACTCCCGTTGGGGTTCGGCTACTCCTGCGGACGGCACTATCAGGTTGTCGAACAAGCTCCAGCGAATGCCGCAATGGGTCATCGACTACGTCCTGGTCCATGAGCTCGCGCACTTGCTGGTGGCGGGCCACAACGCCGAGTTTTGGAGACTAGTCGAGGCATACCCTGAGACTCATCGGGCAAAGGCCTTCCTGGAAGGCGTTGCCTTTGCTACATCCCGGGGACTCCCGGAAGAGCCAGGCTCTGGAAACTCCGACGAACCAGCTGGGGACGTGACTGACTAAGCGCCGTGTGACTGAATTTACCCGATGACGGTGCCTTAACCGAGCAACGGGCGCCATGGATATGGCGGCCGTTGCACTTTTTGTTTCCAAGAGTGGAGCCTACTTGGTGGGTGTCT
>NZ_JAMOIT010000019.1:0-107404 GCF_023656375.1 Paenarthrobacter sp. TYUT067
GTACGTCATGGTGTCCGGCGCCGGACGCAAACTCACCATCCGCTCAGCAGCGGCACGACTGGCACGACCCACCACCGACCGCGGATCCCGCCGATACGCAGCAGCCTTCACCGCCGCAACAATCGCCTTATCACCCTTGCCATCAAAAGTCCCGGTATCGGCGGCGAGTTCCTCATCCACCGCACACCGATCCTCAACAGACAAACACGCCGTTTCCTTCACGAGCAACGTGGCCCGCCATTCATTCAAGAGCCCGGCCCGCAACGCTGCCAAAGTGTGGGGCATCTCCACCACCAACGCCTTCGCAAAACCCAGCAAACGCGACCCCCGGTTCGGGGACTCCCGCCTCGCCAACGCCACCTGAGCCCCCACCCCTTTACCTTGGTCAGAGGCGGGAACGCCTTGCTGTGCCTGCTCCTGCCTCTGGGCCAGGTCAAAGGCAACAGCGATCTTGGCCTGCAAACTCGAGATAGCTGACTTCATATCTTCAAGCACCCGCAACTGCTGGATCAGATCACCACTGACGGTGCCCGACAGAACGAACCCTCCGGAGGTGGCAGGAAGACGCGCAGCGGAAACCGCCGCCTCCACTTGCCTTTCCCGAATCCGCTCCATGTCATAACTCTGGCAGGGGGCACTGACATTATTAGAGTCTCATTCCCGGGGAGGTGGCGACAGATCCGGCACTGAACCATCTCACCCTTGCTCACGTCTTCACATCAAGGGAGGATCATCACATCGTCGGGAGGATCGCCGTGGTGCAGCTGGAGAAGTTCGAGAAGTACTTGATCGAAGAGTTCTACGATGACTACCGCTCGGGAGAGATGTCGCATAAGACATTCACCCGGCGGGTGGCGTTCATCATGGGAAGCATGTCGGCTGCAGGGGCGGCCATGGCCTTGGTGGGTTGCACGCCGGAGGAGGTTCCCAAGACCACGGACCCGATGCCCACGCCATCGACCACGTCGTCGGCGGCTTCTCCGGGGAACACCGTGAACGCCACTACCGCGGTTCCCAACGCCAAGAGCCCGTTGTCCGTTCCAGAGGGCGCGGCGGGTCTGGTTACTGCCACAGTGAAGTTCGACTCCGGCGGGACGGAGATCAGCGGTTACCTCGCCCGGCCTGAGGGAAGCCAGAGGGGCCCAGGCGTGTTGATCTGCCACGAGAACAGAGGCCTCACCCCGCACATCCAGGATGTCGCACGGCGTTTTGCCAAGGAAGGGTATGCGGCGTTGGCACTGGACCTCCTCAGCAGGGAGGGCGGGACAGCGTCGATGGACCCGGATGCCGTCCCGGGCGCTCTGACGCAGGCGGGTGCCCAAAGGCACGTGGGTGACTTTAAAGCCGCCTTTGAGTACCTCAATGGCCAGGGTTATGTGGAGGAGGGCCGGATCGCGATGGTTGGCTTTTGCTTCGGTGGCGGGATCACGTGGCAGGCGTCAACAGAGATAGGCGGGCTCAAGGCCACATCGGCCTTCTATGGCCCCGCACCGGACTTGACCAAAGTCCCCACTCTCAAGCCGGCTGTGTTCGGTGTCTACGCCGAGAAGGATGCCCGCATCACCGGCTCCATGCCTCAACTCCAAGAGGCGCTGGATAAAACCAACGTCAAGCACCAGCTCAAGGTGTACCCCGGCGTTGACCACGCCTTCCACAACGACACCAGTGAACGCTACGTGGAGGCCCAAGCCACAGCAGCCTGGAACGACACCCTGGCTTGGTTTAGGGACAACGTCTAGGGGACCCTGCCCGAGAACTCAACGCTGCAAGCGCGCAGCCTCACTAGCCAGCTCGGCCTCCAAGGTCTCAATACTGGGCAGGCTCGCCACCAATTCATCCGGCAAGGAATCGGCGATGGAGGTTTTCCACTCTGCGATGCCAACGGGGGCGTTGAACCCACGCAGTGCGTACTCGGCCACCACGCTGTTCTTCTCCTTACACAACAGCAGTCCGATGGTGGGCTTGTCGTCCGGGTGCGCCAGGAGATCGTCCACCGCAGCCATGTACATCCCAAGCTGGCCCAGGAACCCGGGTTCGAACTTCACGGCCTTGAGCTCTATCACCATGTAGCAGCGCAACTTCAGATGGTAAAAGAGCAGGTCCGCGAAGAACTCGTCGCCGGCAATTTCCAGCCGGACCTGCTCGCCCACAAAGGCGAAACCCTGGCCCAGCTCCAACAGGAATTTCTCCACATGCTTCACCAACTGCTGCTCCAGGTCCCGTTCAGTGTGCCGGTCACTCATGGACAAAAAGTCAAAGACGTAGGGGTCCTTGGTTGCCTGCTGCGCGAGATCCGAATCTGCAGGGACCATAGTGGCCGCAAAGTTGGTGATGGCTTGGCCTGATCGCTCATGGAGACGCGTTGAAATCTGGTGCGTCAGCACGTTGCGCGACCAACCGTGTTGGGCCGCTGCCGATGCGTACCAAAGGCGCGTGGCGGCGTCGTCGAGCTTTTCCAGCAGCGCGATCTGGTGGTACCAGGGCAATGTTGCAAGCGGCGCTTGCAACATTGGGAAGTCAGGCCACGCCTGCGCGAAGCTCTTCATATACCGAAGGTTCCTGGGGGAGAAGCCCTTCGCGTCAGGGAACCGGGTGCGGATGTCGGCGGACAGCCGGGTGACTACTTTGGCACCCCAGCCTTGCTCGGATTCACGTTCGGCCAGCTGTCGGCCAATGCTCCAGTAGGAGTTCAGCAACTCACTGTTGGCGGCCGCCAGAGCCCGGGTCCTGCCGACGCGGACCTGGTCAGCCACCGTGTTGAGCAGTGTGGGGTACCAGTGGGGCATGGACGAGGCCGCCGGGACACCCGGAAATGATGCCTCGGTGGCGAGCTCTTGGGACGGCATGTTGCTCCTGTCGATTGCTGGTGGCACCACGCTATGGGAAGGCACTGACAAAATAGACGGGTGAGTGAAGCCGGTGAATTCGTGGACTACACACTGCAGATGGAGTCCACCTGGGAGAAAGCTGCAGAGGCCAGTGAGCGTTTGGGCGGGACCTTGAAGGTGTATGGCGCGTCGGTGGGCGCCATAAGGGGAATCGTGAGGGATACGCTCAAGCGGTATAAGAACCTCAGCCATGACCACATCACCGCCCTGAGTTCAGAACTGTGGGAAGAGCCGGTCTTTGAGCGTCGCCTCGCGGCTGTGGTTCTGTTGCAGACCAAGGTGCGCATCCTGGTCAACACGGACCTGACCCGCATCGAGGGGTTCATCAGGAGCGCCGGCACCAGGGAATTGGTGGACCCGCTGGCCAAGGATGTGGTGGGACCCCTGCTGGCCCGGCTTGAGGGTTTGGCGAGGGAAAGGGCCGATCGGGTGTTGGATCGTTGGGCGAGTGATCCGGACCCTGAACTGCAACACGCCGCAGCCCTCGTCGTGGCACCCTAAGCTCTTGATAAGCATCAGCGAGGCGCCTAGCGTTTCCCTCAACACATGCCAGTGGATTGGGAGGCGGGTTGTTTGATGAAATCGCTGTGGTTGGACCGCGAATCCCCGTTCACCTCTGATGCGCTTCCCGACGAAAAGCACTATGACACGATTGTGGTTGGCGCGGGCCTCACGGGGATGGTGACGGCGCTGTTGTTGTCCCGGTCCGGCCAGCGTGTTGTGGTTTTCGAAGCCCGCACGTTGGGGGCTGTGAGTACCGGTAACACCACAGGCAAGCTCAGCCTCCTGCAGGGAGGTGTGCTCTCCGCGCTGCGCAGCCAGTACTCCTTGAAGGTGGTCAAGGCGTATGTTGAGGCGAACAAGAGCGGGCAGGCGTGGCTCACGCAATATCTGGAGCAGCAGGGCATCCCGTTTCAACGCCGGACCGCGGTCACCTTCGCAACCACGGACGACGGCGGCCAGCGGCTCCGCAAGGAGGCTGCGGTTTCGCGGGACGCAGGTTTGGACGTCCACTTCAGCCGTGACGCCGGGCTGCCGTTCCCCATAGTGGAGGCTTTGGAACTCGAAGGCCAGGCCCAGATTCACCCCATGGATGTGCTGGAAACCCTTGCCAGGGACATTCGAGGCCATGGCGGCCTCATTGTCGAGGGCATGCAGGTGGAGAACGTAGCTTCCGGGCAGCCTATGGAGGTCTCCACGGGCAAGGGCACTTTCACTGCAGACACTGTGGTGATAGCTACGGGCACCCCAATCCTGGACCGCGGACTGTATTTTGCCAAGCTTGAGCCCAACCGCTCCTATGCGGCTGCGTTGAAGGTCCCGGGCGATCTTCCGACGGGCATGTATCTGTCCATCGATTCACCTACCCGCTCGCAGCGCACCCACCCTACACCCGAGGGAGAGCTGCTCCTGGTCGGTGGTTATGGGCACACGGCGGGCCGGGCTGCATCACCTAAGTCGCATTTGGATGACCTGCTGGGGTGGGCCACCCGGCACTACCCCGGAGCAGAGGTCACCCATACGTGGTCGGCTCAGGATTACCAAGCCACCAACCTGATGCCGTTCTTCGGCAAGCTTCCCCGCGGCCACGGACGCATCTTTTTCGGCACCGGCTACAACAAGTGGGGGATGAGCAACGGGGTAGCGGCAGCCCTATCCATCACCTCGGACATCCTGGGCGGCCAATCCGATTGGGCCACCACCATCCATCACCGCGTCACCTCGCCCCAAGGAGCGCTCCAAGCCGTGCGGTTGAACGCGAGCACCACCAAGCGAATGGTGGAGGACAGGGCAAGAATCAAGGCCAATCCTGACATCACGGATCAAACGCGTCCAGCCGAAGGAACCGGCGTTGTGGGGCTGTACAAGGGTGAACCAGCCGCAGTGTCCACCGTGGACGGCAACGTTTGCATGGTTTCGGCCAGGTGCTCACACCTGGGTGGCATCGTGACGTGGAATGATGCCGAAAAATCGTGGGACTGCCCTCTGCACGGTTCGCGCTTCACCCCCGAGGGCAAATATCTTGAGGGTCCTGCAACCCATCATTTGCAGGAGTCGCCGGTCAAGAAGAAGGACTAGCTCAGCCGATCGATGCGCCGTTGGGCTTGATCGGCGGCGCGGCGTTGCTGGGTTGCGGCCCGCACGGCCCGTTTCTTTTCTGATTCCGCGGATTCTGCATCACGGGTGACTCCAATGAGTTCGGCTTCAAGGGTTGCCAGACGTTTCTTGAGGTCTTCAATGTCGGCTTTGAGTTTGGTTCGGCGATCAGCCAGTGCATTGACGGTGTCCCACGCTTCGGATGCTGCCGCTTCTGCTTCCCTGGCCGTTTGGTCGGCGACGTCGAACTCGCTGCGGGCCTCTTTCAGTGCTGCTTGCTGCTTGGCGGCCCGCCGATCGGCCAAGGACGTCGCTTCTTCCTTGGAGGACTTCTGTTGCGGTGCCTTCCCCTTGGGCGGAGTGTCTTGGGACGTCGGAGTGCTCTTGGCGTGTGGTGGGGGCACCTTCTTGACTGATCTCTCGACTGATCGCTCTTGTGTAGCTTCGGTCGCTTCGTCATCGGGACCTGCCGCAGCTATTGCTCCTGCAAGGTCCACTGCTTCGAAGCCGCTGCCGCTGAGCCCCCTGACCAGCCTGCCCGTTCGTACCGCGGCGGCTGCCCCGGCATCGGCCATGGCCGCCCTGAAAGTCTGCTCAACATCGGACGTTGCGGCCGCGCTCAGTGGAGCCCCCAGCTCTGCAGCGAGATCCCTGGCCGAATGGACGGCTGTTGTCAGCTGACTTTGGCGTTGCTGCCCGAGTTCACGGAATGCTTCGGTGTCCTGCTCCTCCTGGGCGGCTCGTAACGAAATGCCAAAACGTACGACGCCGTCAATTACCTCGGGTTTGTGAACGGCCAGGATGTTGATGGCCCAGGCTCCGGCAGCCGGCTTGGGAAGGCTGCCGATCTCTTGAGCCAAGTCTTTTTGCCCGGCGTCCTTCGCTTTGCGCACCAGAGCAGTACGTTCCGCCGTGAATTCACGAGGTGTCACGGCGTACAACTCCTGGGCGGCGTCGCGGAGGTCCATGGAATCATCCTAGGGTTTGACCGTAGGAGTCCGGGACCTGGTCTTCAGCGAAGCGCTGCTTAGGGTAGCCTAAGTCGAGTGGATCAGATCATGAGTTTGCCCTTCGGCGTCGCACTCGCAGCGCTCTTCGCGATTGTCATGATCCGTGTCAACGTTACTTATTGGATCGGGCGGGGGGCCATGGCCGGGTTCGCACATACCCGCTTCGGTGGTTCTTTGGAGCGGCCCAAAGCTGCCCGCGCCCAGGCGCTGATCCAGCGCTGGGGTCCGTACGCCGTCGTACTGTCTTTTCTGACTGTTGGCCTCCAAACTGCCATTAACCTCGCAGCCGGTGCCGCCCGTATGCCACTCCGACGATATTTGCCCGCAGCTGTGGCGGGGTCTGTGATCTGGGCCCTGCTCTACGCAACCATTGGTCTTGCCGCTCTGGAGGCATGGTTGGCGGTAGCCGCCGCATCACCTGGTGGAGCTGCTGTGGGCGTGGCGGTCCTGGTGACCGCCATTACGTGGGTTGTTGTGTTCCGTCGGCGTCGGGCGAGGGCCAAATCAGCGGATACAGTGGTCTGAGTTCTACAGCTGGATCGGCGAAAGGCCTGGGTTGACTACTGCATTACCGGAACTGGCGGACGGCGACTTTTACTACGAATCACTGGGTGGGGGCCGCTACCGGTCCACCCTTCACGCCCAAGGTGCCTGGAATCCCCACGAACAACATATGGCTCCGGCGTCGGGCATCATCGCAGATGCCTTGGTCCGCCATGAGCCGCGGAACGACGTCCGCCTGGCGCGGATCAGCTACGAAATCCTCGGGCTGATTCCCGGCGGTGAATTCCAGGTCACCACCTCGACGCTGAGGCCGGGAAGGACCATTGAACTCCTTCAGGCAGAGCTTTCGGCAGGGGGTCGCGTGGCTATCCGTGCCGCCGCGTGGCGCATGATCACCAGCGACACCAGCGCCGTGGCCGCGGTGGAGGATGAGTCCATGCCGGCCCCTGATGAATGCAAGCCATGGGATGGGGCGAGCGTGTGGCCCGGTGGTTACATCCGGTCTTTGGAGATGCGCATCGCTGAGGGACACCGTCCTGGATCAGGCAAGGTTTGGATCCGGACGTCTCATCCGCTGACGAACCACAACGACAGCTCCGATGTGGCCCGCCTGTTGGGGCTGGTGGACACCGCAAATGGCATAGCAGCACGCGTTCCTCCGGGTGAAAACAGCTACATTTTTCCAAACGTGGATCTTCAAATCCATATGTATCGCGCTCCGGCCGGTGAATGGCTGGGTCTGGATAACAAGGTCTCTTTCGGAGCGGACGGCATCGGCCTGACCTCCACTGTGCTCCATGACCTCAACGGACCCTTCGGGCGGGCCGAGCAGATCCTGACCCTGAGGAAAAGCTGATGAGCGGGTTGGAAGCAGGGGCCCGCCAGCTCACTGTCTACCGCCAGAAGGAATCCATGGGTGCGGCTGCGGACCTTGATTTCGCTTTGGAGCTGCTTCAGCGTGCCCGTAGCGGAAATCTGGGCCCGTCCCTTCGCCTGTATCGACCACAGCCCACGGTTGCTTTCGGTCAGCGCGACGCCAACTTGCCAGGGTTTCAGGCTGCGGCAGAGGCGTGCCGGGAGCTGGGGTTCGAGCCGCTCATACGCAAAGCCGGAGGCCGCGCCGCTGCGTATCACCAGGGGACCTTGGTCATTGATCACATTGAGCCTCACCCTGACGCGATCGTTCGCGCCAAAGCCCGTTTTTCCGAGTTTGGTGAGCTGCTGGCCGGAGCGCTGAGAAGCGTAGGCGTTCATGCCGCCGTCGGTGAGATTCCCGGTGAATACTGTCCGGGGGAGTTTAGTGTCCACGGCGAGGACCCCGATTTCCCTGCACACCGCATCAAACTGATTGGTACAGCCCAGCGTGTGGTTTCCGGCGGGTGGTTGTTCAGTTCGGTGATTGTGGTGGAGGATTCCAAGCCCATTCGTGAAGTCCTGGCGGCGAGCTACGCGGCGCTTGGATTGGAGTGGGATCCTGCTACTGCTGGTGCGGCCAATGACCTGCTCCCGCACCTGGATGTTCAGTCGGTGGAGGACGCCGTTGTTGAGGCTTACCGCGGGTACGCGGAAGTTCTCGACGGCGACTTCCGCAGCCTAGTGGGGTAGGGGCGTCAGCCCGTACCCCACTATTTGCGCTTGGTGTCAGTGCCCGCGGGCGATCCATTCATCCAGGTGCGGCTTCTCTGCGCCGATGGTGGTGGAATCGCCGTGTCCCGTGCGGACCACGGTTTCCTCCGGTAGTGGCAGGAGCTTTGTCCGGATGGACTCGATGATGGTGGGGAAATCGCTGTAGGACCGTCCGGTCGCACCGGGTCCGCCTTGGAAGAGCGTGTCTCCGCTGAAGAGTGTCTCTTCGCTTGCAAGGTGGAACGAAACGGATCCTGGAGAGTGTCCGGGAGTGTGGATCGCTTTCACCGTTGCGCCGGCCACGGTGAACTCGTCACCGTCCACGATCGCCACATCAGGGTCAACGTGGGGGAACACGGCCTTCCACAGCATCCAGTCTTCCTGGTGCAGGTGGATGGGTGCTGTGACGAGCTCCCGGAACGCACCCGCGGAACTGATGTGGTCATCATGGCCGTGCGTCAGCAAGATGGCTTTGACGGTTCGGCCACCCACGGCCTGGCGAATTGCTTCGGGGTTGTGCGCGGGGTCGATGACGATGCATTCGGTGGCGTTGCCGATGATCCAGACGTTGTTGTCCACGTCCCAGGTTCCGCCGTCGAGGGAGAACGTCCCGGAGGTGACAACGCGATCGATGGTGACGTTTCCGGTGCTCACAGCTCAACCACCGATCGGAGGACTGCGCCATCGTGCATCTTGTCGAACGCTTCTTCCACCTGGTTGATGGTGATGCGTTCGGTGACGAAGGCGTCCAGGTCCAGCTTGCCCTGCTTGTACAGGTCCACCAGCATGGGGAAGTCCCGGGAGGGCAGGCAGTCGCCATACCAGGATGACTTGAGTGATCCGCCGCGGCCGAAAACATCCAACAGTGGCAGTTCCAAGGTCATCTCCGGCGTGGGGACACCAACCAGGACAACGGTGCCTGCGAGGTCGCGGGCGTAGAACGCCTGCTTGTAGGTTTCGGGACGTCCGACGGCGTCAATCACCACGTCTGCGCCGAAGCCACCTGTCAGAGCCCTGATTTCTTCAATGGGGTCGCTTGAGGATGAATCCACGGTGTGTGTTGCACCGAGGTCCTTGGCGCGCTCGAGCTTCTTGGCGTCGATGTCCACGGCGATGATGGTGGTGGCGCCTGCGAGCGCGGCGCCGGCGATGGCTGCTACGCCCACTCCTCCGCAGCCGATCACAGCAACGGAGTCGCCTCGCTTGACGTTGCCGGTGTTGAGCGCTGCGCCCAAACCTGCCATGACGCCGCAGCCGAGCAGGCCGACGGCGGCGGCATCGGCGTCGGGGTCTACCTTGGTGCATTGGCCGGCGGCGACCAGGGTCTTTTCGATGAACGCGCCGATGCCGAGGGCCGGTGAGAGTTCCGTGCCGTCTTCGAGGGTCATTTTTTGGGTGGCGTTGTGGGTGTTGAAGCAGTACTGGGCTTGGCCGCGGTTGCATGCGCGACAGTTGCCGCAGACTGCACGCCAGTTCAGGACGACACGGTCGCCCGGGGCTACGTCTGTGACGTCGGGGCCTACTGCGCTGACAACGCCGGTGGCTTCATGGCCGAGGAGGAACGGAAAGTCGTCGCTGATGCCGCCGAGTTTGTAGTGGAGATCGGTGTGGCAGACGCCGCTGGTGAGGATGTCCACCAAGGCTTCGCCGGAGCCGGGTTCCGGGACGAGGATGGTTTCCAGGGTTGCGGGGGCGCCTTTGGAGCGGACGACGACACCTTTGACTGCGTGGACCATGGGATGTTCCCTTCGGGCTTTTGGGGCGCGGGTCCTTTCTGTGGTGCAAAAAGGGCCCGCTACGGATTCCCATTCTGTCTATCACAGGTGGCAGACAGAGTGGGATTGTTCCGTGCGGGCCCAACAGCGGTGGTGTGGCAGACTATGCGGCCAGTCGGCTCTCCACCTCGGAAGCGGACGGGTTGGTGGCCGCGGTTCCGTCAGGGAAAAGCACGGTGGGTACGGTGCGGTTGCCTCCGTTGAGCTGCTCGACGAGTTCGGCCGTGCCATCTACTTCTTCGATGTTGATCTCGGTGTAGCCGATGCCCTTGGCGTCCAGCTGCTTTTTGAGGCGGTTGCAATAACCGCACCAGGTGGTCGAGAACATGGTGATGGTGCCGGAGTCGGGAGTGAAGTCCACAGAGCTCTCCTCAGTATGGGTTGTTAATGCAGGGTGGTTCGTCGGTAACAACGGTAACCCGCGTCCGAATAATTCCCGTTCGGCAGCAGGGCCGGGTTACGTCACATGCCGGTGCTGGTGCGTTGTCCGAGGAGAGGGCAGACTGTTGCCATGTGTGGACGTTATGTAATGGCTCGTGCGGTGGGGGACCTCCTCGCTGATTTTGACGCCGAACTTGAGAACGAGATTGCGCTGGAGAAGTCGTGGAATGTGGCTCCGACCGATGCCGTTCCTATTGTTTTGGAGAGGCTGATTGACGAGGACGTGAAGCGGCAGCTCCATGTGGCGAAGTGGGGTCTGGTGCCATCATGGGCGAAGGATCCCAAGGCTGGTGCCAGGCTTATCAACGCTCGAAGCGAGACGCTGTTGGAAAAGCCGTCCTTCAAGAAGGCCGCCGTTGCCAGGCGTTGCGCAGTTCCGGCAGACGGTTATTACGAATGGAAGAAGGGCGAGGGTAAGAACAAGCAACCGTATTATGTGCACCCGGGGGATGGCCACGGTTTGGTCTTTGCAGGCTTGTATGAGTGGTGGCGTGACCAGTCTGCATCCGATGATGATCCGGGGCGTTGGTTGCTGTCCATGTCCATCCTGACTGCCGATACCCCAACGGCGGATGAGGCCAAGACCCGGCGCAGTGCCTCGGTGTTTGACGAACTGACTGCCCTCCATGACCGCGTTCCCTTGCCGATGAGCACTGAGACGATGGAAGCGTGGTTGGATCCGAGGGAGAAGGACGCTCAAGGGTTGGTGGATCTGGTCCGCTCCAAGGCGCACGACGCCGCGGCCGGGTGGACGTTGGACGCTGTGGGCGCAGCGGTGGGAAATGTCCGCAATAACTCACCGGAACTCATTGAACCGGTGGAAGCTCTCTTCTAGGAACTACAGGAACTCCAAAGCGTCCAGGACCTACAGAGCTTCGGTGACGGGCACGCCGGATTGGAACTCCCGGCCATCGGCTTCGCTGAAGCCTGTCATGAC
The DNA here is from genome assembly GCF_023656375.1 of Paenarthrobacter sp. TYUT067. Classification (NCBI taxonomy): domain Bacteria; kingdom Bacillati; phylum Actinomycetota; class Actinomycetes; order Micrococcales; family Micrococcaceae; genus Paenarthrobacter; species Paenarthrobacter sp. TYUT067. The sequence continues at coordinate 11,279 of NZ_JAMOIT010000019.1, forward strand.
GTGGCCTTTGCTAAGCCCGTGGATGGCAGACATCGGAAAATTCCCTGTGATGACGTTGCCGGAATGCTCTACGCCTTTGATGTCGTAGTTCTCCTCGGCACTGAGGGAGTGGTTGAACGAATAGAAGGAGATCGCCTCGCCGTTCATGAACTCTATGCCGAGCCTGCGCTGTGAGGAATAGTCCTCGCTGGCAGCAACAAGGCCCACGACGTAAGCGCCGGAGCCTGGTATGTTGCCATCGATTTCGAACCTTGCCACGAGGTTGTCGTCTTCGGCCGAGATGTTGACCTGCTTCAGGAGTGCGTCATTGGTGCTCATGCCACAATCCTGCTCTGTGGACCGGCTGCCGTCCACCCCTTGACTTTCATCCCTCCAACAGACGCAGGATGTTGCGCGCCACTATGGCTGTGTCAATGTCCTGCCCCGTCCTCGCGGTCAGCAGGTGAAGGGCGAGCCCGTCGCTGTAGTCGGAGATTGCTTCCGCCCGGCTGCGTGCTTCAGATATGCCCATGGCGTCGAGCAATTGCGCCAAGGCCGATACCAGCCGCTCGTGCCCGGCAGTGACAACACCTGGCTGGTCTAGGGCAAAGGCGAACCTGGCGCGGGTCAGTTCGGCGTTCTGGTGCGCGAGTCCCATGACTGCTCCGGCGATCTGATCCGCCAAGTCGGCTACCGACGTCGGTATGTCCGTTCCACCCTGCTGCAGCAGGAGGCGGTCACGTTCTTCAACGCGGTCGACGGCGGCCCCCATGAGTGCTGCCCGGTTGCGGAAATAGTTCGAGGTAGTTCCGACGGCGACACCTGCCTGGGCGTCGACGGCCCTGTGCGTGAGTCCTTTGAGTCCCTTGGCAGCAACGACGGCGAGGGCGGCGTCGGCTAGTTCACTTCGGCGGTCCGGCATGGCGAAAGTCTAGCTTCAACCCCTACCGGCACTACAAATGTAGTAGTACTGTGAACCCATGGAAAAGGTGGACATCATTGGTGGAGGGATCGCCGGGCTGGCGCTCGCAGGAATACTGGACCCCGGCAAGTTCGACGTCACCATCTACGAGCAGCGCCCCGAACTCCCCACTGTTGGAACAACCCTCGCCATGTGGCCGGAAGCCCAACGCGCGCTCTCAGAGCTGGGGATACTCGGAGCTGTACGGAGTCGCGGAGCCAAGATCAAAACCGGCGCCCTCCGCCGCCCTTCGGGAGAACCCCTGCTGTCCATGGAAGGTGAAGGCCTCCTTGGAATATCCCGGCCCGAACTCCTGAGGCTGCTGGACACGGCAGTGCCTCGTTCCGTGAGCCGGGCAGTAGCCAGAGTGGACAAGCTGCCGGGTACTGCCGGGCTGACCGTGGGCGCAGATGGCGTCAACAGCATTGTCCGGCGGCACTTCAGAGGCCCGCAGAGCGAAGCAAGGCCAACACCATTCCTGGCCGTCAGGGGAGTCATCCCCGGAACCCCGCTCCCGGAGGACATCGGCGAATACTGGGGGCGTGGCGAGATATTCGGCTTGGCGCCAGCCGAAGGCGGCAGCAACTGGTACGCTTCATTCCGCTCAGACCTGGGGCCGGACAAAGTAGACGTCGCAGAAGCCCTCGAAGTGACACGAAACCGCTACGAAAACCACGCGAGCGCCGTACAGGAAGTACTCGCAAAGGCCAGGCCGGACACCACGCTTGCCCAACGCATCTGGATCTGCCCTCCCCTGATCAAATACTCGCAGGGAAACGTTGTGTTGATAGGGGATGCCGCCCACGCCATGACACCAAACCTGGGGCGGGGCGCCTGTGAAGCGCTGATCGATGCAGTGACACTGGGCAAACTTCTAAATGGGCTGCCCAGTGAAAAGGCGCTCGCAGTCTATGGCAGGAAGCGCATCATGCGCACGCAACTACTCCGGGCTGCTTCTTCCCTCATGGGGACTGTCGCCCTCGCCCAGGGTGCACAACCATGGCGAGACGCCTTGCTCAAGCAAGTTGGAAAGCGAGTATCGCGAACCCGGGAAAGGGCATCAACTTCGAACTAGGTTTTGTCAGGGCGTCGGCGTAAACTGAAATTATTCGAACATACTTTCGAATCAATATTCCGGCGTAAGAGGTGAAGACATGGGGCTGTTCAGCGAGTCAGTAAGCGTGAGCTGCACGGACACCGGCCAGCCGCAGGAAGTCCACTGGAAAGGAACGCAGTACACCGTCACCAACGAACCCGTTCGCTGGTACGAGCGCCGGCAATGGTGGCTTGAAGAAAGCCGTGCACCCCTGGGCGCCGGAGCCGGCCTGGTTGACCACGAGATCTGGCGCGTACAGCTCCTGCCCGCCACCGTCGAATCGAAAACCAGCCACACCATCACCCTCGACCTCGTCCGGCACCTGGGCAGCGGGCGCTGGAGACTCCTGCGCATCCACGACGCCGCGCCATCCAGCGCCGTAGAACCAGAAGAAGCAGCGTGAACCTTGAGCTTTACCCACCTGCACGTCTCCACAGCCTTCAGCGCACACTACGGCGTCTCCTGGCCGGATGAACTAGCCCAAACAGCCGCAACAAACGGAGCCACAGCTCTCGCCTGTACCGACCGTGACGGCCTGTACGGCACCATCAAACACCTCAAAGCATGCATGGACGCAGGCATCCACCCCATCGTCGGGGTAGACCTGGCCGTATTCGACGACGACGGCGACCACCGCACCCAAGTGGCGGGCCGCGTCGTCGTACTCGCCCACGGAAACAACAACGGCGCCGGATACAGGGCACTGTGCCGCCTCATATCCGACGCCCACGCGCGCACCTCCGGGAAAGCCGGGGGAGCAATCCCACCTGCGGTCACCCGAGGCGAACTCGCCTCCAGAACCCTGGACCCCAAAACCCTCAAACCAGTCCTCACCGTACTCGTAGGGCCCGACTCCGACGTAGGCCGGGCCATGAGCGGACGCAAATACCTCAAGCCCAGAACCCTCTTCAAACAATGGATCGACGCCATGCCCCCCGGCACCATGGTGGCCGAAGTCGTTTCCCACCTCAGCGCCCCCGGACAACCACTCAGCACAGCCCACGCCGTACGCATGCTCAAACTCGCCCTCGAATTCAACACCCCCGCAATACTCAGCAACGCCGTCCGCTACTGCGCCCAGGACGGCGCCGCCACTGCAGATGTACTCGACTCCGCACGCACCCTCAAATCCCTTCCGGAACTCTCAACTGAACCCCTCCTCCAGCCAACAGGGCAGGGATGGCTGAAGACCCCGCAACAAATGCACCAACTCGGCAAAGAAATCATGAACGCCGCGGGCCAGGGGAAAGCCGACCTCACCAAACTCCTCGCAAACACAGAAGCGCTCGCCGACAAATGCCGCATCGACCCCATTCTCGACATGGGTTGGAAGAAGCCGGTAGTCCCTGAAGCCTCCATCATCGGCATCACCGCAGACCCCATGGTTGAACTCACCCAACGCTGTGAAGCAGGAATCAACAGACGGTTCCCAGGCATCAACGGAAACCTGGAAAAAAACCTGCGCTCGCGGTTGGAGCATGAGCTGGAAATCATTGCCGGACTCGGTTTTGCTTCGTACTTCCTCACCGTGGCAGAGGTCACCACAATGATCCTCGATATGGGTGTCCGTGTTGCTGCAAGGGGATCCGGCGCGTCAAGTCTGGTCAACTACTTGATCGATATCAGTCAGGTTGACCCGATACGCCACGACCTTATTTTTGAACGTTTTCTCTCCGGCCGGCGGTCCACCCTGCCTGATATCGACATTGATGTGGAAAGTGCTGAAAGGCATAACGTCTACCGAAAGATTTTTGACCGCTTCGGGGCTGAACGAGTCACCCTGATGAGCATGCAAAACGGGTACAGGGCACGTGGTGCAGTGCGGGATGCGGGCATGGCACTGGGGATGCCTGACGAAGAAGTGGGCGAAATTGCCAAGCAGCTGTGGAGATTCTCTGCGCGCAAATTCCGTGAAGCCCTGGTGGAGAAGCCGGAGCTTCGGGATTTTGCGGGGCGGGTGGAACGAGGAGCCCTGGAGGAGAACCAGCAGCTGGATTTGCTGGTGGATCTTACAGAAAGGCTGGATCGCTTGCCCCGGCATATTTCCATGCACCCTTGCGGAGTGATTTTGGGAGATGCCACCCTCCTGGATAGAACTCCGGTCCAACCCAGCGGTATGGGTCTGCCCATGAGCCAGTTCGATAAACACGATATGGACCCCATGGGCATGCTAAAGCTGGATGTCCTGGGAGTGCGCATGCAAAGTGCCATGGCCTTTGCGGTCCGGGAAGTGATTCGGCTTCATCCTTCCAAAGCTGAGGTTGTCGCAGCGGGTAAGCACCCCGTGGAGCCGGGCGGGAATGGTCCCGACTACATTGCTCATGACGGCAGGATTAACCTCAATGCCGTCCCTTTCGACGATCAGGCCACCTTTGAGCTGATACGTAGTACCCACACACTTGGTTGCTTCCAGATCGAGTCCCCGGGGCAGCGTGAACTCATCGGAAAAATGGCTCCCCGGGAATTCAATGACCTGATCATCGATATCTCTCTTTTCCGGCCTGGACCCATGAAGTCGGACATGGTGCGGCCCTTCCTGGAGCATCGCCATGGGTTTGCTCCTGAGATTTACCCCCACCCGGACCTCAAGCCAGTTCTCCAGGAAACGCACGGGGTCACGGTTTTCCATGAGCAGATTTTGAAAACCTTCCACGTTATGACCAATTGCGGCTTGGACAGGGCCGACGAATTTCGTCGAGCCCTGGGCGACGAAGTACATGAGCCGGGAGTAGAAAAGTACTTCCGACGGGAAGCAATCAAAAAATACCCTCCAGAAGTGGTGGATAAAGTTTGGGGGACCCTGAAAGCCTTCGGTAGTTTTGGCTTCTGCAAAGCCCACGGTGCTGCATTTGCCGTACCTACCTATCAGTCAGCCTGGCTCAAGGCCCATCATCCCGAGGCCTTTCTTGCTGGATTGTGGGAACACGATCCCGGGATGTATCCCAAACGGCTGTTGGTCGCTGAAGCGCGCAGGCTGGGGATCCCCATCCTGCCTTTGGATATCAACAGGAGCAAGGCTGAATACAGGGTGGAGAAAATCCATCATGGCTCGGATCAGGGCAAGCTGGGCATCCGCTTGAGCCTGACTGGTATTTACGGGCTTTCAGGAGTGGAACTCAAGAGGATCGTTGCCGGGCAACCTTTCGATTCCCTGGCAGACCTGAGGGCGCGGGCGCGGGTCAGTAAACCGAACATCAAAAGACTGGCCCAGCTGGGCGCCTTTGATGCTTTGCATAAGGACTCCGGAGGAACTGCGAACCGTGCTGACCTTGTGCACCATCTGCAAGCGCTCCAAAGCAGCCCCTCCAAGAAGGCCCCCGATGTCATAGAAGGGCAGCTGTCCTTTGCGCTGGGCGATGTTGAACTGAGAAACCTTGCTCCTGAGCTTCCTGAGCCAACCATGGTGGATAACGTCAGGGCAGAACTTGATCTCATGGCGGTGGATGTCAGCGAACATCTGATGGAAAGTCATCGGCCACTCCTGGACAAATTGGGGGTCACCACGGCAGACAAGCTCCTGGGCTTGCGCAACGGGACCGAAGTCCTGGTAGCAGGGGTCCGAATTGCCACTCAAACCCCGCCCATGCGTGGCGGGCGTCGCGTTGTCTTCATCAGCATCGATGACGGTACTGGCTGCGTGGATTCGGTCTTCTTCCATGAGGCTCAGGAAGACTCCGGGCCTCTGTTGTTTGGTACCCGCCTCCTGCTTATCCGGGGGACCACCAGAAGGACCGGCCCCAAAGGAATCAGCCTCAGTGCCAGCAAAGCCTGGGACCTCAGCCGTCCGGAAGCGTTGCCTTATGCCGAGCTTCTCCCCGCCGAAACCGGGCTACCTGATGGATACACCCACCATGGGCCGCTCCACGGTATTTCCAGGAACCTTGCCATTACTGGTCTGGGAAGCTGAAACCTTGGCACAACCCTGCCTTGAGTAGCCTGATTTAGCCCCGGCGCGCTGCTTTGGCCACCTTCGCTGCAGCGGATACGATTGACGGTGGCTGGCTGTGGTCCCCGTACGCCACAAGCTATGAAGCCTTAACTATGAATAGGAGACACCCGTGTCAGATGCCCAACAGATCACCCTCATCGTCGATGGCGAAGAGACCAAGGTGACGGAAGGGACTACCGGCGCGGAACTCTTCTTCGAGCGCCGCGACGTCGTTGTAGCCCGTGTCAATGGTGTACTCAAGGACCTTGACCAGGTCCTCACCGAGGGTGCAAACGTCGAGGGCGTCACCATCGATTCCCCTGATGGACTCAACGTTCTTCGCCACTCCACGGCCCATGTCATGGCACAGGCTGTGCAGCAGTTGCGCCCCGACGCCAAGCTCGGTATCGGTCCCTACATCACTGACGGCTTCTACTTCGACTTCGACGTTGCTGATCCGTTCACCCCGGAAGACCTGCGCACGCTGGAAAAGATGATGCAAAAAATCATCAACCAGAACCAGAAATTCGTTCGCCGTGTTGTCACTGAAGACGAAGCCCGTGTGGCGATGGCCAATGAGCCCTACAAGCTTGAGTTGCTGGGCAAGAAGAACGATGCAAGCGACGCCGCTGAGGGCGTCAACGTTGAGGTCGGTGCCGGCGACATCACGATTTACGACAATGTAGATCGCAAGAGCGGTGAGAGCATCTGGTGCGATCTTTGCCGCGGACCGCACCTGCAGAACACCAAAATCATCGCCAACGCCTTCGCGTTGACCCGCTCTTCAGCTGCGTACTGGTTGGGTAACCAGAACAACCAGCAACTGCAGCGCATTTACGGCACGGCGTGGCCCACCAAGGAAGCCCTCAAGGCATACCAGGAACGCATCGCCGAAGCAGAGCGACGCGACCACCGCAAGCTCGGCGTCGAGCTGGACCTGTTCTCGTTCCCGGACGAACTGGGCTCGGGCCTTCCTGTCTTCCACCCCAAGGGCGGAATCATCCGCAAGGCCATGGAGGATTACTCACGCCAGCGCCACGTGGACGCCGGATACGAGTTCGTCTACACACCCCACATCACCAAAGGCCACCTCTATGAGGTCTCCGGCCACCTTGACTGGTACAAGGACGGCATGTTCCCGGCGATGCAGGTGGACGCCGAATTCAACGAAGACGGCACAGTGCGGAAGCCGGCGCAGGATTACTACCTGAAGCCGATGAACTGCCCCATGCATAACCTGATCTTCCGTTCCCGGGGGCGCTCTTACCGCGAACTTCCGCTGCGCCTGTTCGAATTCGGATCGGTATACCGCTACGAGAAGTCCGGCGTTGTGCACGGGCTGACCCGCGTCCGCGGCATGACACAGGACGACGCCCACATCTACTGCACCCGCGAGCAGATGAAGGACGAGCTCACCACCACGCTGAACTTCGTTCTGGGCCTGCTCAAGGACTACGGGCTGGATGATTTCTACTTGGAGCTTTCCACCAAGAACGAAGAGAAGTTCGTTGGCGACGACGCTGCGTGGGAGGAAGCCACGCGCACTCTTTCCGAGGTCGCCGCAGCCTCGGGTCTGGAACTCGTTCCGGATCCGGGTGGAGCAGCATTCTATGGCCCCAAGATCTCCGTCCAGGCAAAGGATGCCCTTGGCAGGACCTGGCAGATGTCCACCATTCAACTGGACTTCAACCTGCCGGAGCGCTTCGAACTGGAGTACCAGGCGGCCGACGGCACACGCCAGCGGCCTGTCATGATCCACCGGGCACTGTTCGGTTCGGTGGAACGCTTCATGGGTGTGCTCACCGAGCACTACGCCGGAGCGTTCCCGGCTTGGCTCGCTCCTGTCCAGGTAGTGGGCATTCCTGTGGCCGAGACCTTCAATGACTACATGTTCGACGTCGTCGGCCAACTCAAGGCAGCGGGCATCCGTGCCGAGGTGGACATCTCCTCTGACCGGTTCCCCAAGAAAATTCGTACAGCCAGCAAGGACAAGATCCCGTTCGTCCTGATTGCCGGCGGTGAGGACGCCGAGGCCGGTGCCGTGTCATTCCGCTTCCGGGATGGCAGCCAGGACAACGGCGTGCCCGTGGCCGAGGCGGTCCGCAGGATCGTTGACGCCGTCAAGAACCGCGAGAGCTGACGGAACGGAACACAGACGGTGCAGGAGAACACAGGCGCGGCAGCTGGCCTTCCGGGTGATGCCGACGTAACCGATGACTTCGGATTGGCCGGCGTACCGGACGCGTTTCAGCGCCTGTGGACTCCACACCGGATGGCTTACATCAAGGGCGGGCAGGATCAATTCAAGAACAAGGACGACTGCCCGTTCTGTGTAGGACCCACGCGCTCAGATGAGGAATCCCTGATCGTCCACCGCGGGCGGACCTGTTACGTCGTCCTGAACCTGTTCCCCTACAACCCGGGTCATCTCTTGATCTGCCCCTACCGGCACGTTCCCGATTACACAGACATCACCGTGGAAGAAACCGCCGAGTTCGCCGACCTCACTCAGACGGCTATGCGCGTGTTACGGAAGGTTTCAAATCCGAGCGGCTTCAACCTGGGCATGAACCAAGGGGTGACAGGGGGTGCCGGCATCGCCGCGCATCTGCACCAGCACGTGGTTCCTCGGTGGGGCGGGGACGGAAACTTCTTCCCGATCATCGCACAGACCAAGGCCATCACGCAGACACTCGATGAGGTCCGCAAGCTTGTGGCTGAAGCCTGGCCGGGGGAGTCGAATGCTCAATAGGCATGCGCGCGGCTTCTTCACTTCACTTTTTACTCCTTTAGCGCGTTGGCTCCTGAGGATCGGTGTGTCTCCGGACGCCGTGACTATTGCCGGGACCCTAGGGGTGATTTTGGGCGGACTCGTCCTCTACCCGCTGGGCTTCCTATGGTGGGGCTCTGTGGTGGTCGCCTTCTTCGCCTTCTCGGACGTCGTCGATGGCATCATGGCGAGGCTGCAGGGCCGCAGCGGTGGCTGGGGTAATTTCTTGGATTCCACCTTGGACAGGCTCGCCGATGGTGCGATCTTCGCAGGCCTCACCATCTGGTATTTCACCGGAGGTGAAGATCCTGCTATTGGTACTGCCGCCGTCATCTGCCTGGTACTCGGCATGGTTGTTTCCTATGCCCGGGCTAAAGCCGAGTCCTTGGGCTACCAGGCGAGCGTGGGAATCGCCGAACGCGCGGAACGTTTGGCATCAGTGTTGCTCATCACCGGGCTTACGGGATTGGGCCTCCCACCGGTGGTGTTATTCGGGACCCTGGTGCTCCTGGCCCTGGCGAGTGTCATCACCATTGTTCAGCGCATGTCCACCGTCCGGCGGCAAGCCATGGCCGAAGCCGATGGAACTGCGCCGGCGTAAAGGCCAGAGAACCATAGCTCACGTGTGGAACTGGCAACCGACCAGAGTCCCTGGGCCGCAGTTGTGCACTTGACCTACCACAGTCCGTTGTGTTGCCCTCCAAGGTGGTAATGAATGTACTGCCGGCATGCAAGGTGCGACTACTATTACTAGTACTTGGTCACCTTGACCTGAAACCCGGTGTGCGCTGATTGCGGTCGTGTGGCTGCGCGTGCCTCCGGCAAAAAGGTCGTTTATCTACCCATAGGGGTTTTTGTGTCTACACCAGATGTAAGCAACGAAGCCGGTTCGTCCGCGAACAGCGTCACGGGCAGCAGCCGCGTTAAGCGGGGCATGGCGGAGATGCTCAAGGGCGGCGTCATTATGGACGTCGTTAACGTCGAGCAGGCTCGCATCGCCGAAGATGCCGGTGCCGTGGCCGTCATGGCTCTCGAGCGTGTCCCGGCCGATATCCGCGCCCAGGGCGGCGTGTCCCGCATGTCCGATCCGGACATGATCGATGCGATCATCGCCGCCGTGTCCATCCCGGTCATGGCCAAGGCCCGCATCGGCCACTTCGTCGAAGCCCAGGTCCTGCAGTCCCTCGGTGTTGACTACATCGACGAGTCCGAGGTCCTGACCCCGGCCGACTACATCAACCACATCGACAAGTGGAACTTCACCGTTCCCTTCGTTTGTGGTGCCACAAACCTTGGTGAGGCCCTGCGCCGCATCAACGAGGGCGCGGCCATGATCCGTTCCAAGGGCGAAGCCGGCACCGGCGATGTTTCCAACGCCACCGGGCACATGCGCAAGATCCGCTCCGAGATCGCCAAACTCGCAGCCCTGCCCGAGGACGAGCTGTACGTTGCGGCCAAGGAACTGCAGGCCCCGTACGAGCTGGTCAAGGAAGTTGCCGCCACCGGCAAGCTTCCCGTGGTGCTGTTCACCGCCGGTGGCATCGCGACCCCGGCTGATGCTGCGATGATGATGCAGCTCGGCGCCGACGGTGTGTTCGTCGGTTCCGGTATCTTCAAGTCCGGCAACCCGGCAGAGCGCGCCGCCGCCGTCGTGAAGGCCACCACGTTCCACGACGACCCCGACGTCATCGCCAAGGTCTCCCGCGGCCTGGGCGAAGCCATGGTCGGCATCAACGTCGACGACATCCCCCAGCCCCACCGCCTCGCAGAGCGCGGCTGGTAAACAGCTAAAGAAGTACGACGCCGGGCCGGTCACCTTCCAAGGTGACCGGCCCGGCGTCGTTCTACTCCAGTCCGCGGCGCTTCAGGAGGGGTCCCAGCTCTGCGTCGCGGCCCCGGAAGGCGCGGAACGACTCCAGGGGATCGCGGCTGTTGCCCCGGGAAAGCAGCTCTGATCGGAAGTGATCGCCGTTCGCGCGTGTGAGGCCACCGTGTTCCTTGAACCACTCCACAGTGTCGGCGTCCAGCACCTCGCTCCAAATGTAGGAGTAGTAGCCCGCTGCATACCCCGCACCGGCGAAGATGTGTTGGAAATACCCGGTGCGGTACCGCGGCGGGATCAGCGGGTGCACGATCGCCGCATCAGCCAGCGCCTTGGTTTCGAAGGCGAGAACGTCCTGCGGAACTTCGGACTCGGACAGCACGTGCCAGGCCACGTCCAGAAGTGCGGCCCCGAGGTATTCGGTGGTCGCAAACCCTTCTCCCCATAGCAAGGACTCGTTGAGATTGTCCACGGTGTCAGGGGGGAGTGCCTCCCCCGTGGAATAGTGGCGAGCATAGTTGGCCAGGACCTCGGGCCACATGATCCACATTTCGTTGACCTGGGACGGATACTCCACAAAGTCCCGAGGTACGGACGTCCCGGAGAACCGCGGATAGGTCACGTCGGAAAACAGGCCGTGAAGCGCGTGGCCGAACTCATGGAAAACTGTACGGACTTCGTCCAAGGACAAGAGCGTGGGCTCACCCGGTGCCGGTTTGGTGATGTTGAGGTTGTTGATCACCACGGAACGGGTTCCCAGCAGGCTGGATTGTTCTACAAGGGAATTCATCCAGGCACCTCCGCGCTTTGACTCACGGGTGTAGTAGTCGCCCAGGAAGAGGCCCAGCCCGCTGCCGTCTTCATGTCGGACCTCCCAGACGCGGACGTCAGGGTGATAGCCTTCCAAATCATCGCGCTCATGGAAAGTCACCCCGAAGAGTTGTGTCGCAGCATGGAATACTCCGTCGTTGAGCACAGCATCGAGGCTGAAAAAGGGGCGGAGAGCCTGTTCATCCACCTTAAACTTTTCCTTGCGAACCCGGGCAGAGTAGTACGCCCAATCCCACGGCTCAAGTTCGTGGCCGGCGACTTCCGCTAAAGCCTCCGCCTCCGATTCGGCATTCCTCACGGCTGCGGGGGCCAGCCGAGCCAGCATTGCCTTGACCTCACTGAACCCGGGTGCCGTCTGCTGGTCAATCACCAGCTCAGCAAAGTTGGCAAATCCCAAGAGCGCCGCCTTCTCAGCCCGCAATCGGGCAGTGGCCTTCACCAGGTCACGAACGTCCAAGGCGCCGCCATCGGTGCCGCGTGCCAGGGATGCTTCGTAAAGCCGACGGCGGATGGCCCGGTTTTCCAAGGACGCCAAAGCGGGTTGGTTGCTGGGCTGGATCAGGGTCAGTAAGTACTTACCGTCATGCCCCGCATTCCTGGCTGCTTCCGCGGCGCCGGTGATCGCTTCAGCCGGCAGCCCTGCCAGCTCCTCGGCGTCGTTCAGGAGAAGGGCGGCAGACTTCATGGCCTCTTTGACGCGTTGGCCAAATTCAGTGCCCAATCGTGAGAGCTCGGCGTTGACTTCACGCAGGCGGTGTTGTCCGGCGGCATCGAGCTGGATGCCTGACTGCCGGAACTCTTTGAGGTACTCCTGCACCAGCCGGGACGACTCCGCATCCAATCCTGCTGTGTCGATTGCGGCGAATCGCTCATAGAGTCCGCGATTCATGTAAACCGCGTCTTGATGTGCTGACAGTTTGGGGGACAGCTCTGTTTCCAGCGCTTTGATGGCGTCCGAAGCATCAGCGGAAACCATTGTGAAGAAGGCTGCGGCAGCCCTGCTGAGCAGTTGTCCTGACCGTTCCATGGCCACGGCTGTGTTTTCCAGGGTGGCGGGCTCCGGGTTGTTCGTGATGCTGGCGATTTCATCCAGATGTGCGCTCAAACCCTCCTCTACGGCCTGGGAGTAATGCTCGGCCGAAATGCCGGCGAAGGGCGGAAGCCCATAGGGCAGATGGCTGGGGCTCAAGAGTGGGTTGGTCATGAAGTGACTCTTTCACGTAAGAATCGTGTCCTCAAGAGCGGCACGCCCGGATGCGTCGGGCCAGCGCCGTAGGATGAAAGTCATGGGCAAGATCACATTTTCCGGGGGACGGTTCCGTACTCACAGGGCGGCACTCGTGGTGAGCGGTATTGCTCTAGCCCTGTCCCTGAGCGCCTGCGGCGTTCTTGCAGAAAACGATGACGCTGAACGCAGCACCGGCGCCTCGGCCCCTGCTGCCCAGACACCCAGTCCGACGCGCACTCCGGCACCAAACCCCACCCCGGGCAAAGGCCCCGCCTGTCCGGAGCTCCGCTGCACCTCCATCACGGTGACAGGTGACATGCTGGTTCATACCCAGCTCTGGCAACAAGCGAGAGCTGACGCAGCTGCGGCGGGTCAGCCCGGCTACACTTTCGTCCCGCTTCTCGAAGGACAACGACGCTACATTCGCAACAGCGACCTCGCCATTTGCCACCAGGAAACACCCGTGGCTGGTCCGGATGGGCCGTTCTCTGCCTACCCGTCCTTCAACGTACCGCCGCAAATCATTACGGCCTCAAAGGATGTTGGATACAAGGCCTGCACGACGGCCAGCAATCACACCATTGACCGCGGCACCGAAGGTTTGCTCCGGACGCTGGACGCCCTGGACGCAGCGGGCCTAAAGCACACCGGTTCCTACCGGACGGAGGCGGCATCCAAGGAGATACTCATGCTCCAGACGGACGCCGCCAAAGTGGCCGTGATTATTGGAACGTATGGCCACAATGGTCAGATCCCGGAATACCCTTGGCTGGTTGACGAGCTGGATCCGGCGGCAATGATCGCGAAGGCAAAACAAGCCAAGGCCCTTGGGGCCAACATCGTCCTGGGAGTCATGCACGCCGGCGACGAGTACGCCAGCGAAGCCACTGCCCAGCAGCAGGAGGTTGCGCACGCGTTGGTGGACAGCGGCCAGTTCACCATGATCTACGGCCACCACACGCACTCGGTGCTGCCGATCGAGAACTACAAAGGCACGTGGATTGTGTACGGGCTCGGCAATGGTGTCACTGAATTGTCACCGTGGTACGTCGTGAACAACGAAGGACTATTGGTCAGGGCACAATTCAGTCAAAACACCTCAGGTGTATGGACTGCTTCTGACCTCGCATGGGCCCCCTCGGTTATTGTTCGGGACCCCTATCGATGGTGTTCCGTAGCCAGCGACGCACCACAAGGGGTCTGCGCGACCCCTGCGGCCGATGCCGCAACCCACCAGCGAACCAAAGCGGTTGTAGAGTCCATGGGAGCAGCCACCGCGGGAGCGCACGAACTGCTGATCACCAAGGAAAAGTAGCGGCTACCGCGGCCGGCGGGCTGCGTGTTCGCGCGCAAGGCGGGCGTAATCGTCGTCGGGCTTTCCTGGCACGAAGCTGCCGAACTTGCGTTCGGCTGCTGTGCGGATCAGGAAGTCCGCAATGGCCGGGTTCTTTGGGAGCAACGAACCGTGCAGGTAGCTCGCTACAACATTGTTGTAACGGGCGCCCTCGTGCCCGTCCTTGCTGTTGTTGCCTGCGCCTTTTGTCACCGTGCCTAATGGCTCGACGCCGGGCCCCAACGTAGTCTGCCCACTGTGGTTCTCATAGCCAAGGATGTCGCCGAACTCGGTGGACTTCATGGTCACGTTGCCAATGAGGCGCTCGTCAGTACCATGGGTTTCCACGTCAAGGATGCCGATGCCCGGAATCACAGGGCCCGTGCTGGTCTTGAAGAACTTCCCGAAAAGCTGGTAGAGCCCACAGATCACCAGCATGGGAGCGCCCTCGTCCGCCAGCTGCTTCAGCTGGCCGGCACGCGATTGGAGATCGTCTTGGATCACCAGCTGGCCGCTGTCCTGCCCGCCTCCGCCCACAATGATGTCGACGTCGTCAGGAAAGTCGTCGCCCACGTTGTACTCGAGAAGCTCCGGAGTGTAGCCATGCCACTTGATCCGTTGTTTCAGGACCAGGGCGTTGCCCCAGTCACCGTAGATGTTCATTTCGCGCGGGTAGAGCTGGAGAACGCGGATGGTCCCCTTGCTGGGCTGTACGTCCGGCGTTGCGTGCGGCGTGGGTTGTGCTTCCGAGGTCATGAGACCACCTCAACTATGGTGATTTTGGCCAGCTCGCGGCGGATGGCGAGCATGGAAGTGTACGTGCAGAAGACCCGTTTGGGTTTGCCCCGCGAGCCGTCAATGAAAGTCCGCAGGGCCGCGGTGATGTCCGGTTCGACCACTCCGAAGTGAACATCGTCATACTGCAGACGCAGCGCCATGTCGTAGGCGCGAACGCCGGTGAGGACCTCCACGCCATCTTCGCGCAGGGAGTCGAATTCAACGTCCCACAGCCAGGACATGTCCCTGCCGTCGGCGTAGTTGTCGTTGATGGCGATCATGGTGGCGTAGCCGCCGGCGGGGAAGGACTTCAGCCCGAGACGGAAACCACTGGGGTTCTTCACGAGCACCAGCTCCAGAGGCTGTCCGTCCACGGTGAGGCTCTCACCGCGCCCGAACGCGGGAGCAACTTCTCCCAAAGCCTTCACGAGCTTAGGTGTATCAACGGGCCCGGTTCCCAAGACGGACCTCGCCAGGGACAAAGCCGCCGCTGCATTGAAGATGTTGTACACGCCGCGTAGTTTCATCGTTGTGGTGACGGTTTCGCCGTCGAACTCAAAGTCGGCGTCCTGGGCTCCAACGCGTCGGAGTACGACGTCGGCTGCCGGCAGATCTACATCCTCACCTGTTTCAGCGGCAACGGAAGTGCCCGAAGGGGACGGGCCGATTGCCGTGGTGCGCATTTCGTCGTCGTTGGGGAAGGTGCTGCGCAAAGATTCGTCGAGGCCGAAGTATCGGACTTCGGGGTGGTGGACGGCATCGAGGGTATTGATGGCGTTGGCAATCCGGGCGACGCGTGGGTCTTCCCGGTTGAGGACAACTGTGCCGGTGGTCTTGGAGGCGATGTGCTCCAGCAGCCGGGCGGTCTTGTCAATTTCCCCGAAGCGGTCCAATTGGTCGCGGAGGACATTCAACAGGAGGCTGTACCGCGGCTCAACCTTGTTGACGAAGTGCACGGCATGGGCTTCGTCCAATTCCAGGATGGCAATGTCTGCGTCCAGCCGACCGCGCCAGTCCACATCACCCAGGAGCGAAGCGGCCACCCCACGGGTGAAGTTGCTGCCACTGCGGTTGGTGAAGACTTTCAGGCCTTGGCTTTCAAGGAGTTCCACCACCATCTTGGTGGTGGTGGTCTTGCCGTTGGTGCCGCTGACCACGGCTACGCCCAGGGGGAGCGAAGCCAGCGTTCGCTGCATGAAGCCGGGATCGATTTTCTCAACCACCAAGCCGGGAAAAGCTGAGCCTCCGCCCCGGAGCCGGGACAGTGTGCGGACCAGCTTGCCGAGGGGAACGCTGAAGGAAAGCATGCTCTGTAATATATCCCAGTCAGGGCATGGAACCGGCTACCTCGCGTGTGGGCTTGGTCAACGCTGACAGCGCCATATGGCCTGGGCCTCTATGATGGTCGAATGACCAACCCCCTTTCTGACGCTTCGTCGCGCGTGGGTTCAGGACTCCGGATCGGCGTGCTGGCTCTTCAGGGCGACTTCCGCGAGCATATCCACGCTGTAGAGGCCGCTGGCGCCACCGGCGTGGGTATACGCCGCCCGTCAGAGCTTGACGACATTGACGGCTTGATCATCCCCGGCGGCGAATCAACCACCATTGACAAGCTCTCCCGGATTTTCGAAGTCCGTGATCCACTTCAAAAGCGGATCGCGGACGGCCTGCCGGTCTACGGCTCCTGTGCCGGCATGATCCTGTTGGCCGATGAAATCGCGGACCCTGCAACTGACCTGCACGGAAATCCGCAGCAGACCTTTGGTGGGCTGGATATCACCGTGCGCAGGAATGCCTTTGGCCGCCAGCGGGAGTCCTTCGAGACCGACCTGGATTTCAGGGGCCTTGAATTCAGCGCAGGGGAGTCCGGTGTGGATCCCGTTCACGCTGTATTTATCCGGGGCCCCTGGGTGGAACGCGTAGGTCCGGGCGTGGAGGTCCTTGCCCAGGTCGACCCCGACCACGCCAGCCACACGGCTACTTTGCACGGAGTGGCTAGAATTGTTGCAGTGCGTTCCGGTCAACTACTGGCCACCTCCTTCCATCCGGAAGTGACGGGAGAGAAACGCGTGCATGAACTCTTTATTCGAATGATCAGAGGAGAAGCGTAAAGCATGTCAGGCCACTCCAAATGGGCGACCACCAAGCACAAGAAAGCCATCATTGACGGCAGGCGTGCAAAGTCGTTCGCAAAACTGATCAAGAATATCGAAGTTGCTGCCCGCATGGGTGGTCCGGACCTCGCCGGCAACCCGGGACTTGAACTTGCCGTCACGAAGGCCAAGAAGACATCGGTTCCCAATGACAACATCGACCGCGCCATCAAACGCGGTGCTGGCCTCACCGGCGAAGTGGTGGACTACACCGAGATCATGTACGAGGCTCGTGGTCCCCAGGGTTCGGCCTTGTTGATCGAATGTCTGACGGACAACAAGAACCGCGCTGCATCCGAGGTGCGCCTTGCAATCTCCCGCAACGGCGGCACCATCGCCGATCCCGGTTCCGTGAGCTACCTCTTCGCCCGCAAGGGTGTTGTGGTCCTGCCCAAGAACGGCCTCAGCGAGGACGACATCCTGATGGCGGTCCTCGATGCCGGAGCCGAAGAAGTCAAAGACAGCGGAGAGAACTGGGAGATCCACTCCGAACCCTCTGATCTTCAGGCCATCCGCGACGCCCTGAAAGAAGCGGGCATCGAATACGAGACAGATGAAGCCGAGTTCGTTCCCTCCATGCAGGTGGAACTGGATGTCGACGGCGCCAAGAAGTTTATGAAACTCGTGGATGCCCTGGAAGATCTTGACGATGTCCAGAACGTCTACAGCAATGCGGACCTCAGCGAGGAAGTCCAGGCTGCCCTCGACGCCGAATAGCCGGCCACGGCGCAGCGCGTCATTTTGACATTTAGCAGCTTCACAGCCACCAGGAAGGCCCGGACTTGACTCTTCGCGTATTGGGAGTCGATCCGGGCCTCACCCGTTGCGGTATAGGTGTGGTGGACATTGAAAAGAACCGCAGGGCCACCATGGTGGCCGTTGGGGTAGTGGGGACCTCTGCTGAGCTCACTCTGGATAAGCGCCTGCTGGTCATTGCCCAAGCCATTGATGAATGGTTGGACCTGCATCAGCCGGACGTCGTCGCCGTCGAGCGTGTTTTCTCGCAGATGAACGTCAGCACGGTCATGGGTGTGGCCCAGGCTTCGGGCGTCGTCATCGCTGCGGCCGCACGCCGTGGCATCCCCGTCGCGTTGCACACACCGTCGGAGGTCAAAGCCGCGGTAACAGGCAGCGGCACGGCCAATAAGGATGCAGTGACCAAGCTCGTTACCAAGATCCTGCGCCTGGATGCTCCACCGAAGCCTGCTGATGCTGCGGACGCTCTCGCGCTTGCCCTGACCCATGCATGGCGCGCAGGTAGTGGAATGGGTTCAGCTACCGGCGCGAACGGTAAGGGCGGTCTCACTCCCGCCCAAAAAGCATGGGCTGACGCGGAAGCAAAAGCGCGCCGCGCACGGTGATTGTCGGCTCGCCTTGTTAGGGTATTCGTAGATATGTTCGGATAGTCCGCTTTGGCCGCAGTATTGACACAGTATTGCGGCAACGGAGCAGGCAGTATTTCAGGAGCCGGGTCTTGATCAGTTTTCTCCGTGGAACGGTAGCCCACGTTGGTTTGTCCACCGCTGTCATCGACCTCAACGGTGCGGGAATGAGTGTCTTTGCCACGCCGCAGACCTTGAGTCACCTCAAGACAGGAACAGAAGCCAAGCTCTTCACGTCCATGATCGTCCGTGAAGATTCCTTGACACTGTTCGGCTTCGCCGACGACGACGAACGGGAAGTCTTTGATGTCCTGCTCAGCGTCAGCGGGGTAGGGCCACGTCTGGCCTTGGCCGTCCTTGCCGTGCATGAACCGGAGGCCATCCGGGTGGCGGCGCACACTGGAGACAGCAAGACGTTTACCAAGGTGCCGGGAATCGGTCCCAAGGTGGCCGGCCGGATTGTCCTTGAGCTCGCCGGTAAGTTGGTTCCCCACGGGACCGGCACAGGCACTGCGCCCGCCGCTGCCCCAAACGCCGAATGGAAGCCGCAGGTTGTCGCAGCCATGACCAGCTTGGGCTGGTCCGAGAAGGACGCCAACGGCAGCATCGACAAAGCAATGGCCGACTCCCCGGAACTCGTGGACGCAGGAAACGTGGCCCAAATCCTCCGGGCAACGCTGCGTTGGTTGGGTCAGGATGGGGCGCGCGCAGGCAATCGTGTAGGCAGCCGTGGCTGAGCAGTCACTCGTCAGCGGGGGAGAGGAACCGGAAGAGCGGGTCATTGAAGCCGCACTCCGGCCCAAGAACCTGCACGATTTCGTGGGACAGCATCGGGTCCGCAAACAACTGGCATTGGTACTCGAGGCATCCAAAATGCGTGGCCGCAGCGCCGATCACGTGCTGATGTCAGGGCCGCCAGGACTAGGCAAGACAACCCTTGCCATGATCATCGCAGCGGAAATGAACGCGCCGTTGCGTATCAGCAGCGGCCCGGCCATCCAGCACGCGGGAGATCTTGCCGCCATCCTTTCCTCCCTATCGGAGGGGGAGGTCCTTTTCCTCGACGAAATACACCGCATGTCCAGGCCGGCGGAAGAAATGCTGTACATGGCCATGGAGGACTTCCGCGTGGACATTGTGGTGGGCAAGGGCGCTGGTGCAACCGCCATTCCTTTGGAACTGCCACCTTTCACCCTGGTGGGCGCAACAACCCGAGCTGGGCTTCTTCCGGGGCCTCTGAGGGATCGATTCGGATTCACCGGGCACCTTGAGTTCTACTCCGTCGCCGAACTCGAGCTCGTCCTGCGGCGCTCCGCGGGCCTACTGGACCTGAAGGTCAACTCTGCGGGCTTTACGGAGATAGCGGGCCGGTCCCGGGGAACGCCACGTATCGCCAACAGACTGCTTCGCCGTGTCCGTGACTGGGCGCTGGTTCATGGCATTGAGCAGATTGATGCACGTTCAGCTTCAGCGGCTCTGGATATGTATGAAGTAGACGAGCGTGGATTGGACAGGCTTGACCGGTCCGTTCTTGAAGCCCTGATCACCAAGTTCAACGGCGGTCCAGTGGGATTGTCCACTTTGGCTATCGCCGTGGGGGAAGAACCCGAGACGGTGGAGACCGTGGCTGAGCCGTTCCTGGTCCGTGAGGGTCTTTTGGGACGCACTCCGCGGGGCCGGATCGCGATGGCGTCCGCCTGGACGCACCTTGGCTACGCCGTCCCGGCCGGGGTGTTCGGTCAGGAGACACTGGCACTGTTTGGTGAGGATGAAAACCACGCCGAAAGCGTGGATACCGTGGGTTAACACCCTCTGTTCAGCTTTTCCCACTAGACTGGTATGACGCTCGGCACGTTCGAGTCCTTGATCCATGCCCGCTCTGCGGATCTGCCAGGGACGTTGCCGTGAACCAAAACGTAAGTACAGAACGGAACTTCCCTGTGGATCCAATGACCATATTGCTGTTCGTCATGTTGGGACTCTTTGTCTTCATGATGTTCCGCCGCAACAAGAAGACCCAGCAGCAGCAGGCTGAGATGCAGTCAAAGTTCGCTCCCGGGGTTGACGTCATGACCAGCTTCGGTCTCTTTGGCCGCATCGTGTCCATCGACGAAGCCGAGAACAAAGTCGTGATTGAGCTTTCGCCGGGTAACCAGGCAACGGTTCACCGTCAGGCTGTCACCAAGGTGGTCGAGACCACCCCCGAGGAAGCGCCCGTTGTTCCGGATGATGCGTCATCCCTGACCGCCGCGCAGACGGAAGCTCCTGCCGCCGTCGAGACCCCGGAAGAAACCATCGCGCGCCTCAACAAAGAGGACAAGAAGGACAACTAGCACCGTCAGTCGCGGCGACACCGCGCAAGGCAACTTCTACGGCAGCGGAGAGCCGCCGGCAGACGCTTACCAGCGTCGGCCGGCGGCTGTCCGGCGATAACAGGAAGATCGATAATGGCACGGACCGGCCCCAAAAACTCAGCCCGCAGGGTGCTGACCTGGCTTGGAGCAATTTTCGTTGTATTAACCGCTGTCCTGGCTGGCGGAGTAGTGACTGGCAACGCCAGTTGGGCTCCCAAGCTCGCTTTGGACCTCGAGGGCGGAACCCAGATGATTCTGGCCCCCCGGGTAGAGGGTTCCAGCGAGATCAATGAGGAGCAACTCAACCAGGCAGTAGCCATCATCCGGCAGCGTGTGGATGGCTCCGGTGTTGCCGAAGCTGAAATTAGCACCCAGTCCGGCCGGAACGTTGTGGTCAGTCTTCCGGGTACGCCTTCCAAGGAGACCCGCGACCTCATTCAAGCTTCGGCTGACATGAACTTCCGCCCAGTCATCACTTATGGCGACCCGGCAGCCGTTCCTGCGGAGCAGCGCACACCTGAGGACCAGCTTCCCAAGCCCACGGCGGAGCCGGCGAATGCCAGCGACATCAACTGGGTCACCGCGGACATTGTCCGGGAATTCGAAGCGCTTGACTGTGTGAACCCGTCACCGGAAAAACGTGATCGTTCGGATCCCGCCAAACCGCTGGTCACCTGCGAGGCAGCCACGGACAAGACTCCGGCCATCAAGTACATCCTTGGGCCCGTGGAGGTCAAAGGCCAGGACATCAGCGATTCCACTTTTACCCAGGTTCAGGGCGCTCAGGGCTCCGTGACAAATTCCTGGGGCGTGAACATCGTGTTCAACGCGGATGCAACCGCAAAGTTCAAAGCAGTCACCGAACGCCTCAACCAGTTCTACGCTGCGGCGCAGGCCCAGGGTACTGATGATCCA
The DNA here is from genome assembly GCF_023656375.1 of Paenarthrobacter sp. TYUT067. Lineage (NCBI taxonomy): Bacteria > Bacillati > Actinomycetota > Actinomycetes > Micrococcales > Micrococcaceae > Paenarthrobacter > Paenarthrobacter sp. TYUT067. Next base: position 32,808 of record NZ_JAMOIT010000019.1, read on the forward strand.
AAGTCACAGTTCGCCATTGTCCTGGACGACAAAGTTCTTTCCGCCCCGCGCGCCTTGGCTGTGATCACTGATGGAAAGCCCCAGATCACTGGTAACTTCACCCAGGCGTCGGCAAAGGCCCTCTCCGATCAACTCCGCTACGGCGCCCTGCCCATCAGCTTTGAGATCCAGTCACAAGAGCAGATCTCCGCGACGCTGGGTGGCGACCAACTTCGCCTCGGCTTGCTTGCAGGGATGATCGGCCTGTTGCTTGTTGTTGTCTACTCGCTCTTCCAATACCGTGCCCTTGGGCTCGTGACCATCGCATCCCTTGTGGTGGCGGGTGTGCTGACCTATCTGGCGATCGCCATCCTCGGGTGGACGGAAAACTACCGTCTGTCCCTGGCCGGTGTGGCTGGTCTGATTGTGGCCATCGGCCAGACCGCGGACTCGTTCATTGTCTACTTCGAGCGCATCAGGGATGAACTGCGCGAGGGCCGTGGACTGGTTTCCGCTGTCGAGAACGGCTGGAAGCGTGCCAAACGGACAGTTCTGGCCTCCAAGGCCGTCAACCTCCTCGCGGCCCTGGTCCTCTACTTCGTTGCTGTTGGCAACGTCCGCGGCTTTGCCTTCACCCTTGGCCTGACCGCCCTGGCCGACCTTCTGGTGGTGTTCATGTTTACGCACCCCATGCTGCAGGTTTTGGCCCGCACCAAGTTCTTTGGTGAAGGACACCGTTTCTCCGGGCTTTCTCCCGACCGTCTCGGCGCAGTTCCGCTCTACCTTGGCGCCGGCCGGCTACGCACGCCGGACGAAAAGCCCGCTGTGGTCCGCCCGCGCAACACCGGTGCGGCTGCCGAAGCCGAACGTCGCATGACCATTGCCGAGAGGCGCCTTGCCGAGAAGGGCCAGCTCACTGGTACTTCGAACGGCACCAAGGAGGAGAAGTAATGACTACGAGCTTCGCAACCTTCGGCCATGAGCTCTACACGGGCAAGCGCTCGTACAACTTCGTAAAGTCGAAGAAGATTTGGTTCATCATCGCTGCGGTCGCCGTAGCGCTCTCCATCCTGGTTCCTGTCGCCAAGGGCGGCTTCAACCTCGGAATCGAATTCCGTGGCGGTTCCGAATTCACTGTTTCAAACGTGAGCACCACGGATGCGGCACTCGGCGAGAAGGCTGTTCATGACGTCGTGCCCGGAGCCATCCCGCGCGTTGCCAACGTGGCAGGCAACACCATGCGCATCCAAACGGACCAGTTGACCGACGACGAGACGAACCGCATCAAAGACGGTCTCACAAGCGCCTACGGGGTGACCGAGAACGAGGTAACGTCCAACTTCGTGGGACCAACCTGGGGCCAGGACGTGACGCGTCAAGCCCTGATTGGTTTGGTGGTCTTTGTTGGGTTGGCCGCTGTCCTGATGGCGCTGTACTTCCGAACCTGGAAGATGTCGCTGTCCGCACTTGTTGGCATGCTCGTCACGATGTTCACCACGGCGGGTGTCTACGCGCTGAGCGATTTTGAAGTCACGCCGTCGGCAATCATCGGGTTCCTGACCGTCCTCAGCTACTCGCTGTACGACACAGTGGTGGTCTTCGACAAGATCCGTGAAAATACCGCGGACATTTCCACGTCAACGCGCCGCACGTTCAGCGAAGAGGTCAATCTGGCTGTCAACCAAACGTTGGTCCGCTCCATCAACACCATGATGGTGGCTATCCTTCCGGTTGCGGCGATCCTCTTCATTGGGGCCGGACTCCTGGGTGCCGGCACGCTGCGGGACCTGTCCTTGGCACTGTTCGTGGGCATCCTCATCGGTACTGCCGCCACGATTTTCATCGCCGCACCGCTGTACGCTTGGCTGCGGCAGGGCGAGCCTGAACTGGTGAAGCAAGCCAAGAAGGTGGCTCACCGCAGGAATGAAGCCACAGTCCAGGTCTGAACTTAGCCCGAACAGCTAGTTGGGTTGCCTTGAGCCGGTCCCCGCATCAGTGCGGAGGCCGGCTCTTTGACTTGCCCGTGTCATCGTCATGTGCTGCCCGGTTGCAGAAGCATTCACCTGCGGGAATAGACTGGGAGAATTAAATCGCTTGTGAGGGGTACTTCTGTGGAAGAACGTGCGACGTCGGCACCACCGGCGGGCGGGGATGACAGCCGCAAAGCTGTGGCAGTTCCGGCAACGAGTGTGCCCGGACGGACTGCTGCTGCGGTTCCGGTCGATGCTCCCGGCGTGCGTCCCACCTTTCCGGGGCGGAGGGAACGCACCCGCTCCCGGCTTGCCCGCCTGACGGGCCGGGGCATTGCTCCTTACTCGCCCATTTTGGAACCACTGCTGCGTACAGTCCGGGCAAATAATCCCAAAGAGGATTTCGATCTGATCCAACGCGCCTTCGCGGTGGCAGAGCAGAGCCACCAAGGACAAAAGCGCAAGAGTGGTGATCCCTACATCACCCATCCGGTGGCAGTGGCCACCATCCTGGCTGAACTCGGTATGACAGGGACAACCCTGGCGGCTGCGTTGCTCCACGACACCGTGGAGGACACCCCGTACACACTGGCTGACCTGACACGGGACTTCGGCCCCGAAGTTGCCATGTTGGTGGACGGTGTCACCAAGCTGGACAAAGTCAGTTTCGGTGAGGCTGCCCAGTCTGAGACCGTTCGTAAGATGGTCGTGGCGATGGCCAAGGACATTCGCGTCCTGATGATCAAGCTGGCGGACCGCCTCCACAATGCGCGGACCTGGCGTTTCGTTTCCGCGGAGTCCTCATCACGCAAGGCCCGCGAAACTCTGGAGATTTTCGCACCCCTGGCGCATCGCCTGGGTATGAACACCATCAAGTGGGAACTTGAAGACCTCTCCTTCGCAGCGCTGTACCCCAAGGTGTACGAGGAAATCGTGCGAATGGTGGGCGACCGCACTCCAGAACGCGAAAAGAGCCTGAGCGTCATCCGCAACCAGATCGCTGATGACCTTCGGACCGCTCGGATCAAGGCGACCATCACAGGCCGGCCCAAGCACTACTACTCGATTTATCAGAAGATGATCGTCCGCGACAAGGACTTCGACGACATCAACGACCTCATGGGCGTGCGGGTTCTGGTGGATTCCGTGCGAGATTGTTATGCCGCGCTGGGGACTTTGCATTCACGGTGGAACCCGCTTCCGGGCCGGTTCAAGGATTACATCGCCATGCCCAAGTTCAACATGTACCAATCCCTGCATACCACCGTGATTGGCCCCGGCGGCAAGCCCGTGGAGATTCAGATCCGCACCCACGAGATGCACCGGCGTGCAGAATACGGTGTGGCAGCCCACTGGAAGTACAAGGATCAACCCAACCGGACCGCACAGGGACCCGGCAGCCCGCGTGACGGTGACATGGGTTGGCTGCGGTCGCTGGTTGATTGGCAACAGGAGACCTCCGATCCCGGAGAATTCCTTGATTCACTTCGCTACGAGATCAACGCCCGCGAAGTCTTCGTCTTCACCCCCAAGGGCGAGGTCATGGCCCTTCCGGCCGGGTCAACTCCTGTGGACTTCGCCTACGCTGTGCACACCGAGGTGGGCCACCGAACCATCGGCGCCCGCGTCAACGGGAAGCTGGTTCCACTCAACAGCGAGCTCAACCACGGCGACTGGGTTGAGATCTTCACCTCCAAGGCAGAAGGCGCCGGCCCCAGCCAGGACTGGCAGCACTTCGTCAAATCTGCCCGTGCACGCAACAAGATTCGCCAGTGGTTCACCAAGGAACGCCGCGAAGAAGCGATTGAGCGTGGCAAGGACATGCTGACCCGGGCCATGCGCAAGCAGAACCTGCCCCTGCAGCGCCTGATGACGCACGATGCTTTGTCCGCCGTGGCAGAGGACTTCCACTACGTTGACATTTCCGGGCTGTACGCCGGCGTAGGTGACGGGCACACGTCAGCTCAGTCGGTCATGGAAAAGCTCGTTGAGCACCTGGGCGGTCATGAGACACCCGACGAAGACCTGGACGAAGTCAGTATCCCCACCCAGGTTGCGAAGTCGAAGTTCTCTGACTCCGGCGTCATTGTGCGGGGTGTGGGCGATGTCTGGGTCAAGCTGGCCCGGTGCTGCACCCCGGTACCGCCGGATCCCATTCTTGGCTTTGTGACCCGTGGTTCAGGAGTCTCTGTCCACCGGACGGACTGCACCAATGTGTCGGGTCTCCGGGACCAGCCGGACAGAATTGTTGAAGTTGAGTGGGCACCCACCCAGTCCAGTGTTTTCCTCGTGGAAATTCAGGTAGAAGCCCTGGACCGGAAGTCCCTTTTGTCGGATGTCACCCGCATTTTGTCCGAGAATCATGTCAACATCCTGGCAGCGTCGGTGCATACCTCCAGTGACAGGGTGGCAATCTCGAAATTTGCCTTCGAGATGGGTGATCCCAAGTATCTGCACCACGTCTTGAACGCCGTCCGCCGGATCGACGGAGTTTTCGACGTCTATAGGACCACTGGAAACCGCAGGCGCAGCTAACAGGGTCTCAGCTGTCAGGGTCTCAGCTAGCGGGCTCTGGTGAGGCAAGTTGAGCCAGGGTGGCCAGGGCCCGCCTCTTGTGAGGGACGCGCGGACTCGCTTCGACGGCCAGAACGAGCAGCCGGAGCTTGATGCCGAGCTCTTCCCGTGCCAGAAGACGCTTCAGCGCAGGTAGAGCCCGGTCAGTTTCCACATGGAGGGCGATGTCAGCTGCGGTCCGAAGCGGGCTGCTGACCAGCATTCCTCCCAGGCTGACGACGTCCATCTGACCTAGCCGGACTTCGTGCAGGGTGCATGCGATGCTGCCCCGCATGCTGGAGATGCGGTGTTTCGCGTCAACCAGCAGAGACAGGTGCTCGGGTGCTTTGGCGCAACCGTAAATCCACGCTGCTGTGAGCCGACCGGCGACAACCTTGGTTCGGATGCGTTCCGGGAGTGTAAGGGCCGCTGCGCGGGCTCTGAGGCGGTGGGTGACAGTCACACCAGGTGAGGCATAACTCTTCCCGTAGAGGGGCAGCAGGATGCCATCGAATGCCATGCCCTGCAGTTCGTTCCACGAGAAGATGCGGCTGGGGGAATAGAGCTCGGATATGACCGGCTCCTGCAATTGGGGGGCGGTAACAGCGAGGACCATTCACCGATCATTCCGCGTGGCCACCTTACGAGTACAGGCTCCGCCCGGGTTATGTGGATAACCCGGGGCGGAGCCTGCAGAAAAAGTGCCTTCTCAGAAATCGCTAAGCGAGGTCACTGGCGGAGCGCTGGATCTGATCGAGCCATGCTTGACGTGCTTCCAGGGCTTCGCGCGCGGCCTTGATCCGGCGCTGGTCGCCGGCCTTTTCAGCCTTCTCCAGATCGTCCTTGAGGCCCGCAATGGCTGATTCGAGCTGTGACAAGGCGCTGTTGGTGCGGGCCTTGGTTTCCGGGTTGCTCCGGCGCCACTTGTCTTCCTCGGCCTCACGGACAGCGTCTTCAACCTTGCGAAGCCCGGCTTCGATCCTGCCCATATCGGCGCGGGGAACCTTGCCGGCATCTTCCCAACGGTCCCGGATTGACTGGAGGGCCTTCTTGGCAGCGTTGAGGTCGTTGATGGGCAGGAGTGCCTGCGCTTCAGCCACCAACTGTTCCTTTACGGCCAAATTCGCCGTGTATTCCTGGTCGATCTGGTCATTGGCGGCCTGGCGGTTGCTGAAGAAGACGTCCTGGGCGGCGCGGAAGCGGCCCCACAGTGCGTCATCGTCCTTGCGGCTTGCCCGAGGAGTGGTCTTCCACTGGTCCATCAGCCGGCGGTACTCGCCTGCGGCGAATCCCCAGTCAGTGGAGGTGGAGAGTGCTTCGGCCTCTGCGATGAGGGCTTCCTTGGCGGACTTTGCAGCGGAGTTATTGCTGTCCAGCTGGGAGAAGTAGGCGCGGCGGTGACGATCAAAGACCGTCCGAGCCGAACGGAAGCGCTTCCACAGAGCATCTTCGTTGCTGCGACCGAGCCTGACCCCGCTCTTCTGCGCGGCCTTCCACGTTTCAAACAACTCGTTCATTCGTGCGCTGGAGGTCTTCCATTGGATCTGCGCGGGGTCCTGACCGGCAATTGTCTCAGCTTCGGCAACGATTGCTTCGCGTGCTGCGAGCTCACTGGCGCGCACTGCGTCGTGGGCGGCTTTCTCCGACTTTTCCAGTTCAACGATCTGGGCTGACAGAGCATCCAAGCGGGCCTCGGCAGCACGGATGTCGCCCACCATGTTGCGCTCCGCGAGCTGCTCACGCAAGTGTGTGACCGTCTTCTGCATGTCCGTGGCAGGGGCCTTTGACTCCACGCGGTGTTCGAGCAGAACAACCTGCGCAATGACGTCGTCGAACTTGCGGGCGAAGTAGCCAAGTGCCTCGTCCTTGCTGACGCCGGGGTACTGACCAACGGCGATTTCTTCGCCGTCCAATGTCAGGAACACATGGCCGTCACCCTCGGCGCGTCCCCATTTGGCTGCCTCGGCGAGCGAGGCCGCGGAAACCGCGGGTGCAGCAGGAACGACGGCGGCGGGAGCCTTGGGGCGGGCAGCGAAAGCAGCGGGGGAGGGCGCCGGCGACGGCGTCGGACGAGGAGCAGCCGGTGCTGCGGGCGAGGCGGTCGGCGCTTCCTCCGTGATCTCCCCGGCAGTCGGAGCTTCCTCGGCTGCCTGAGCTGACTCGGCTGCGTCGTCGGCCGGAGCTTCCCCAGCCACCTGAGCTTCCCCAGCCACCTGAGCTGCCTCGTCGGCTGGAGCGGCTGCGTCTGCCTGAGGTGCCTCGCTGGCTGGAGCATTCTCCCCGGGAGCCGGCGCGCCGGAACCGTTGTTGCCGGTTGCCTCGACGGCTTCTTCGTTGGCCACTACTGCTGTTTCGTCGGATTTCTGACTGTCTGTCACCGCTAAAAGTCTTTCGCTTGGAGGGAACTGCTCAGGTAATGCACTCCGGGCCGGGCCTGGAGCTGGTTACTTCAGAGAAAACGAGTCTATCGTGACAGGTGCCACAGGGGCGCCGTCGCTGGCGTTTTCACCGGGTTTAAGGCCTGCTGCCGCAATCTTGGCAACGACGTCCAGGCCGCTGGTCACCTTACCCACCACGGTGTAACCGCCGGCAGTGTCAGCCGGAATGGTGGTGTCCTTGTAGACGATGAAGAATTGGTGTCCGTTGCCGTAAGCGTTGTTGCCGGTACGTGCCACGGCAATCGTCCCCGCGGGGTATTTATTGTCCGCGGGAGTATTTTCCAGTGGGCCCCACCGGTAATTTCCGTCTTCGGACCCGTCTTCGGTCTTGGCGCCGCATTGAAGGAGTCCGAATGTTTCGGAGGTGGTCAACCGGTGGCAGAACGCTCCCTTGTAGTAGCCGGCGTCGCTGAGGGACTTGAAGACGGCAGCAGCCTGCGGAGCCGCAGTTCCGTTCAGTTCGATGCCGAGTACGCCACTGTTCAAGGCGAGTTCGCCGGTGAAGGTCTTTCCAGCAGCCGTTTCCGGGCCGGGTACGTCGGCGCTGTTCGATGCTGCCGGGGAAGCGGACGGTGAGCTGAGCCCTGCTTCGGCAGCGGCGAACTCCGCCTCGGTGGGGTTGGAGCTGAAGACTGTCAGTTGCAGCACTACGGCCAACACAACCGCCACGCCGGCTGCACTCGCGGCGATGGTGTTGTCGCGTTTGCGTCGCTTGCCCTGTTCCTGCCGCAGGGCACGCTTGGCTTCCATCTGCCTGATGCGCCGTTTCGCTTCGCGGTCATCCCGCGACCTTGTTGCCAAGAGTCCTCCTGATTGTGTCCACTTTTGGTGGCGGCCGACAGGAACCGGGCATGCTGCATTAGATGTGCACGCGCGGAAAGCATAAACTGGCTGCCGCACATAGTTTATGCATGACCGGCTGGACGCCCGCCCTGTAAACGCCGAAAAGGTGTTTAAAGCTGCGGTGCGATGCCAGCGTCAGCTTTCTTCGAGGAGACTTTTCCACCATGGCACGTACCGCCTCCCTGTCCGGATTCCCCGAGTGGCTTCCCCAGGAGCGGTTGGTGGAGCTCCATGTGCTGGATACGCTCCGGAAGACGTTTGAACTGCACGGCTTTTCTTCCATTGAGACCCGTGCGGTTGAGACAGTGGGCCAGCTGCTGCGCAAAGGCGAGATCGACAAAGAGGTCTATGGCCTGAGCAGGCTCCAGGACGATGAGGGTGAGGACGCCACATCGAACAAGGCCGACCCTAACGCCCTGGCCCTCCACTTCGACCTGACCGTCCCCTTTGCCCGCTACGTGGTGGAGAACGCCGGCTACCTGGCGTTTCCCTTCCGCCGGTATCAGATCCAGAAGGTTTGGCGGGGCGAGCGTCCGCAGGAAGGCCGTGCGCGTGAGTTCACTCAGGCGGACATCGATGTTGTGGGCGACGGCGAACTGCCGTTCCGCTACGACGTCGAAATCGCGTTGGTCATCGCTGAGGCCCTCAGTGCGCTGCCGATCCCGGACTTCCGGCTCCGGATCAATAACCGCAAGCTGGCCGAAGGCTTTTATCGCGGCATTGGGCTCACTGACACGGCCGGGGTGCTGCGCAGCATCGACAAATTGGAAAAGATCGGCGCCGCCAAGGTGGCTGAGCTGCTGAAGAGTGAGCTCGGAGCCACGGACGAGCAGGCTGCATTGGCGCTGGAATTGGCTGGCATCCGAACGGAAGACACCTCATTCGTGGAACGAGTGCGTGCACTTGGAGTCAAGGACGACCTCCTGGAAGAGGGCCTGAATGAGCTTCAGCAGGTTATTGAGGCTGCCGTCCAGCGGGCCCCTGGCAAGGTTATTGCCGACCTCAGCATTGCCCGCGGCCTGGACTACTACACCGGAACCGTTGTTGAGACGGTGCTCGTGGGCCACGAGCAGCTGGGGTCCATTTGTTCCGGAGGCCGCTACGACGCGTTGGCGAGCAAGGGCAACCGCAAGTTCCCCGGCGTCGGCCTTTCCATTGGCGTGACCCGACTTGTGTCCCGCATCCTCAGCCAGGAATTGGCCACGGCCTCCCGATCGGTGCCCACGGCGGTGTTGGTTGCCTTGAACTCAGATGACAGCTGGTACGCGGCGCAGGACATCGCCGCCCAGTTGCGCGGCCGCGGCATTGCCACGGAAGTTGCCGCCAAAGCGGAGAAGTTCGGCAAGCAGATCAAGTTTGCGGACCGTCGCGGCATTCCGTTCGTGTGGTTCACCGACGACCACGGCAAGCACCAGGTCAAGGACATCCGCTCCGGCGAGCAGGTAGACGCGGACCCTGCGAGCTGGGCACCGTCGGAAGAGGATCTGCACGTCCGGATCACCACGGCCAGCTAGGCGCCAACCACTGTTCCCTGGTTGTGGCGGGAGCCGTGGCCGGGGCGGGTAAACTCGGACGGGACCGCTTTGCAGCGGTCCCTCTAAATTTCATGCTGAAAGGAATGCTGTGCTGCGCACACATGACCTCGGATCCCTTCGCTCCGAGCACATTGGACAAACCGTTACCCTGGCCGGCTGGGTGGGCCGCCGCCGTGATCACGGTGGCGTTGCATTCGTTGACCTGCGTGATGCCTCCGGTGTCGCCCAGGTGGTTGTCCGTGAGGAAGAGGTCTTCCACGGCCTTCGGAACGAGTACGTGCTGCAGGTGACGGGTACCGTCAACAAGCGTCCTGAAGGCAACGAGAACCCGGCTCTGGCCACGGGCGACATCGAGGTTATCGCGGACAACGTTGTTATCCTCAACACCTCCGAGCCTCTCCCGTTCCAGATTGACGAGCACGTGGAGGTCGGCGAGGAAGCCCGGCTCAAGCACCGTTACCTTGACCTTCGCCGCCCTGGCCCCGCCCGCAACATGCGTCTGCGTTCCGAGGCAAACCGTGTGGCGCGCGAACTCCTGCACCAGCGTGGCTACGTGGAAATCGAGACCCCGACGTTGACGCGTTCGACGCCGGAAGGCGCCCGTGACTTCGTTGTTCCGGCGCGTCTTGCCCCGGGCTCCTGGTATGCGCTTCCGCAGTCGCCCCAGCTTTTCAAGCAGCTCCTCCAGGTGGGCGGCTTCGAAAAGTACTACCAGATTGCCCGCTGCTACCGCGACGAGGACTTCCGCGCGGACCGCCAGCCGGAATTCACGCAGCTGGACATCGAAGCCAGCTTCGTTGACCAAGATGATGTCATTGAGCTCGGTGAAGCGATCGTCAAGGCGTTGTGGCAGCTGATCGACGTCGAGATCCCCACGCCGATCCGCCGCATGACGTACCTGGACGCCATGGCCAAGTACGGCTCAGATAAGCCTGACCTGCGCTTCGGCGTCGAGCTGACTGAACTGACCGAGTTCTTCAAGGACACCAACTTTGGCGTCTTCAAGGCACCGTACGTTGGCGCCGTGGTCATGCCGGGCGGTGCTTCCCAGCCGCGGCGTACCTTGGACGGCTGGCAGGAATTTGCCAAGCAGCGTGGTCACAAGGGCCTGGCCTATGTCCTCTTCAAGGAAGACGGCGAATTGGCTGGCCCGGTGGCCAAGAACCTTACTGACGCCGAGCGCGAAGGTCTGGCGGACGCCGTTGGCGCCAAGCCCGGCGACTGCATCTTCTTCGCCGCCGGCGAGAAGTCCGCAGCCCGCGCCTTGCTCGGTGCTGCGCGAGTGGAAATCGGTCACCGTACCGGCCTGATCGATCCCAAGGACTGGGCTTTCGTCTGGATCGTGGACGCTCCCATGTTCGAGCCCGCTGCCGCAGCTGTCGCCTCCGGTGACGTCGCGGTGGGTGGGGGACAATGGACGGCTGTTCACCACGCCTTCACCTCGCCCAAGCCGGAGTTCCTGGACACCTTTGATAAGGACCCGGAGTCCGCTCTCTCCTACGCCTACGACATCGTCTGCAACGGCAACGAGATCGGCGGCGGTTCCATCCGTATCCATGAGCGCGAAGTGCAGGAACGCGTCTTCCAGCTCATGGGCCTGGACAAGGAAGACGCTGAAACCAAGTTCGGCTTCCTGCTGGAAGGCTTCAAGTACGGCGCGCCTCCGCACGGTGGAATGGCCTTGGGCTGGGACCGTGTGGTTGCTTTGCTCGCCGGAGTGGAGTCCATCCGCGACGTCATTGCCTTCCCGAAATCGGGCAACGGCTACGACCCCCTGACAGCTGCGCCGGCACCGATCACTCCCCAGCAGCGCAAGGAAGCGGGCGTCGACTTCAAGCCCGAGGCCAAGCCTGCCGCCAAGCCGGACACGAAGTCCGAGTAAACGGTAGCCAAAGGCTCTCCACCACGGTGGGGGGCCTTTGGTGTTCCCGCCGCCGAAACCCTCCTGTTGACGAAAAGGTGCCGCTGAATGGTGGAGCAAGCATTTTTGGAATCCCTCATGGACAAGGCCTGGCCTGCGCTGGAACGTGAAGATACGGGGGAGTGGGTCCTGCGTGCTTCGGGCGGTGTGACCCAGCGGGCCAATTCGGTGTGGCCAAGGAACCCTGCCGGTGGGCAGGAGGAAAGCCCGGGCATGGCGCAGTCCGTACGTGCTGCGGCGGAGTGGTACCGGCTTCGCCGGATTCCCTTGATCTTTCAGGTCTTTGACGACTCCCGCAGCGCCGCCCTTAATGCCTACCTGGATGGACAGCGCTACACGCGGCAGTCGGCAACGAAGATCATGGTCCGGGGCACGGAATCTCTGCCGGTGGACTCCTCCGGCCGGGACGTTGAAATCACTGATGAACCATCCGAGGAATGGCTACGGGTGTGGTGGGCCGTCGACGGCCGGGGAGGCGACGCTGAACTGTCGGTCGCTCACAGGATTCTCAGCGCCTGCCCTGCGCTGTACGCACTGGTGAGGGACGACGACGGCGTCCCGGCCGCCGTAGGACGACTCGCTTTGGTTGGTGGCTGGGGCGGGATTTACAGCATGGCGACGTCAACAGGGCACCGGAGGCGCGGATACGGGACCACGGTTCTGGCGGCGTTGTTGAACGCAGGGACCCATCAAGATCTTGAGGGATTCTGGCTGCTGGTCACCGAGGCCAATCACGGAGCACAGCGGCTTTACTCCCACGCCGGTTTCACTGACTACGGCAGCTACCTGTACCGGCAGGCACCTCTGAGGCGTGCGTCCAGCGGCTGCTAGTTCCGCGGCTGCTCCTCCGCCTGGTGTCAGGCCGGCGGATCAGTCACCGTAATGCGGACGGCGCAGGCGTCGGTAGCGCACTTTGCCAGCACTGATGCCTTTGGAGCCTGAACGTCCAGGAAGGCCAGGCGCGTACGCCCGGCAATGGTGCCAAGGAGGGGCTGGGCAAGAACCTGATCCACCAGTGCGCGGTCGCCGCCCGGGACAATGTACTCAACGCGGTGATCGTTGAAAATGCGCGCAGCGTGTTCTGCCGTGGCCTTGGCGTCGAGGAATCGGTTGCCGCTCTTCGAAGCGAGGATGGCGGACCCGCCAGCGGCGGCCAGGGCGTAACCGCCCTTGCGTACCAGCAGCAAGCCAAGCCCCCGTTCCTGGGCTGCCAGCGAAGCCATGCGGGCCACTTCGGTTGTTCCCCGGCCAGGACGCCCGTCGGCGGGCCAGGGTGCCTTCAGGAGCGCACTCGCACCATCGGCCGCCCTCAGAAGTACCCCGCCGTCGTCGAGGTCTTCGCCAACAGGACCATGGCTCGCCACAAAACGGTCCACCCAGCCCTGCAATCTGTCCGCGGGTACCAAAGCGGTCCGGCTGCCGGGCCTCTGACGAGGGGCAGATGATCGGCGATCCACGTCGATGTCTCCTTTGCTGGAACTATGAGTAGCCTATCCATGTGGAAGATCTCTTTGGTGCCGGTGCAGTGGATGACGACGAGTCCGAGGATCTGCCCGTGTCAGGGGGTCCCTCCGATGCTCACTGGATGGCTTCCCAGCGGAGTCCGCTCGCCGTCAGAATGCGCCCCCGTTCTCTTGACGAGGTAGTGGGGCAGCAGCATTTGCTGGGGCAGGGTTCGCCGTTGAGGCAGCTGGCCGCGGGTGCTGATGCCGCAGGCCCGGCGGGCCCAAGTTCGGTCATCCTGTGGGGTCCGCCCGGCACTGGAAAGACGACGCTCGCCCATGTCATTGCTCGCGGACCGGGGCGTAAGTTCGTTGAATTGTCTGCCATCACCGCCGGCGTCAAGGATGTTCGCCGCGTTATGGACGAGGCCTTGACTGCCCGCGACCTCTACAAGAAGACCACCGTGCTCTTCCTCGACGAGATCCACCGTTTCAATAAAGCCCAACAGGATGCCCTGCTTCCTGGTGTGGAAAATCGTTGGGTGGTGCTGGTGGCGGCCACCACGGAAAACCCGTCCTTCTCCGTGGTCTCGCCACTCCTGTCCCGCTCGCTCCTGCTCACCCTGAAGCCGCTCACCGATGACGACATTTCGGGTTTGCTGCAGCGGGCCGTGGCTGACGCCCGTGGCCTTGCCGGCCGCGTTGAACTCAGTTCCGAGGCGCTGGACCATTTGGTCCGCCTCTCCGGAGGGGACGCCCGGAGGGCTCTGACAGCGTTGGAAGCCGCTGCCGGAGTAGCCTTCGGTGACTCCGCCGCCGTCGAGATTTCCGACGACGATGCGACAGGAACTGATGAGTTCAGCGACACCGACGGCGAAACCGGGCTCGCGAAGGACAGCCTTCCTGAGGCTCCCGTGCTGGTGGAGCTCCGCCACACAGAACGTGCCCTTGATGCTGCGGCCGTTCGCTACGACCGCGCCGGCGATCAGCACTACGATGTGGCCAGCGCGTTCATCAAGTCCATTAGGGGCTCGGATGTCGATGCTGCTTTGCATTATTTGGCGCGGATGCTTGAAGCCGGTGAGGACCCGAGGTTTGTTGCACGGCGGATCGTGATCTCCGCTGCGGAAGATATTGGAATGGCCGATCCCACGGCGCTGCAGACCGCGGTGGCCGCAGCGCAGGCAGTGCAACTGATCGGCATGCCGGAGGGCAGGATTGTGCTGGCTGAGGCGGTGGTCCACCTGGCCACAGCACCCAAGTCCAACGCCGCGTACATGGGTTTGAACAAAGCCGTGGCAGATGTTCGTGCCGGATTCGGCGGTGGCATCCCCATGCACCTGCGCGATGCGCACTACCCGGGGGCAAAGCAGTTGGGTCACGGCAAGAGCTACAAGTACGCCCACGATGAACCACACGGCGTGGCAACCCAGCAGTATCCACCGGATGACCTGGTGGGTAAGGACTATTACCAACCCACTGGTAACGGAGCCGAACGCGATATCGCCGCCAGGCTGGAACGGCTCCGCAAAATCGTGCGCGGGGAGTAGGGCCCTGATCACGACGGCTGCATATGATAGCCCTGCCCATGGTAGGCTTGATCCTTGTCTGGCATGGCCTGACGCACAATCCCACTGAAGATTCCTTCAATAGAGCTGTGCGCCCGGGCTAGTAGCAAGAGGTAGCGGTTGGCCGATGCTCTCCCTGATGGAGGCCAGTAACACTGACACACCGCAGTAATTGGAAGGACACAAGTGGCTAACAACACTCGTGCTCGCCGTACCGCACGTCTTTCGCGTGCACTCGGCATTGCTCTGACCCCCAAGGCCGCCAAGTACATGGAGCGCCGCCCGTACGGCCCCGGTGAGCATGGCCGTGCCCGCAAGAAGCAGGACTCCGACTACGCCGTACGTCTGCGCGAAAAGCAGCGTCTGCGCGCCCAGTACGGCATCCGCGAAGCCCAGATGACCCGCGCCTTCGAAGAAGCACGCCGCACCAAGGGCCTCACCGGTGAAAACCTGGTTGAGCTCCTCGAAATGCGTCTGGACGCCCTGGTGCTCCGTGCAGGCTTCGCCCGCACCATCGCACAGGCCCGCCAGCTGGTTGTGCACCGCCACATCATGGTTGACGGCGTCCGCGTGGACCGCCCGTCCTTCCGCGTTGGCGAAGGCCAGCTCATCCACGTTCACAGCCGCTCCGAGGTTATGCCCCCGTTCCAGGTGGCAGCTGCTGGCGCACACGTGCTCAACAACGTGCCGGCATACCTGGACGTCAAGATTGACGCCCTCCAGGCCCGCCTGGTTCGTCGCCCGAAGCGCTCCGAGGTCCCCGTGATCTGTGAAGAGCAGCTCGTCGTCGAATTCTACGCTCGCTAAATTTCAGCAGCGCATACAGAGAAGCCCGTGGCACACGCCGCGGGCTTCTTTGTATGTAAGGTACCGGGCCAATATAGGTAAGGTACTGGGGGAGGCCTTGCCCAAAGCCCGGAATCGGCTGGTGCGAGGCAGCGAAACGATCCAAGGAGAAGAGTTCTATGTCTGGTGGCGACATCGCCGGCCTCGTCGCAGCAGGAGTGTTTGCACTCCTCGTCCTGCTTTTGGCCGTGCCCATTTTGAAGCTGGGTGGCGTTTTTGACGAAGTGCGGACCTCCATCCGTTCCATCAGCGATGGCGCCACGCCCCTGATGGATGAAGTGACTGCCACGGTGACCACCACCAACCAGCAGTTGAAGAAAGTTGACGGCATTGCCTCCAACGTCTCTGATGCCTCGGCCAACATCTCCGCGTTGTCCTCGCTTGTAGCAGCAACGGTAGGTTCACCCTTGATTAAGGTGGCTGCCTTCAGCTACGGCGTCCGTTCGGCGTTTGCTGGACGCCGCACCACCTCCTCCGGCCGCCGCAGCCGCTGACCCAACCAGCCGCTTCCCCAATCAGCCGCTGAACTACAGGGAGACCTCATGAAACGAATTGTGTGGATGGGCATCGGCGTCGCCATCGGCGTCATCGCCTTCCGTAAGATCACCGAAGCCCAGGCCAATCTTGGTCCGGAAGGGCTGAACCGGGCTGTTGGCCGGATGGCTGATGGCCTGTTCGACTTTGCCGATGCCGTGCGTACGGGGACGCACCAACGCGAAGAGGAATTGCGGGCCGCGTTGGGTATCGACGACGCCGTATCGTCGCGGCGCTAGCGGAGCGGTTCGCCCCCGCGCCCTCAACAGGGCAGAATGGAAAGCTGCGGAACGGCACCAGCCGGTACCGCGCACATCGTGTGCAGTGAATTGAGAAGGGTAAGTAATCAGCTAATGAAGTCGCAGGAGATCACCAAGCGCTGGGTGGACTTTTTTGTCAACAAGGGCCACACCGCCGTTCCCTCCGCGTCGCTCGTTTCCAGCGACCCGTCACTTCTCTTCACTGTGGCCGGAATGGTGCCTTTCATTCCCTACCTCACTGCGCGCGAAGAGCCTCCCTACAGCCGTGCCACAAGCGTCCAGAAGTGCATCCGCACCGGAGACATCGAAGAAGTAGGCAAGACTGCCCGCCACGGCACGTTCTTCCAGATGTGCGGCAACTTTTCCTTTGGAGATTACTTCAAGGAAGACGCCATCAAGTTCGCTTTCGAGCTGCTGACCACCAGCGTTGATGACGGCGGTTACGGACTTCCTGCCGAGCGCCTCTGGGTGACTGTCTACGAAGAGGATGACGAAGCCAAAGAACTCTGGCTCAAGAACACCGGCATTCCTGCCGAGCGTATCCAGCGCATGGGCAAGGCCGACAACTACTGGTCCACCGGACAGCCCGGCCCGGCCGGTCCCTGCTCTGAGATCTACTACGACCGCGGCCCTGCTTACGGCATCGAAGGCGGCCCCCTGGCCGACGAAACCCGCTACATCGAAATCTGGAACCTCGTGTTCATGCAGTACCAGATCGAAAACGTCCGCTCCAAGGTGGACTTCGACATCGTCGGTGAACTGCCGCAGAAGAACATCGACACCGGCCTGGGCATGGAGCGTCTTGCGATGATCCTCCAGGGTGTTGAAAACATGTACGAGACCGACCAGGTCCGTCCTGTGATCGATAAAGCCGCTGAATTGTCCGGCCGCGAGTACACCTCAGCTGAATCCCCGGATGATCCGCACCACACCGACGATGTCCGCATGCGCGTTGTTGGTGACCATATTCGTTCTGCCCTGATGCTCATTGCTGATGGCGTCGCACCGTCCAATGAAGGCCGCGGCTATGTGTTGCGCCGCCTGATTCGCCGCGCCGTCCGCGCCATGCGCCTGCTCGGCGTCGAAAAAGCCTGCCTGCCGGAGCTGCTCCCTGCCTCCCGTGACGCCATGAAGGGTGTCTACCCGGTGGTGGAGACCGACTTCGCGCGCATCAGCCGCATTGCCTACGCCGAAGAAAAGGCATTCCTGCGCACCATCGCTTCAGGTACGGCACGATTGGAAGATGCTGTAGCGGAGTCTAAGGCTGCCGGCGTTCCCCTTTCCGGTGCTGACGCCTTTGCCTTGCACGATACGTACGGATTCCCGATCGATCTGACCCTGGAAATGGCCGAGGAAGCCGGCCTCAAGGTGGACGAGGCAGGCTTCCGTGCTCTCATGCTCGAGCAGCGCCAGCGTGCCCAAGCCGATGCGAAGGGCAAGAAGGGTGGCCACGCCGACCTCAGCGCCTATCAGGAGCTTCTGGGTAAGGGCGAAACGGTCTTCACCGGATACAACGAACTTGAGGGCGAAGCAAAGGTCCGCGGCATCGTCAGCGGTGGCCGGCCGGTAGCCCACGCTTCCACCGGCGAGGAAATCGAGCTTGTCCTCAACGAGACCCCGTTCTATGCCGAAGCTGGTGGCCAGTCTGCTGACACCGGCCTCATCACCGGTGACGGGTTCGTGGTGGAGGTCCTGGACGTGCAGCGTCCCATCAAGGGGCTCAGCGTGCACAAGGCGATTGTCCGCGAAGGTGAGATCGCTTCCGATGCCTTGGTGCGCGCCGCCGTCGACCGTGAACGTCGTCACGCTGCTGAGCAGGCCCACACCGGCACGCACATTGTGCATGCTGCATTGCACCAGATCCTCGGCCCTGAAGCTACCCAGCGCGGTTCCTTCAACAAGGCCGGATACCTGCGCTTTGACTTCGCCTGGGGCGAAGGCCTCAGCACAGCAACGCGGTCTGAAATTGAAGAGGTCTCCAACATCGCCATCCGGAATAACTACCGGGTTGACACCAAGGTGATGGGGCTCGCCGAAGCCAAGGCGCTGGGCGCTATGGCTTTGTTCGGGGAAAACTACGGCAGCGAAGTGCGCGTGGTGGAGATCGACGGCGCGTGGTCCCGTGAGTTGTGCGGCGGTACCCACGTGGCAAATACGTCCCTGATCGGCAGCCTTTCCCTGCTGGGCGAGCAGTCTGTTGGCTCGGGTAACCGCCGTGTTGAGGCCTTTGTTGGCTTGGACGCCTTCCGCCATCTGGCGGCAGAGCGGGCTCTGGTTTCCGAGCTTACGGATTTGCTGAAAGTTCCATCCGGACAGCTTGCTGACCGCATCTCCAGCACCCTGAACAAGCTCAAGGCTGCGGAGAAGGAGCTTGATCGCCTCCGCAAAGAGCAGCTCGCCGCAGCGGCCGCAAACCTTACGGGTACTGCCAAGGATGCTGCCGGTGTTCGGGTTGTAGCCCACGACGCCGGCCAGGTGGGCGGCGCTGATGATCTGCGCAACCTTGCCCTCGATCTCCGCAATCGTCTTGGCTCGGAAGCCTCCACCGTGGCTGTTGCAGGTGTCAGCAAGGACCGTCCCGTCATACTGATTGCCACCAACGAGGCTGCCCGCGAAGCAGGGGTAAAGGCCGGAGCGCTGGTGCGTTTGGCAGCAGGGATTCTCGGCGGCGGCGGCGGTGGCAAGGACGATGTCGCCCAGGGCGGCGGCACCGACGCTGGGAAGGTCTCTGAGGCCCTCACAGCGGTGGTGGATGCGATTGCCAAGCGCTGACGGTGGATTCCAGTTCTGACAGTGACGTCTACCCCCATGGCATCAAGCTGGGGGTAGACGTCGGTACCGTTCGGGTGGGTCTGGCCATCTGCGATCCGGACGGGATCCTGGCCACGCCGTTCAAGACGGTTGGCCGGGACAGCAAGAAAAATTCCGATGTGCGGGTAGTCGTCAAACACGCTGTCGAACTGCCGGCGGTACAGATTTTTGTGGGCCTTCCCCGCACCATGAAGGGCGAGGAACGTGCGTCCGCGCAGATGGCCATGGACTACGCGGATCTCCTTACCAGCGAGCTTCAACGTGCTGGTTTGGACGTTCCCGTAAACCTCGTCGATGAGCGACTTTCAACTGTTACGGCACACCGCAACCTGCACGAAGCTGGCATGAGCAGCAAGAACCACCGTAAAGTGGTTGATCAGGTTGCCGCTGCTGGAATACTGCAGCACGCAATCGACATGCAAAAAGCCAGAGGAACGGACGTTGGCCGCCGAGTGCAGGCACCGGTGCAGTCCGAAAAACCCAGCAGTGCCCCAACGCTGCGGGCTGCCTCCGGTAGTGAATCCGATTCTTCTAAGAGGGGACTGCAACTGTGAGCCCGGTCAACAACGACCCCTCAAGCGGTACCGCCGGCGGCGGTATGCCGCTCACCCGCAAAGAGCTGCGGGCGCGTGAACGATTCCTCGCCACGCAGAACCACAATGTGGTACCCGTTCCCGAAGCGACTCCGGGGGAGGCGACTCCCTCGGCGGAGGGTGAGCCCGAGTTGCCCCGACCAGTCCCCGCGGTACAGCCTGCCCCGGGGGTTAAGCCCGCACCGGCGGATACTCCTGCCGCTGTTGCACCCCCAACGCCTGTGGCACCGCCGACTCCAGTTGCACCGCCGACTCCAGTTGCACCGCCAACGTCCGCAGCGTCCCCGTCGCAGGCCCAGTCGCCTGTTGTTGTGGCTGATGATGCCCCGGTTCATATGGTTGAAGCGCACGATGAGCCCTATGGGCATCAGCAGGACCGCCAGCAACAAGACGTCCAGGAACAACACGATCAGGAGCAACACGTCCCCTCTTTCGAGCAGGGCGGGGTTGATCACGGAGATACTCCGCACGGTAATCTTCACCCCGATGATGCCCATCACGGTGATGTGGAACATGAAGCCCTTTCGGCAGAGCATCCCGAAGCACACGCCGACGGCCACGAGTACGCTGAACACGATGCCCACTACCAGCTCGGCATCCATGACGAACTCCACAATGACGTTCTTCTTCATGACGAGCACCCCCACGACCTCATTGCCCCCGCGGCGAGTCCGGCGTCCAAGGCTGCCGCGAAAAGAGCCCGGCGTCGGCGTCGTGTTGTGGCTCTTCTGATCACGCTGGGTGTCTTCGTAGCCGCAATAGCCATTGGTGCGCAGTTCCTGAAGCCCTTGCTGGGCATGGACAAAGTGACCGATTACCCCGGCCCGGGCACGGGGTCGGTAACCATCACGGTGCCCGAAGGCTCCGGTCCCAAGGCTGTTGCAAACGATCTGGTTGCCAATCGTGTGGTTGCCGATTCCGATGCTTTCGTCAAGGAGTTCCTCAACGAAGGCGGCGAACTCTCGCCTGGATCCTTCACTTTCCGGACTGAGATGAAGAATTCGGATGCTGTGGCCGTCCTGGTGAACAAGGACGCATCCAAGGTGATGTACTTTGCGCTGAGCGCGGGCCTGCGTATCAATGAATCCCTGGAGGCTATCTCCAAGGGTTCGGGCATTCCCATGCAGGAGCTCAACGCCTTGAATCAGGCACCCGGGCAGTTTGGTGTTCCCGCCAAGGCCAAGAGCCTGGAAGGCTTCCTTGCCCCCGGCGAATATCGGTTCGAACTCGGTACGTCCGCCAAGGACATCATCCGGAAGTTGGTGGCCACCACCCTCGATGAACTCAAGGCCCAAGGCGTTACCGACCCCGCCAAGCAGTACGACACCGTGACCATCGCCAGCATTGTTCAGGCCGAAGGTGGTCAGGCGGACTATGGAAACGTGGCTGGAGCAATTTACAACAGGCTCAAGCCCAACAACGTTGAGACCAGCGGCCTGATCCAGTCTGATGCCACGGTGACGTACGGTCTGGGCAAGAAGTCGTTCCACCTCACCGAGGAGGAAAAGGCTGATAAGTCCAATGCCTACAACACCTACGCCAACGTTGGGCTTCCGGTAGGGCCCATTGGCTCGCCGGGCAAAACGGCCATTGATGCTGCGGCCAAACCCACCCAGAACGATTACCTCTACTGGGTGACCATCAACCTGGACACCAAGGAGACCAAGTTCTCCAAGACGTTGGCTGAGCACAACACCTATGTTGAGCAGTACAACGCGTGGTGCCAGGCTAATGCGGGACGGTGTGTGTGAGTCGTCGTGCCGCAGTCCTGGGGCACCCGATTTCACATTCGAAGTCTCCGGCACTGCACTGCGCAGCTTACGCAAAGTTGGGTGTGGACATCGACTACTCGGCGATCGACGTCACTGTTGAGAGGCTCCCATCGTTCATGGAGTCACTTCGCGGTGATGACGCCTGGTGCGGCCTTTCAGTGACCATGCCGTTGAAGTCTGCCATGGTCAAGGAAGTGGACGAAGTCCGCGGCGCCGGCGCCCATCTTGGTGTCATCAACACAGTCGTTTTCGAGCACGACGCCGGACAGGTGCGTCGGGTGGGGTACAACACCGATGTGGCTGGCATCGTCGAAGCGGTCCGCTATGCGGGCGTGGTTGCCGCACCTCATGCGGCCATCCTTGGTGGTGGCGGCACGTCGGCTGCGGCCGTTGCTGCTGCGCAGCAACTTGGCGCCCACCACGTTGACGTTTTCGTTCGTGATGCGGGACGGGCCGGGGATGCGAGAGCCGCCGCGGCCGCCGTCGGAATTTCCCTTGCCGTCCGGCCCTTGACGGAAGCGGCATCTGCTGTGGCCGGGACGGACCTGGTCATCTCCACGTTTCCACCCCGTGCCGCCGATTCCTTGGCGGAGGAGCTGGCGGCGCTGCCCGGCAGCGGCGCCGGCGTCCTGCTGGATGTCGCTTACGATCCCTGGCCAAGCCGCCTGGCGGAAGTGTGGCAACGCCATGGGGGAGCGGTGGTCCCGGGCCTGGAGATGCTGATGTACCAGGCGGCCGAGCAGATCAGGCGCTTTAGCGGCTGTGACGTCGACGCCGCCGTCATAGATGTGATGTGCGACTCAGTCGGGCTTCCCCGGCGAGTGTTCTAGACGCCCTACATGGCAGGATTGGTTATATGTTGCGTTGGTTGACTGCCGGTGAATCCCATGGTCCGGCCCTGATCGGAATTGTTGAAGGCGTGCCTGCCGGTGTTGAACTCACCAGCGGGCAGATTCGTGACGCGCTGGCGCGTCGCCGCCTGGGCTATGGACGTGGTGCCCGCATG
Source organism: Paenarthrobacter sp. TYUT067 (assembly GCF_023656375.1). Classification (NCBI taxonomy): domain Bacteria; kingdom Bacillati; phylum Actinomycetota; class Actinomycetes; order Micrococcales; family Micrococcaceae; genus Paenarthrobacter; species Paenarthrobacter sp. TYUT067. The sequence continues at coordinate 54,879 of NZ_JAMOIT010000019.1, forward strand.
AAGTTTGAGCAGGACGAGGTCACCATCATGGGTGGTGTCAGGCATGGTCTTACCCAAGGCGGCCCTGTGGCGATCCAGGTTGGGAACACCGAGTGGCCCAAATGGGAGCAGATCATGTCAGCTGATCCTGTGGACCCTGAAGTCCTCGCCGATCAGGCCCGCAACGCACCGCTGACCCGTCCACGCCCTGGGCACGCAGATTTTACCGGTATGCAAAAATACGGCTTTGACGAAGCCCGCCCGGTCCTCGAGCGTGCCAGCGCGCGCGAAACGGCCACACGCGTGGCCCTTGGTACCGTTGCCGCCCAGTTCCTGAAGCAGTTGGGCATCGAGCTGGTCAGCCACACCGTTTCCATTGCCAGCGTGACCGTCCCCGAGGGCAGGCCCCTGCCGTTGCCGAGGGACGTCATAGCCCTCGACGCCGACCCCTTGCGATGCTTCGACCGCGAGACCTCTAATGCGATGGTGGCAGAGGTGGATGCCGCGCACAAAGAAGGCGAGACGCTGGGAGGCGTGGTAGAGGTACTGGCTTACGGGCTTCCGCCGGGACTGGGCAGCTACGTCCACTGGGATCGTCGACTGGACTCCCGTCTGGCCGCCGCGCTGATGGGCATCCAGGCCATCAAGGGCGTGGAAGTAGGCGATGGATTCCTGACGGCGGCCCGCCGTGGATCTGCTGCCCATGATGAGATCCTCAAAGATGACAACGGCAAGATTGTTCGCCAGACCAACCGGGCCGGTGGCATCGAGGGCGGCATGAGCATTGGTGAAGTGCTTCGCGTCCGGGCTGCCATGAAGCCGATCGCCACAGTTCCGCGCGCGTTGCGCACCATTGACGTCAGCACCGGGGAGCCTGCCAAGGCACATCACCAGCGCTCTGATGTTTGTGCCGTGCCCGCGGCCGGCGTTGTGGCCGAAGCCATGGTGGCATTGGTGCTGGCTGAGGCTGTGGCCGAGAAATTCGGTGGTGATTCTGTGCCTGAGACCCAGCGCAACCTGCAAAGCTACCTTGAAAGCATCCCGGCTACCTTGGACACGGTCGGCCGGTAGTGGTCCGCTCTATCCCGGATGGCCGGCCCATAGTTCTGGTTGGACCCATGGCCGTCGGAAAATCGGCGATAGGTCAGCAGCTGGCCCATCAGATGCGTCTGCCTTTTGTGGACACTGATGCTGTGGTTGTTGCCGCTCATGGCAGCATTGCCGATATTTTCGCAGGCAGGGGAGAACACGCCTTCCGCGAGATTGAAGCGCGGGCTGTGGCCAAGGCCATCGAGTCCGCGAAGATCGATCCGGCCATTATTTCCCTCGGCGGCGGAGCAGTGCTCGACTCCGGGACCCAGCAATTGTTGGGGGAGTGCACCGTGGTCTATCTGGAGTGTGATGCGGAAACGGTCGCTGACAGAATTGCACGCAACACCGGGCGGCCCTTGCTGCAGGGTGACGCCATGACCCGTTGGGAGGCCTTGTTCGCCACCCGACGTCCGGTTTATGAGCGTCTTGCAGACATTGTCATGGATGTCCGTACCGGATCCGTGGCGGAAATCGGCCTCCACTTGGAGGAGCGGCTGCTCCAGCATGCAGCCTTGAAAGAGGAAGTTGAAAAGTGAGCTCCGAAGCAACTGTCATCAAGGTGACCGGTCAGTCCGTTAATGAAAACTACGACGTCGTGGTGGGCCGGGGCCTGTTGGGCACCCTGCCGGCGAAGCTGGGCGAACGTGTCCGCCGCGTTCTGGTGATCCACCCGCGGGCGCTTCGCCTGACCGGCGATACTGTGCGGGACGAGCTCGAAGCTGCAGGCTTCACCGCGCTCACGGCCGAAATCCCGGACGCTGAAGAAGGCAAGCACATCCAGGTGGCGGCGTTCTGCTGGCAGGTGCTGGGTCAGAACGACTTCACTCGATCTGATGCCATCGTGGCTGTCGGCGGCGGTGCAGTAACTGACCTTGCCGGCTTTGTGGCTGCAACCTGGCTTCGAGGGGTCAAAGTCATCCACATGCCAACGAGCCTTCTCGGCATGGTGGATGCCTCGGTGGGCGGCAAGACCGGCATCAATACTGCCGAGGGCAAGAACCTGGTGGGCTCTTTCCACCCGCCGGCTGCTGTCCTGGCTGACCTTGACACTCTTCAGACCCTGCCGAAGAACGAGCTCATTTCCGGAATGGCAGAGGTGATCAAATGCGGTTTCATCGCGGATCCGGCCATCCTTGACCTCGTCGAAAAGAACACCGACGCCGTGATGGACCCCGGATCGGATGTTGTCCGGGAGCTTATCGAACGTGCCATCGCTGTGAAGGCTGAGGTCGTCTCCCAGGACCTGAAGGAATCGGGCCTCCGCGAAATCCTGAACTACGGGCACACCCTGGGCCATGCCATCGAACTCGTGGAACGCTACTCGTGGCGTCACGGTGCCGCTGTATCCGTGGGCATGATGTTTGCAGCCGAGTTGTCGCGAAGCGTTGGCCGTTTGTCCGACGCTGACGCCGACCGGCACCGCACTATTCTGGAAAGCCTCGGTCTGCCCACCACCTACCGCAAGGACCGCTGGCAAGGCCTTCTTGATGGGATGCGCCGGGATAAGAAGTCCCGTGGTGACCTGCTCCGGTTTGTTGTCCTCGATGGCGTGGCCAAACCGGGCATACTGGAAGTTCCTGACACCTCGCTCCTGTTTGCCGCCTACCAGGAGATCGCATCATGACCGTCACTCTTCGTGAAGGCGTCAGCGACTGGCCAACAGCCGGATTCCCGGGAGTCCGCCTGAACCCGGACACTTTGCTGCCAGTGGTTGTCAATGAGGAAGCCATGGAGTCCGCCCTTGCGGCCTCGGAGGACCCTGCAGATCGCATCATGGCCCTTCTTCTGGACAATCAGCCCAAGGAGGCAGCGGAGCTCCTGGCTGAGGCCCGCTACAAAGATCCGGAGTCGTTCCGGTTGAGGATTTTTGAGGCCGAAGTCCATCGGGCAACCAACCGGCTGGACCGTGCTGTCCAGTTGTTCAGGCACCTGTTGCAGGATGTCCAGGGCAGCCCGAAGGAAGCTATTGTGCACCAGTATCTTGGCCGGGCATATTTCGTCAGCGGCAACGCACTGGCAGCGTCCGAAGAATTCGCCAGGGCCTTGGACCTGCGAGTAGCCATGGCAGCTGATGCTGCGCTGATCTACTCCTCTGCAGTCGCCTTGCAGCGGGCCCGGAATGTACTGGAACTGGCCTCTTAGGGCCGTTCCAAAACCCCGCCCGCAAGGCACACCCGCATTTGACGGTAGAATGGTTCTTGGATTTTTGATAAATACGCGCTGGCGGGCCGATTGGTACGCCTGCTTGGCATAGATAGCTGGCAGTCAGAACCAGTGCGATAACCAGAGGATACGAGTGGCAACCACAAACGACATCAAGAACGGGACCGTACTGAAGCTCGAGGGCCAGCTCTGGAACATCATCGAGTTCCAGCACGTCAAGCCAGGCAAGGGCGGCGCCTTCGTCCGTACCAAGATGCGCAATGTCATGTCCGGCAAGGTGGTTGACAAGACCTTCAACGCCGGCCTGAAGATTGAAACCGCTACGGTGGACCGCCGCGATTACCAGTACCTGTACCAGGACGGCGAAGACTTCGTGTTCATGGATACCCAGGACTACGACCAAATCACCGTATCGGGTGCCACGGTGGGCGACGCCACAAACTTCATGCTTGAGAACCAGATGGTCAACATCGCCATCCATGAGGGCACGCCGCTGTACATTGAACTGCCCCCGAGTGTTGTCCTCGAAATCACCTACACGGAGCCGGGCCTTCAGGGCGACCGCTCCTCGGCAGGCACCAAGCCTGCAACTGTCGAGACCGGTTACGAAATCCAGGTTCCGCTGTTCGTTGAGCAGGGCACCAAGGTCAAGGTCGACACCCGCGATGGCAGCTACTTGGGCCGGGTCAACGACTAGTGAGCGCACGCGGTAAAGCCCGTAGCAGGGCTCTTGAAGTACTTTTCGAGGCGGAGCAGCGTTCCGTTTCGGCTTTCGACGCGATGACAGCGCGGCGGGAGAAGACCGACCTTGTCATCAACCCCTACACGGTGGAAATCGTCGAGGGTGTTGTTTCCATGCAGGCAACCATCGATGAGTTCCTGCAGACGTACGCCCAAGGCTGGACGTTGGAGCGGATGCCCTCGGTTGACCGCATCATCCTTCGTATTGGCGCATGGGAACTTCTCTACAATGACGAGGTTCCCGACGGCGTAGCCGTCAGCGAAGCTGTGGCTCTCGCGAAGACCATGTCCACGGACGAGTCGCCTGCCTTCATCAACGGCCTGCTTGGCCGCCTGCAGAAGCTCAAGCCTTCCCTGCTGGCGTAGGCATGGTGTGGCGTCCCATGTAGCCGCCTGAACCAAGTAGGACCCGCATCCAGTGGATACGGGTCCTACTGCGTTATTGGAGCACTGCTGCCCTGAGTGAGGGGACCTTGTTGAGGAGCTCGAACTCGTCATGCTGATGGACATGGACGTCGCGGCCGCTGAGTATCCGTTGGCGGGTAAATGCCAGGGCTGTGGCCCCTTTGATGAAGGCTCTCATCTGCGCACCACGCCCGCGCGAGGACGCCCAGCGAATAGCCTGCCTCCGGCCCCGTGAAGTAGCCAGCATTTCCACTTCTGCGGGAGTAAACCAGCCTGCCCGGGCATATTCGAGGAGGCGTTGCCGGGTGAGTTTTCCTTCGGCAACCCTGAGGAGGATGATGCCCACTGCTGCCACCAGGAAGATCGGGACTTGGACAACAAAGTACTCCACCAGGAAGTTCTGTCCCATGCTGTTCCAACGGTTGTGCAGGAACATCGCAGGCAACAAGCCGATGAAGAAGGCCAGGACCGCGTACCCCGAATGCCATTTGCGGGCAGCGAAACCCATGATCAGTCCGGTTGTACCCGTGAAAACTGCGTGCGCGAAGGGCGACATGACACCCCGGAGGATGAAGATCCGGACGAGGTCAGTGCTTGGATCTGATGATGAAGCTATTTCGCGGCCGAAGTAGAGGATGTTCTCCGTGAAGGCAAAGCCCGCGGCAATGGTGAAGGCAAACACCACCCCATCAACAGGTCCGTCAAAATATTTGCGTGCTGCCAGGATCAGGACCAACAAACCGAGCGATTTGGTGAATTCCTCCACGATGGGGGCTTGGACCGTGGCCATGAAGTAGCTAAATGCTTCTTCGCTGGAGGTGGGGGCGGCGAGGGCGAAGAGCGGCTGGATGAGCAGTGTCCCGGCAATGGAAACGGCGGCACCCCACGTGAAAGCGAACCACAGGAGCCTTTTTGGTTCGGGTTCCCAGCGATCTATCAGGCGTACCGTCAGCAGCACTACGGAGAGTGGAATCAGTGAGGCAATGAAGCCGATGACAAACCCGCTGATGCCGGTGTTGCCGAGGAGAAACGGCACCACCAGGAACAGGCTGCCGAGGACCAGCACGGTTGCTCCGATGAGTAAAGGGAGCGTCCCCCAGGACCGGCGAGGCTGCGGCGCTGGCGGCATGGCCCAGGTTTGCTGCGGGAGCGTCGTCGGGTTGCCGGGGGCCGGTTGGTAATTACCGGGCTGGACGCGGCCAATCCACGTTGGGTTGGCGCCAGGTTCCAGGTAGGGACGCGGATAAGGTTGTCCGCCTGGTTGGCCGTGGTGGTTCATGGTCATGGGCAAGAGCCTATTCCACAGCACGGAGTGTGAGCTTAAACTCACGCGTCACTGCGGTCCCCGGTGAGGTGGAAAAGGGGCGCTGTGGTAGTTTTGAAAAGCAAATATTCCTTTTTTAATTCCGTCCCGTGAGGCGGGGAAAGGGGAGACGAGCGATGACTGAAGTCACTTCAGCGCACGTGCCGTCGCGGGTTGTCCTCAATCAGGCGGACATTGATCGTGCGCTCACTCGTATCGCCCACGAGATCCTCGAAGCCAACAAAGGCTCCCAGGACCTGGTCCTGTTGGGCATTCCCAGCCGCGGCTATCCCTTGGCTGTGCGGCTTGCCAACAAGATCGCTGCCGCGGACCCCACGGTGAACGCAGACACCATGGTTGGTCAGTTGGATGTCACCATGTTCCGTGACGATCTTTCCCACCAGCCCACCCGGCCACCACGCCACACCCGGCTCCCGCTGTCAGGCATAGATAACAAAGTTGTTGTCCTGATTGACGACGTCCTGTACTCCGGCCGGACCATCCGCGCGGCTCTGGATGCCTTGGTTGATCTTGGCCGCCCACGCATCGTCCGTCTTGCGGTGCTGGTGGACAGGGGACACCGTGAGCTTCCCATCCGCGCGGATCACGTGGGCAAGAACCTGCCCACTTCCTCATCGGAGAAGGTCCGGGTCCATCTCGAGGAGATCGACTCCGTAGACGGCGTGCCCGTCAACGAGGTTGTTATCGAGGCCGGTAAATGAAGCATCTTCTTTCCACCGAAAACCTCAGTCTTTTCGACGCCATCCGAGTTCTGGACACGGCGGAGGAAATGTCCGCCGTCGGCGAGCGTGAAGTAAAGAAGCTCCCGGCACTGCGCGGCCGGACTGTGGTGAACCTCTTCTTCGAGGACTCCACCCGTACCCGCATCTCCTTTGAGGCGGCAGCTAAGCGACTGTCAGCCGATGTCATCAACTTCGCTGCCAAGGGATCTTCGGTCTCCAAGGGGGAGTCCCTCAAAGACACGGCGCAAACACTTGCAGCCATGGGTGCGGACGCCGTCGTTATCCGGCACTGGGCATCCGGCGCACCGCACCGACTTGCTGCCACCGACTGGATCGACGCAGCCGTCATCAATGCTGGCGACGGCACCCATGAGCACCCTACGCAGGCACTGCTGGACGCCTTCACCATGCGGCGGCATTGGTCGCAGGTCAACGGCATTGAGTCCACGGGGGCAGACCTCAAAGGCATGCGGGTAGCGATTGCCGGCGATGTCCTGCACTCGCGCGTTGCCCGTTCCAATGTGTGGTTGCTCAAGACCCTTGGCGCTGAGGTCACGCTCGTGGCGCCACCCACGCTGCTGCCCATCGGCGTCGAGCACTGGCCTTGCAAGGTCAGTTACAACCTGGACGAGACACTGGAAGCGGGCATCGACGCCATGATGATGCTGCGCGTCCAGGGTGAGCGGATGAACGCCTCATTCTTCCCTTCAACCCGCGAGTACTCCCGCCGCTGGGGGTTCGACGACGCAAGGCTCCGTGCGCTGGACGATCTCGGCATGAAGGACACCATCATCATGCACCCCGGCCCCATGAACCGTGGCCTGGAGATTTCCTCGGCAGCCGCCGATTCGCCGCGTTCGACCGTTCTCGCCCAGGTGCGAAACGGTGTCTCGGTCCGTATGGCCGCCCTTTACCTGCTGCTCTCCGGGGATTCCCGTGAAGCCGCCCCGAACTTTAGCCAGTCCAGCAAGGAGACCAACTGATGGCCGAGAAGACCTACCTGATTCGTGGGGCCGCCATCCTCGGCGGCGAAGCTGAAGACCTCTTTATCCGCGACGGCGTCATCGAAGCTCGCGGCAAGGACCTGTCTGCGGAGGACGCAACTGTCATCGACGCCCAGGGCCTCGTTGCACTGCCTGGAATGGTGGACGTTCACACCCACCTGCGCGAACCCGGACGTGAAGACGCCGAAACGGTGGAGACCGGCACCCGCGCTGCGGCGCTGGGTGGCTTCACCGCCGTCCACGCGATGGCCAACAGCAACCCGGTGGCGGACACTGCGGGCGTTGTGGAGCAGGTTCACAGCCTGGGACGGGCGTCCGGCTGGGTGGATGTACGTCCTGTTGGTGCAGTCACCGTGGGTTTGGCTGGGGAACAACTGGCAGAGCTGGGCGCCATGGCCGATTCCCGCGCCCAGGTCCGGATGTTCTCCGATGACGGCATCTGCGTTCACGATCCCGTCATCATGCGCCGCGCCTTGGAATACGTCAAAGCGTTCGACGGCGTGGTGGCCCAGCACGCGCAGGAGCCCCGCCTGACCGCCGGTGCACAGATGAACGAAGGCGCAGTGTCTGCCGTGCTGGGACTTACCGGTTGGCCCGCCGTAGCCGAGGAAAGCATCATTGCCCGGGATGTCCTGCTGGCCCAGCATGTAGGTTCCCGCCTCCACGTATGCCACGTCTCAACTGCAGGATCCGTGGAAATTGTCCGCTGGGCCAAGGCGCGGGGCATCAACGTTACCGCCGAGGTCACACCGCACCACCTGCTGCTGACCGACGAACTGGTCCGCAGCTACGACCCCGTCTACAAGGTCAACCCGCCGCTGCGCACCGATTCGGACGTTCAGGCGCTCCGTGAGGGCCTGGCCGATGGCACCATCGACGTCGTGGGAACCGACCACGCCCCGCACCCCAGCGAGCATAAGGAATGTGAATGGGCGCAAGCGGCAATGGGCATGACCGGTCTTGAGACCGCCTTGTCCGTGGTGCAGGAGACCATGATCGAAACCGGCCTCATGACCTGGGCGGACTTCGCCAGGGTTACCTCGTTCACGCCTGCAGTGATCGGCCGCGTCGCTGATCAGGGCCGTCCCCTGGAGGTTGGCGAACCTGCAAACGTCATCCTGGTGGACCCGGCTGCGCGTTGGACCGTTGACCCGCATAAAATGGCAACCATGGGCCGCAATTCACCGTTCAAGGGCAAGGAGCTGCCCGGATCCGTGGTGGCGACCTTCTTCAAAGGCCACCCCACGGTCCTCAATGGTCAGCTCAACACGCCTTACAGGTACCCGGCAGTCAGCAGCAACTAATGGACAACCAAACACTGACCGTGCTCATCACGGTGCCGCTGATTGTCGTCGTCCTGGCGATGATCTGGCTGGGATGGCGCAACAGGCTAAGGCGACAAGCCGACGTCGAACGCCTCCCCGAGGTGCCGAAGCAGCTGACGCCGGCCACGGTAATGGCAGACGGCCAATACGTGGCTACCACAACGGCCGGCGATTGGCTGGACCGGATAGCAGTCCAGGGCCTGGGTATCCGCACCAACGCTGAACTGAGCATCCACGCCGAAGGTGTGCTGTTCGACCGAGCGGGTGCCGCTCCGGTCTTCATCCCGCGCTCAGCTCTGGTCGACAGCCGGGAAACCAATGGCATGGCCGGAAAATTCGTCGAAAAAGACGGACTCCTGGTCATCAACTGGAAGCTTGGCTCCCGGGAACTGGACACCGGATTCCGTTCCAGGCATGCAGCCGACAAGCAGCTCCTCCTCGAAGCCCTCCAAGAATTGATCTCCGCAGCCCCTCAGGCAGAAGCCGATAGTGGAAAGTAATAAAGTGACGGATAGTAAAGCAGCCACCACACCCACCCCCTCAGCAGCAGTACTCGTGCTCGAAGACGGCCGCATGTTCCGCGGCCGCAGCTACGGAGCCCAGGGAACCGCTCTCGGTGAGGCAGTCTTCGCCACCGGCATGACGGGCTACCAGGAGACCATTACCGATCCCTCCTACGCCCGCCAGCTGGTGGTGCAGACAGCGCCGCACATCGGCAACACCGGCGTCAACAGCGAAGACGCTGAATCCCGCCGCATCTGGGTGGCCGGGTACATCGTGCGCGACGCCGCCCGTCGCCCCTCCAACTGGCGTTCCGAGCGCAGCCTCGATGAGGAACTGGTGGAGCAGGGAATCGTCGGCATCCAGGGCGTAGACACCCGGGCCATCACCCGCCACCTCCGTGAGCACAAGACCATGCGGGCCGGCATTTTCTCCGGTGAGGCCGCGCACGCCACCGACAAAGAACTGCTGGACGCTGTCCTCGCCAGCGCCCCCATGGAAGGCGCAGCCCTGGCGGAGGAAGTCTCCATTGACGAGGCTTACGTCGTGGAACCAAAGGACCACGGCTGGGAAGGGGAGCCGCGCTTCTCCATCGCAGCCGTTGACCTCGGCATCAAGGCCATGACTCCGGTGCGTTTCGCAGAGCGTGGCGTGCGCGTGCACGTCCTTCCGGCCACCTCCACCCTGGAGGATGTCAACGCTGTCAAGCCCGACGGCTTTTTTATGTCCAACGGTCCAGGAGACCCTGCAACCGCTGACAACCAGGTTTCGTTGCTGCGTTCGGTACTGGATGAGAAGCTCCCGTACTTCGGTATCTGCTTCGGCAACCAGATCCTCGGCCGGGCCCTGGGCTTTGGCACCTACAAGCTCCGTTACGGCCACCGCGGCATCAACCAGCCCGTCATGGACCGCCGGACCGGCAAGGTGGAAATCACCTCGCAGAACCACGGCTTCGCCGTTGACGCCCCGTTGAACGGGGCCGCCGTGGCACCGGAAGAACGATACGGACGTGTGGAAGTCAGCCACATTTCGCTCAATGACGACGTCGTCGAAGGACTCGCCTGCCTCGACATCCCCGCCTTCTCGGTCCAGTACCACCCCGAAGCTGCGGCCGGACCGCACGATGCTGCGTACCTCTTCGACCGCTTCATCGACCTCATGGCCGACACCAAGTCCAAGGCCACAGGCGCCAACTCCAACGACTCCAAGACTGAGGACAAGAAGTAATGCCCAAGCGTACAGATCTCAAGAGCGTCCTTGTCATCGGTTCCGGCCCCATCGTTATCGGCCAAGCGGCTGAGTTCGACTACTCCGGTACCCAGGCACTTCGCGTCCTGAAGGAGGAGGGCCTGCGGGTCATCCTGGTGAACTCCAACCCGGCCACCATCATGACGGACCCCGAATTCGCCGATGCCACCTATGTAGAGCCCATCACTCCAGAGGTGGTGGAAAAAATCATCGCCAAGGAGCGCCCGGACGCCATCCTGCCCACCCTCGGCGGCCAGACTGCGTTGAACACGGCCATCGCGCTGGACAAGAACGGTGTGCTGGAGAAGTACAACGTGGAACTCATTGGCGCGAACATCGCCGCCATTGAGCTCGGCGAAGACCGTGAGAAGTTCAAGGGCGTCGTGGAGCGTTGTGGCGCAGAGTCCGCACGCAGCCACATCATCCACACCATGGAAGAAGCCTTCGCTGCTGCCGAGGACCTCGGCTACCCCATGGTGGTCCGCCCGTCCTTTACCATGGGTGGCCTGGGCTCCGGGCTGGCTTACAACGAGGACGACCTCCGCCGCATCGTCGGCCAGGGCCTGCAGTACAGCCCCACCACCGAGGTCCTGCTTGAAGAGAGCATCCTCGGCTGGAAGGAATACGAGCTTGAGATGATGCGCGACAAGAACGACAACGTCGTTGTGGTCTGCTCCATCGAGAACTTCGACCCCGTGGGTGTCCACACCGGTGACTCCATCACGGTAGCTCCGGCCCTGACCCTCACGGACCGCGAGTACCAGAAGCTGCGCGACGTCTCCATCGCGGTCATCCGCGAAGTTGGCGTGGACACCGGTGGTTGCAACATCCAGTTCGCCATCGATCCCGCAACGGGCCGTGTAGTGGTGATCGAGATGAACCCCCGTGTATCCCGTTCCTCCGCGTTGGCCTCCAAGGCAACCGGCTTCGCCATCGCCAAGATCGCCACCAAGCTTTCACTTGGTTACACCTTGGACGAAATCCCCAACGACATCACCCAGAAAACCCCTGCCTCTTTCGAGCCGACGTTGGACTACGTGGTAGTGAAGGTTCCGCGCTTCGCTTTCGAAAAGTTCCCGGCAGCGGATAACACCCTGACCACCACCATGAAGTCCGTGGGCGAAGCCATGGCCATGGGCCGCAACTTCACCGAGGCCCTCCAGAAGGCCCTTCGCTCATTGGAACAGAAGGGCTCACAGCTGGACTTCAGCTCCGTACCGGAGTACGAGGTTGCCGAGCTCATCGAGAGGGCCAAGCGCCCCACCACGGAACGACTGCACCAGGTGCAGCGTGCGCTCCTGGGGGGCGCCACGGTGGAAGAGGTCTTCCAAGCCACCAAGATCGACCCCTGGTTCCTGGACCAGCTCCAGCTCCTCAATGAGACGGCGCAGGAGATCCGCAAGGCCGGCGTTCTCACTGAGGAGATGCTGCGCAACGCCAAGCGTCACGGCTTCTCCGACGAGCAGATCGGTGCATTGACACATAACAATGAGGCAGTAGTCCGGGGCGTCCGGCAAGCACTGGGTATTCGTCCGGTCTACAAGACGGTGGACACCTGTGCCGCTGAGTTCGCTGCCTACACGCCCTACCACTACTCGTCCTATGACGAGGAAGACGAAGTAGGCCTGCACGCCAAGCCCTCCGTCATCATCCTGGGCTCCGGGCCCAACCGCATTGGCCAGGGCATCGAGTTCGACTACTCCTGCGTCCACGCCTCCATGGCGCTGCGCAAGGCCGGCTACGAGACCGTCATGGTCAACTGCAACCCGGAGACCGTCTCCACGGACTACGACGTCTCCACGCGCCTTTACTTCGAGCCGCTGACCCTTGAGGACGTCCTTGAGGTCATTGCTGCAGAGGAGCGTACCGGTGGAGTCATGGGTGTCTTCGTCCAGCTCGGTGGCCAGACCCCGCTGAAGCTGGCCCAACAGCTCGCTGATGCCGGTGTTCCGATCCTGGGCACTTCGCCGGAAGCGATCGACCTGGCGGAGCACCGCGGCGCCTTTGCCCGCGTCCTGGATGAAGCCGGACTGACCTCCCCGAAGAACGGCACCGCCGTGTCCTTCGAGGACGCCAAGAAGATCGCCGACGAAATCGGCTACCCGGTGCTGGTCCGCCCGTCCTACGTCCTGGGCGGCCGCGGCATGGAGATCGTCTACGACGAAGCAAACCTCTCCCGTTACATCGCCAATGCCACGGAAATCACCCCGGACCACCCGGTGCTGATTGACCGCTTCCTCGAAGATGCTGTCGAAATTGACGTCGACGCACTTTTCGATGGCACCGACATGTACCTCGGCGGCATCATGGAACACATCGAGGAAGCCGGCATCCACTCCGGTGACTCCGCATGCGTGCTTCCGCCGATTACCTTGGGCAACAACGTGATTGAGCGTGTGCGCACGGCAACCCGGGCCATCGCCGAAGGTGTTGGCGTCCGAGGCCTCATCAACATCCAGTTCGCGCTGGCCTCCGACGTCCTGTACGTCCTTGAAGCCAACCCGCGTGCTTCCCGCACCGTTCCTTTCGTTTCCAAGGCGACAGGCGTGCAAATGGCCAAGGCCGCTGCGCTCATCGGCACAGGTGTCACCATCAACCAGCTCCGCGGCGCCTACAAGATGCTGCCGGAAACCGGTGACGGTTCCACCCTGCCTTTGGACGCGCCGGTTGCCGTCAAGGAAGCGGTCCTTCCGTTCAGCCGCTTCCGTACTCCTGAGGGCAAGGTTGTGGACTCCCTGCTCGGCCCGGAAATGCGCTCCACCGGTGAAGTCATGGGCATCGACAAGCACTTCGACACCGCATTCGCCAAGAGCCAGGCCGCAGCGAACAACGCCTTGCCCACCCAGGGCAAGATCTTCGTCTCGGTAGCCAACCGTGACAAGCGCTCAGTGATTATGGGCGTCAAGCGCCTCTCGGACCTGGGCTTCGAGATCGTTTCCACCGGTGGCACCGCTGACGTCCTACGCCGCAACGGCATTCAGGCAACCCCTGTGCGTAAGGTGGCCGAAGGCAGCAGCGCAGAGGGCGAAGGCACCATTGCGGATCTGGTCATCGCCGGCGAAATCGACATGGTCTTCAACACACCCTCCGGCGGCGAAGCCCGCAGCGACGGTTACGAACTCCGTGCTGCGGCAACGTCCATTGGCATTCCCTGCATCACCACCGTTGCCGAGTTCAATGCCGCAGTGCAGGCCATTGAGGCACTGCGCACTTACGAATGGTCGGTGACCAGCCTGCAGGAGCACGCAGCCAACCTGTCAGCGGCAATGGAAGCAGCCAATGCTTGAGTCTGCTTCACCACAGCAAGGCCAGCAGCCGGCCGGGGAGTCTTTCGGATCCCGGCTGGCTGCGGCCATGGCCGCGCGCGGCCCGCTCTGCGTCGGAATCGACCCCCACCCGCAGCTCTTGGCCGATTGGGGATTGACCGACGACGTCGCCGGCTTGGAGCGCTTCTCGCTGACGGTGGTTGAGGCCGTGGCTTCCCTCGCTGCCGCGGTCAAGCCGCAGGTGGCGCTCTACGAGCGCCACGGCTCGGCCGGCATGGCTGTGCTGGAACGGACGCTCACCGCCTCCGCGGATGCGGGCGTGCTCAGCATCGCCGACGCCAAGCGTGGCGACATCGGCTCCACTATGGCCGCCTATGCGGATGCCTGGCTGCGTGACGGTTCTTCCTTGGCCGCGGACTCGGTGACGCTTAGCCCGTACCTGGGCTTTGAGTCGCTGCGCCCGGCATTGGACCTTGCTGCGCAGTATGGCAGGGGAGTGTTTGTGCTTGCACTGACATCGAACCCTGAAGGAAAGTCTGTGCAGCACGTCGGTGGAAGTGATTCCGTGGCGCGTAGGATTGCCGCTGCCGCAGCCCTCGAGAACCAGCGGTACAGCGGTTCCATGGGGTCAGTTGGCCTGGTGGTAGGGGCAACCATCGGCTCTGCCTTGGATGATCTGGATATTGAACTCGCGCCTGTGCGCGGTGCAATATTGGCCCCTGGCCTCGGTGCCCAGGGCGCCACTCCAGCTGACCTTCGCACAACGTTTGGCGCTGCTTACCCCACGGTCCTGGCCACTTCCAGCCGGGGGATCCTGGCGGCAGGACCGTCCTTGGCAAGCCTCCGTGCTGCCACTGAGGAAACTTTGCGCGGACTTCGCTTCGAGTAAGTTGTCCATGCTCATTGCGCAACCGGGCCCCTGCCGGTAAGTTCAGGATCAGTCCGCGTGATCTGGATCACATGTGCGATCTGACAGGGGTTTGGCAGTGGGCCTTAAAGAGCTGACACCGCAGGAGCGTTCAGATGCGCTTGAGAAAGCTGCCAAGGCGCGGTCAGTGCGTGCCGCCGCCAAGGAGAGACTCAAGCGGGGCGAAGTCAGCATTGCTGAGTTGATTTCCTCCGGAGCCACCGACGACGCGATTGCGCGCATGCGGGTAGTGGAGTTGTTGGAGGCCCTGCCGGGTATCGGGCCCGTCAGGGCTGCCGGGATTATGGCGGAGATTGGCATTGCAGGATCGCGGCGCATCAGAGGCCTGGGAATTCATCAGGCCCGGGCGCTGGTAGATTTTATGGATACCCAGCAAAGCGTTTGACGCATCTCCCCGAAGGAATCCGTGAGCAAGAAACCCGGACTGACTGTCCTTGCAGGCCCCACTGCCGTTGGCAAGGGAACCGTATCCACCTACATCAGGGACAACTATCCAGAGGTTTGGCTCTCAGTCTCGGCAACCACCAGGGCTGCGCGTCCGGGTGAAAAGGACGGGGTCCACTATTTTTTCAAGTCTGCTGAGGAGTTCGACTCCCTGGTGGCAGAGGGTGAACTCCTGGAGTGGGCTGTGGTGCATGGCCAGAACCGCTACGGGACCCTTCGAAGCACAGTTGATGCCGCTATTGCAGACGGTAAGTCTGTACTTCTGGAGATCGACCTCCAGGGCGCGCGACAGGTAAAAACTGCCGTCCCGGACGCGAATTTCGTGTTCCTGGCGCCGCCCAGCTGGGACGAAATGGTTCGCCGCCTGGTGGGCCGCGGCACCGAAACTCCCGAGGAACAGCAGCGCAGGCTGGAAACCGCTAAACTGGAACTTGCTGCTGAACCGGAGTTTGACCACACCGTCATCAATGACGACGTTCGCCGGGCAGCGGACGAGCTTGTTTCACTCATGGGGCTTACCCCGCACCAGCGCTAAGCGCTTGCATTTGTTGGCCCGCTAAAATTTGGAGAATTCGTGTCCACGAACCTTGAAGGCATCATCAACCCGCCGATCGATTCGCTGCTTGAGGCTGCTGATTCCAAGTACGGCCTGGTCATCTTCGGCGCCAAGCGCGCCCGCCAGATCAATGCCTACTACGCTCAGCTGCACGAGGGCCTGTTCGAGTACGTCGGCCCGCTGGTTGACACCAAGCTGAACGAGAAGTCGTTGTCCATCGCTCTGCGCGAGATCAACGAAGGCTTGCTGGTTTCCACTCCGATCGAGCCCGCAGAATAATAAAGACTGCCTGTTGACGGAGGTCACGTGCGCATAGTCCTCGGAGTCGGGGGAGGGATCGCAGCCTATAAGGTTGCATCGCTCCTCCGGCTTTTTACTGAATCCGGTCACAAGGTGACGGTCATCCCTACGGAAGCCGCTACCCGATTCGTCGGAGTGGCCACGTGGGAAGCCCTCTCCGGTAACCCTGTGAGCAACAGCGTCTTTGACGACGTCGAGAAGGTCAATCATGTCCGTCTAGGGCATGAGGCAGACCTGATAGTAGTTGCTCCTGCTACCGCTGACCTTTTGGCTAAAGCAGCAACCGGACAAGCGGGCGACCTCCTTACCAACACCCTCCTCATGGCCCACGGGCCAGTTCTGTTTGCGCCCGCCATGCACACGGAAATGTGGCAGCACGCCGCAACCCAAACCAACGTGGAGACCTTGCGCAGCCGTGGTGTCACCGTGCTCGAGCCTGCCTCCGGTCGCCTGACGGGTGCCGATTCGGGTCCCGGACGCCTGCCCGAGCCCGAGGCAATTTTTGCTGCGGCCATGGCTCTGACTGAAGCTGCAATAGAGGCGCCGGCTGTTCCCGCCGCGGAGCAGACACTGGCAGAGCGGATCGTGACGATCTCTGCCGGTGGCACGCGTGAAGCTCTGGACCCGGTCCGGTTCCTCGGAAACCGCTCGTCCGGCAAGCAGGGTGTGGCACTGGCTGCTGCAGCCTTGGCTGCCGGAGCAACTGTGAGATTTATCGCGGCTCACATGGACGTTGAGCCGCCTGCCGGCGTCGAACTCGTCCGCGTTGAATCCGCCTTGGAACTGCGTGAGGCAGCGCTGAAAGCGGCGGCGGATTCCGACGTCGTGATTATGGCAGCCGCCGTGGCGGACTTCCGTCCGGCAGAGGTCTCGGATACGAAAATCAAGAAGGTGGACGGCGAGGACGCGCCCGTTGTGCGGTTAATCCGGAACCCGGACATCCTGCACGAGCTGGTGGAGCGTCGTAATGCCGATGGCGGCCAACAGTTGATTGTAGGGTTCGCAGCCGAAACCGGTGACGCCCAAGGCGACGTCCTGGAGCATGCAACAGCCAAGCTCAAGCGCAAGGGCTGTGACCTCCTGGTGGTGAACCAGGTGGGCATTGGCCGGGTGTTCGGACAGGATGAGAATTCCGTCGTTATCTTGTCCGGTCACGGTGCGGACCCTGAGTCAGCCGCCGGCTCGAAGGCCGACGTCGCCGCTGCCGTCATTGATCGGGTAGGGGCTGAACTCACCCGGGTCTTCCCGGCCATGTAACTGAGCCCACACCCCAATTCTTAGCAAAGGGACACACGGCAAATACCGCCGTCCCGCAACCCAGTAAGGTGGTCGAGTGACTTTACCGCTGCACCATGAACACCATGGCACCCCGTCCAAGCTCAGGCTCTTCACGTCCGAATCGGTCACCGAAGGGCACCCGGACAAGATCTGCGACCAAATCAGCGACTCCATCCTGGACGCCCTGTTGGCTGCCGATCCTGAATCCCGTGTGGCCGTTGAAACCATGGCCACTACAGGTTTGGTGCACGTGGCTGGTGAGGTCACCACCGACGCTTACGTAGAAATTCCGCAGATTGTCCGCGAAACCATCCTGGGCATCGGCTACGACTCGTCCGCCAACGGTTTCGACGGCGCCCGTTGTGGTGTGTCCGTGTCCATCGGCCAGCAGTCAAACGACATCGCCGGTGGCGTGTTCAACTCACTTGAGGCCCGCGAAGGCCGCCAGGAGGATGACTATGACCTCCAGGGTGCCGGCGATCAGGGCATCATGTTTGGCTATGCCAGCGACGAGACGGCGTCCTACATGCCAACTCCCATCTGGCTGGCGCACCGTTTGTCAGAACGCCTCACCGAAGTCCGCAAGAACGGCGAGCTGGCCTACCTGCGTCCGGACGGCAAGACACAGGTCACGGTAGGTTACGACGGCGACCGGCCGGTTTCCGTGGAAACGGTGGTCATCTCCAGCCAGCACGCTGAAGACGCCAGCCTCGAGCAGCTGCGCGCGGACTTGGCCAGCTATGTGATCGACCCCGTCATGTCGGCGTCCAACCTGGATATCGCACACGCTGCGAACATTCTGAACCCCGCGGGCGCGTTCGTCATTGGTGGTCCGGTAGGCGATGCCGGGCTCACAGGCCGAAAGATCATCGTGGACACTTACGGTGGTTTCGCACGCCACGGCGGTGGCGCATTCTCCGGCAAGGATCCGTCCAAGGTGGACCGCTCGGCAGCTTACGCCATGCGGTGGGTTGCCAAGAATGTTGTGGCCGCCGGACTGGCCAAGCGTGCTGAGATCCAAATTGCCTACGCAATCGGCCAGGCACGCCCTGTTGGAACCTACGTTGAGACGTTCGGCACGGAAACCGTTGATCCGGCTCGCATCAGTGAAGCAATCGATGAGCTGTTCGACCTCCGTCCGCGGGCCATCATCGACGCCCTGGATCTCAAACGGCCCATCTATGCCAAGACGGCGGCCCACGGTCACTTTGGTCGAGACGACCCGGATTTCACGTGGGAACGGCTGGACCGGGTGGCGGACCTGAAGGAATACTTCAACGCCTGAGGTGTTGTTCCTGCAAGCCGTCCTGATTGCTGATGTTGTTTTGTCGGTGCTTCGTGGTTGGCTGAAGCCAGAGAGATGCCCGCAGCGGGTCAATCCCGCTGTGGGCATTCCCGGTTAAGAATGCGTGGTGCATTTTCTGCGCTCAGAGTTGGAGGTGAAGTATGGCAGGACACGAGGCCCAGCCATCATTGCTTCAACCATCGCTGCTGCAGGGTTTCCCGGACCGGGGTCCTGTCAACGGACCTCCGTTGGCAGCTGTGAATCCCGTTGCGCGCGTCGTCCTGGAGTCTTCCGTGCCGCACCTGGACAGGCCTTTTGACTACAGTGTTCCCGCGGAGCTCTCCGAAACTGCGGTCCCCGGTGTTCGGGTGAAAGTGAAGTTCAACGGCCAGGAGCTCAATGGTTACATCGTCGAGCGCCGTGCGGACTCGGATGCAGCCCACCCGCTGACGGCCCTGCATAAAGTTGTGTCCCCGGTTGCTGTCCTGACCCCGGCTATCAACGAGTTGGGCGGCAGGGTCGCTGCCCGGTACGCCGGTACGCTCAGCGATGTTCTCCGGACGGCTGTCCCTCCCCGTGTGGCCAAGGTGGAGAAGGAATTCTTGGCCGGGGACCTCGACGCCGACGCAGCGGACCTGAAACCGTTCACGGAGGCCCGCGCGTGGGCGGCGTACTCCAACGGAGCGCCGTACCTGCAGCACCTTGCCAGTGGTGGTTCACCCAAAGCTGTCCTCACAGCTCTCCAAGGATTCGGCCCCGATGGTTGGCCGGCCATGATTGCTACGGCCGTTGCCACAGTTCGTCAATCGGGACGCGGCGCGGTTGTGGTGGTGCCGGATTATAGGGACCTTGAGCAGTTGGAGGCGGCGCTTGCCAACGTCCTGCCGTCTTCCGACGTCGCCCGGCTGACGGCGGACGACGGGCAAACTCCCCGCTATAGGAACTTTCTGCGGCTACTGAGCGGGACAGCGGGAGTGGCCATTGGTACCCGTTCGGCGGCCTATGCTCCTGTTCGCGATCTGGGTCTGGTGGTGTGTTGGGACGACGGCGACGACCTCCACATCGAGCAACGGGCACCATATGCGCACACCAGGGAAGTCCTGCTGTTGCGTGCCGAGCAGGAGAACGCCGCATGCCTCATGGCCTCCCACAACCGAAGCACCGAGCTCCAGCGCCTTGTTGAGATGCAGTGGGCGGTGCCCCTTGAAGCGCCGCGACGTACTGTCCGCGCCACAGCACCCAGAGTTCTCAATACCGCTGACAGTTTTGAACAAGAACGTGATCCTCTGGCACGTATTGCGCGCTTGCCGGGCGCAGCGTGGCGGGCGGCCAAGGAGGGCCTGGAGCGGGGTCCTGTCCTGGTCCAAGTGGCCCGCGCCGGATACGCCCCGTCGTTGGTATGCGAGACGTGCCGGGAACTTGCCCGCTGCAATGCCTGTCAGGGGCCGCTGGCCGTATCAAGCAGCTCGGCCATGCCGGCATGCCGGTGGTGCTCCACGCCGGCCCCGCAATGGCGGTGCACGCACTGTAGTGGAACACGACTACGCCGGGGAGCAGCTGGCGTGATGCGGACGGCAGAGGAACTGGGACGGGCTTTTCCCGGTAAAGCGGTGGTGACCTCTTCAGGCGAGCACGTCAAGGCAAGTGTGCCGGATACTCCAGCTCTGGTGGTCGCAACGGTGGGCGCTGAGCCTGTTGCGCCCAACGGTTACGCCGCCGCCCTGTTGCTGGACGGCAACTCGTTACTTCGGCGGGAGAACCTGCGGGCGGGAGAGGATACGGTTCGCCGATGGTTCAACGCCGCCTCCCTGGTGAAGCCGGCCACTCAAGGTGGACTCGTAGTCATCACCGCTGACGACACCGCGGCGACGGGGGCACTGTTGCGGTGGGACGCCTCCGGCTTTGCCTCACGTGAACTGGCGCTTCGGAAGGAACTTCAGCTGCCGCCTGCAGTCAGGGTAGCTTCCGTGACCGGGGCACGGGCCGACGTCGCGCATTTCAGCGACGCTTTGGAGTCCAACGCCGGGCTGGCCTCCGTAGCAAAACTCCGGAAAGCCGGGCCTGCGCCCGTAGTGTTCTCCGGCAGCGGTCAACTGTCCGGCGGGCAATCATCAGGCGCTGAGGCTGATGCCGACGTCAGGACGCTCTACTTCATTCCCTACGGAGATGCTGCGGAAACCACGCGTGCCATGCGGGCTGTGAAGGCAGCCAGCGCCGCCAAGCGGACCTCAGGACCCGTTCAGTTGCGCCTGGACGGGGTGGACGTCCTCTGACGCAGGGCTACCACTTCCTCGGCTGCAGCAAGGAGCTGCCGCGCCGATTCGTCCCAGTTGAACTCTGCCGCACGCTCTGCGGACCTGCGGGAGCGTTCCTGCCAGAGAGATTCCTCGCCCAGCGCAGTTACAGCCGCCGCGAACTCCACGGGTGACTCCGGGTCTACGTAGCTGACGGCATCACCGCCGACCTCACGGAAGATCGGTATATCGCTTGCGATCACAGGGGTTCCCAGGGCCATGGCCTCCACCAACGGCAGGCCGTAGCCCTCGGCGCGTGAGAGGCTGATCAGCGCTGTGGCCCTGAGCAGGAGTTCGTCGTACTCTCCATCAGTGACACCGTTGTGGAATACCACCTTGGCTCCTTCGGGAACCATCGCCTCCAATTCTGCCTTGCGCTGCGGAGTGATCCTGCTCAGCAGGTGAAGGGTGTACTGGTGCAGGCCGGACATGCCCCGGATCATGGTTTCCACGTTCTTGTACGGCATGAAAGAACCCATGTAGAGCAGGGACTTGTCCGCGCCGGCTTCAGGCGCGCGAGGCTTTTGACCGGGTTGGGGTGCGTTGCCCACAATCCGCACGGGCCGCTTTGTCAGCCTGTACTTGGCCATGAGCGCCTCGGTGGTGCGGCTGATGGTAGCTACGATGTCCGCGCGGTTGAGTAGGAGCCGCTGCGGCCAAAAGGCCTTGTGGTAGAACCTCCACAACAGGCGCACCGGGGCAGGCAGGAAGCCCGGGGGAGTCGGGTGCTCGTAGTAAATGAGGTCGTGGAGGGTCAATACCAGCCCGTACCGGCGGCCCAAGGTGCCCATGGTCTGCATGGGACACACCACCACGTCAGCGCCCAGGGGGTTGACCTTGCGCGCGACGAACAACTCCAAAGGAGACAAGGGGCTGTTGACCATCACATACGGAACGTCGGGCAGCAGGGCCAGTTGGCGTTTGTCGCTGATCAGCATGGTGACGTCGGCGATTTTGGACGTTGCGGCTATGAGGCTGGAACCGTAGCGGCTGATGCCATCGTGGTGGTCCGTTCGGGTAAAGCGGGCATCGATGACAATTTTCACGCGGGATGTTCCTCCAGAAAGGTGCGGATTGCTTCTGCCGCCGGAACCGGCGTCTCATAGTGGATTAAATGCCCGACGCCGGGAATCACTTCCAGCTTTGCCTCGGGTAGGCGTCTCATGAGTTTGTACTGGTTGGGAAGGGTGGCTATTTCATCCTTCTCGCCGGCGACCAGCAGCACGGGAAGAGTTAGCTGTTCGGCGACCTCGGCCACGTTGCCTGAGACGGAAGCCTTGAACGATTCGAGCAGGCTTTTTCTGTCTGCGAAGGCACTGAAGTAGGCGTCGTGCTGGGCATGGATGAAACGGCGCAGGTTCTTGTCGTTGGTTTTGGCCATGGTGATGCTCATGATGCGAACGATCAGCCGATTCCTCAGCACCGCCAGTCCCAGAGGGCGGGGAAGTTTGGCGGAGGCCTGGTAGTAGAGCACCGCAAGCTTTGTCATGAGGCCCTTGGGACCCTCCAATGCCGGCGCAGCGATTGGGTTGATCAGGATCAGC
This sequence comes from Paenarthrobacter sp. TYUT067, assembly GCF_023656375.1. Classification (NCBI taxonomy): domain Bacteria; kingdom Bacillati; phylum Actinomycetota; class Actinomycetes; order Micrococcales; family Micrococcaceae; genus Paenarthrobacter; species Paenarthrobacter sp. TYUT067. The sequence goes on from NZ_JAMOIT010000019.1 coordinate 77,278, forward strand.
GGGTAGACGGCTCCCGGATTCGCCGCGGCAAAATGGCTGGCGACGATTGATCCGAAGGAGTGCCCAAGCAGGACAGTTTTGTGATCCAAGCCGAGCGCCGCCATGAAACCGGAGATGAACTTTCCGTAGCGTTCAACGCTGTGTTCGTCCTCAACGAAAGGTTCTGAGCTGCCGAAGGCAGGCAAGTCCGGCATGATGATGCGCATTTCCGGAAGTTGATCAGCGACGCGCAACAGCCCGTGGTGGTCTCCCCGGAAGCCATGGATGACCAGAATGGTGCGTGTCATCGGAGAGACAGTGACCGGCTCGTACGTCCAGTACGCTACGTTGCTGCCGTCCACCTCAACGTCCGAGGCACGCGTCCGCCCCGCCAGGGATTTGCTGAAGAATTCACTGGGGGCCTGTGCACCCTGGGGGGAGTGCGCGGTGTCCACATTGTCCATTGCTTGGTTCCTAGTTCACGTTGTCCGGGTGGGACCCGGTCCGATGGTGCCGTTCGAGCGCGGCTATGCCGTCCATGTCCGCGGCGTCCAGTTCAAAATCAAAGACAGCATAGTTTTCCTTGATCCGTCCTGCCGAGCTTGCCTTGGGGATGACCAGGTTCCCCAGTTGCAGATGCCAACGCAAAATGACCTGTGCCGGAGTTCTTCCGTACTTATCGGCGAGCGACACAATGGCAGGGTCAGCCAGGACCTGCCCGCGGCCGAGGGGGCTCCAAGCCTCGGTGGCGATTCCCAACTGATCATGCAAGGTCCGCAGTCTGGTTTGCTGCAGCCAAGGGTGCAGCTCGATCTGGTTGACCGCGGGGACAACTTCTGCCTTCTGCATGAGTTCTTCAAGGTGTCCGGGCTGGAAATTGGAAACACCGATCGCCCGCACTTTGCCCTCCCGGTACAGGGTCTCCAATGCTTTGTAGGTCTCTGCAAACAGTCCCCGCCCGGCACAGGGCCAGTGGATGAGATAGAGGTCCACAAAGTCCAGCCCGAGGTTGGAGATGGAGGTATCGAACGCCCGGAGCGTGGCATCGTAGCCGTGGTCATCGTTCCATACCTTGGTGGTGACGAAGACGTCTTCGCGCGCAAGTGCGTGCACGGATTCGCCGGAGCCTCCGGTACCTCTGTTCGCTTCAGCGGCGTCTCCGATCGCACCGCCAAGCGCCCGGCCCACCCCCACTTCGTTGCCGTACATCGCTGCTGTATCGAATCTCCGGTAGCCCTCGCCCAAGGCTGTGGCAACCAATGCCTCGGCGTCTGTGGCGGGAACTTTGTAGAGTCCGTATCCCATGCGGTCCATCTGTACGCCGTTGTTGAGTGCCAACTTGTTCGATGTCAGCTTGGTGGGGGATCTCATAGCAACGACTCTACCCATTCCTTGCACGATTGCTTCAGGAATGGTTGTTGAAACTCACCAGGCGTCGGGCTGAGGCTTCGTCCAGAATAAGGTCAGTTGCCAGTCCTGCTGCCAGGGCTCCCTGGAGTCCGTTGATCTTGGAGGCCCCGGAGACCACGCAAATCCGGCGCCTGACTTGGCGCAACTGTTCATGGCTTGGACCGGTTGACCTCGCATTCAAGGTGATGCCGTCCGATGACCCATCGCTCCGGAAGAAGACGGTCGCCACGTCGCCAACGACGTCGTCTGCGGCCAGCATGGTGAGATCGTATTCATCGAGGTAACCACCGGCGTACACGTGGCTGGGGTAGTCCGAATCAACGGATCCGACGCCGAAAATGGCGATGCTCATGCGGGCCTGCAAGTCCAGGATGCGTTGAACGCTGCGCTCATTCCACATGGCGGTCTTGGTGGAGGCATGATCAAAAAAGGCCGGAACAGGGAACTGCTCCACGCGCGCACCGTACGCGCTGCCGAAGCGTCTCATGATGTCGCTGGCATAGGTAATGCCGGTGGTTTGCATGTTTCCGGCGCCGTTGAGTTGAACCACGATGCTGTCATGGGTGACCTTGCGGGTTAGGTGCCGGCTGACCGCGCTCAGTGTTGCGCCCCAGGCGACGCCGATGATGGCATTTGAGTCCACAAGGGGTCCGATTGTTCGTGCAGCCTGCATGGCTACGCGGTCCAGGGTCTCTGCTTCGTTGAGAGTATCCAGCACCGGAACCACGTGGACGTCCACTCCGTATTGGTTCCGGATCTGGCTTTCCAGCTCCGGGCCGGTATCAAAAGGGCTTCGAATCTGGACCTGAACCAAGCCGGTTTCCCGCGCCGAGGACAACAGTCTGGACACTGTGGATCGGGACGTCCGGAGCTCGCGGGCAATAGCATCCATGGTCAGGTCCTGCAGGTAATACATCTGTGCAGCCCGGAGTGCATCCGAGTGACGTGATCGTGCCATCTCATTTCCTTCCTGCACGTTTGTGCAAATAGCTTGACTCCATTTTCCACCTTCGCCAGATTAGTGGTGAACGGTGCAGCAGCGAGTGGCGCGGCGCACGAACCAAGCCCAAGGGAGCAGTTTTGGGACACAACAAGATTTCCGGTACCTCACAGCACACACAGCGCGACTCCGTCGTTGCACTGCAGGAGCGGCCCTCGGCCAAGGTACTCATCATCGGCGGTGGCATCAATGGTGTCGGAACGTTCCGCGATCTTGCCCTTCAAGGCGTCGACGTGGCGCTTGTTGAACGCGGGGATTACTGCCAAGGTGCCAGCGGCGCTTCTTCGCACATGATCCACGGCGGCATCCGCTACCTGGAAAACGGCGAGTTCCGCCTGGTCCAGGAATCAGTGGTTGAGCGCAACCGCCTCCTGCGGATTGCGCCGCACTACGTGAAGCCACTGCAGACCACCATCCCCATCTTCAGCACGTTCTCAGGCATCTTGTCCGCACCCATGCGCTTCCTCACCCACAAACAGGGCAAGCCCAAGGAGCGCGGCGCGTTCCTCATCAAGGTTGGCCTGAGCATGTACGACTTCTTCTCCCGCGACGGCGGAAGCGTACCCCGCCACCAGTTCCGCGGCCGCACCAGGGCCTTGGCCGAGCTTCCCAAGCTTCACTCCGGTATCAAGTACGCGGCTACCTACTTTGATGCCTCGGTTCACAACCCGGAACGCCTCACCCTTGATGTCCTGCAGGACGGAGAAAAGGCAGGCCGCGGCGGGGGCCTGCCGGGAGGAAGCGCCCGCGCCAGCAACTACGTCTCGCTCGTGTCCATGGGCTCGGACGGAGCCCGGCTTCGTGATGAACTGACCGGCAAGGAATTCGACTTCCAGGCTGACGTCATCGTCAACACCACAGGTGCCTGGGTAGACCTCACCAACCAATCCATGGGGGCCGTCAGCAAGTTCATGGGAGGCACCAAGGGATCCCACATCGTCCTGGACCACCCGGAACTGCTCGCAGCATGCAACGGCCGGGAAATCTTCTTCGAGCACACCGACGGCCGCATCGTCCTCATCTACCCCATGGGAGACCGCGTCCTGGTAGGTACCACGGACGTGGACGCTGATATGTCCGAAGACGCAGTGTGCACCGAAGAAGAAATCGACTACTTCTTCGACCTCGTCGGGCACGTGTTCCCCACCATCAAGGTGGAACGCGAACAGATCGTCTACAGCTTCGCTGGCGTCCGCCCGTTGCCTCGCCACGACGAAACCCAGCCGGGATTCGTCTCACGCGACTACCGCATCGAACGCAGCGTCCGCACCGGCCGCGACGCCGTCACAACGCCGGGCGGTAAGGCCGCCGTCGTCCTCAGCTTGGTGGGCGGCAAGTGGACCACCTTCCGCGCCCTGGCCGAACACATGACCAACGACGTCCTCCGCGAACTGGGCATGGAACGGAAAGTCTCGACGGCGAAGCTCGCCATCGGCGGCGGCGCCGGCTTCCCGGCCACTGAACAAGGCGAACAGGAATGGATCAAAAAGCACATGGGTCCTGGCCTGGACGCCGACCGCGTAGCTGTCCTGCTGACCCGCTACGGAACCCGGGCAGATGCAGTTATCGAGTACCTGAACGCGGGACAGGACACGCTGCTGCGTGCCACGCGCGAGCTCAGTGTCCGGGAGCTGACTTACATGGCAGAACACGAGCAAATCGGGCACCTGGTGGATGTCCTCATCCGCAGGACCTCGCTGGCATTCCGTGGGCTGGTTACCGGCGAGCTACTCAACGAGATCGCTGCAGCATTGGCCGAGCCGCTCGGTTGGGACGCAGCCACCCGTGAAGCGGAAATCCGCCACGCCCAGGAAGTACTGCAGCGGTTCCACAAGGTTGACGTGCACAGTCTCGTAGCCTGAGCACAAGCAGCGGAAAACAGCTTGACCGTCCCAGCGTGCGGTAGGGACGGAATGGGGTAGGTGGTCCCGCCAGGGGACCACCACACCGGGACGGTTCCGGAGACAACGGAACCGTCCCAACAGCCTCTTCACCCGCGAGGAGGCTGACAACAGAAAAATGAGGAGTCAAAGATGTCTCTTGGAATTGTTTTCCTTTCCGAAGTATTCGGAACCATGATGCTGACCCTGCTGGGTTGTGGCGTCGTGGCAAACGTTGCGCTCAAAGGCACCAAGGGCAACAACGGTGGATTCTTGATGGTGACGTGGGGCTGGGGTATTGCGGTCTTCGCGGGCGTTTTCGTGGCTGCAAAGTCCGGTGCGCACCTTAACCCGGCTGTCACCCTGGGCCTGCTGGTCAATCAAAAAGCAGAGTACGCCCCCGGTGTGCCCGTGGATTTCGCGTCCACCCTGACGTACTTCGGTGCTGAACTACTGGGCGCTTTCCTGGGCGCAGTTGTCTGCTGGCTCGCTTACAAGCAGCACTTCGATGAAGAACCCCTCGCTGCGAACAAGCTGGGCACCTTCTCCACCGGTCCGGCCATCCGTTCCACCCCGTGGAACCTCATCACAGAAATCATCGGCACGTTCGTCCTGGTCTTCGTCATCCTGACCTTCGGCGGCACACCCTCCGGCCTCGGCCCGCTTGCCGTTGCACTGCTTGTTGTCGGTATCGGCGTTTCCCTCGGTGGTCCCACCGGCTACGCCATTAACCCTGCACGTGACCTCGGCCCCCGCATCGCCCACGCCCTCCTCCCCATCAAGGGCAAGGGCAGCAGCGACTGGGCCTACTCCTGGATCCCGGTGGTCGGACCGCTGGTTGGTGGCGCCCTCGCAGGGCTCGTGGCCTTGTGGGTTCCCGACATCATGCCTGCACTCGCCGGCTAATACTGCAAACACTCGCAACACCCATCCGCACGTCGTAAATCACCACCTGAGCACCAACAACAAAAGACAAGGACGTCACCATGAATCAATACGTCATCGCCATCGACCAAGGCACCACCAGCTCCCGCGCCATCGTCTTCGACCACGCGGGCAACATCGTCTCCACCGGCCAGATGGAGCACGAGCAGATCTTCCCCCAGGCCGGCTGGGTGGAGCACAACCCCGCCGAGATCTGGAACAACACCCGCGAAGTAATTGCTGCCGCCCTGTCCAAGGCGAACCTGACCCGGCACGACATCGCCGCCGTCGGCATCACCAACCAGCGCGAAACCGCTGTCGTCTGGGACAAGAACACCGGCGAGGCCGTCTACAACGCCATCGTCTGGCAGGACACCCGCACGCAGCCCATCGTCGACGAACTGGCACAGGACGGGGGAGTGGAACGCTTCAAACAGAAGGTCGGGCTGCCCTTGGCCACCTACTTCTCCGGTACCAAGATCAAGTGGATCCTGGACAACGTGGACGGTGCCCGGGAGCGCGCCGAGGCCGGCGACCTTCTCTTCGGCAACACCGATGCCTGGGTTCTGTGGAACCTGACCGGCGGCGTCGACGGCGGTGTACACGTCACCGATGTCACCAACGCCTCCCGCACCCTGTTCATGGATCTCGAGACCCTGCAATGGGACCAGGAAATCCTGGACATCTTCGGTGTACCGGCGTCCATGATGCCCGCCATCAAGTCCTCCTCCGAGGTCTACGGCCACGTCCACACCTCGCAACTGCTCCGGGAAACGCCTGTAGCAGGCATCCTCGGTGACCAGCAGGCGGCAACTTTTGGCCAGGCCGCGTTCCAGCCCGGCGAAGCCAAAAACACCTACGGCACCGGCTGTTTCCTGATCTTCAACACCGGCGAGGAAATCGTTCACTCCAAGAACGGCCTCCTCACCACCCTCGGATACAAGCTGGGCGACGCCAAGCCGCACTACGCGCTTGAAGGCTCCATCGCCGTCACCGGGTCCCTGATCCAGTGGCTCCGCGACAACCTCGGCATGATCAGCTCCGCCCCTGAGGTGGAGGAACTCGCTGCCGGGGTAAAGGACAACGGCGGCGTTTACATCGTCCCGGCCTTCTCAGGCCTGTTCGCACCCTACTGGCGGGCAGACGCACGCGGCGCCATCGTGGGCCTCACGCGTTTCGCCAACAAGGGCCACATCGCCCGTGCGGCACTGGAGGCCACCGCCTTCCAGACCCGCGAGGTCCTCGACGCCGTCAACGCAGACTCGGGAGTTCCGCTCACCGAGCTGAAGGTCGACGGCGGCATGGTCGCCAACGAGGCACTCATGCAGTTCCAGGCAGACATCCTGGGCGTGCCGGTGGTCCGTCCGAAGGTTGTTGAAACAACGGCCCTCGGTGCTGCGTACGCGGCCGGCCTGGCCGTCGGATTCTGGAAAGACCTGGGCGAGCTCAGCGCCAACTGGAACGAAGACAAGCGCTGGGAGCCGCAGCTGCCGGCAGAAGAGCAGGAGCGTCAGCTGCGGCTCTGGAAGAAGGCCGTGACAAAGTCCATGGACTGGGTCGACGAGGACGTTAAGTAGTCTGACCTGACGTTGACGGCAGCCGCGCCTGCCCCGCCCGCTTCGCGGTGCCCACCACACCCGGGCGAGGCGCGGCTGCCGTCAACTCAACCATCAGCTCTGTAAGCCGCTCGATGCGAACTGGGAGTTTAATCGTGCGCTATTGTAGATCTATGCGTGCGATCCTTCTGCTTAGCTAGCCGCCCGGCAATACATAGCCGTGCGGCCGCCCCTCCATTGTTGAGGGGCTTTTGTGTGTCCGGGACATTCCGGTGCCAGAGCAGGAGTCAGAACCGCCATCGAAGAACAGAAGAGGGCAGCAGTGAGCGTTCAGCCGGAGACAACCGGAACAGCACCAACAGCCGCAGCCGAAGCGCCCGAAGAGGGCGTCTACAGCTTCGCTGCGATGGAAGCCAAATGGCCGCAGGTATGGGAGGACCTCAAAGTCTTCACGCCTGCCGACGACGGTTCGCGGGAACGCCGCTACGTGTTGGACATGTTCCCCTACCCCTCCGGCGACCTCCACATGGGCCACGCCGAAGCGTTCGCAATGGGTGACGTCGTTGCGCGTTACCTGCGCCAGAAGGGCTTCGACGTTCTGCACCCCATCGGATGGGACTCGTTCGGTCTGCCCGCGGAGAACGCTGCGATCAAACGAAACGCCCACCCCAGCGAGTGGACGTACGCCAATATCGACACCCAGGCGGCCTCGTTCAAGCGCTACGCCATCTCTGCCGACTGGTCCCGCCGCATCCACACATCGGACCCCGAGTACTACCGGTGGACGCAGTGGCTGTTCAAGCGCTTCTACGAGCGTGGCCTGGCCTACCGCAAGGACTCGCCCGTCAACTGGTGCCCCAAGGACCTCACCGTCCTGGCTAACGAGCAAGTAGTCAATGGGGCTTGTGAGCGCTGCGGAACTGCTGTCACCAAAAAGTCCCTGAACCAGTGGTACTTCAAGATCACCGACTACGCCGACCGTCTGCTCGAGGACATGGACCAGCTCCAAGGCCACTGGCCCGAGCGCGTTCTGGCCATGCAGCGCAACTGGATCGGCCGCTCCGAGGGCGCCCACGTGCGCTTCGTCATCGAAGCCACGCAAGACCGTGCCGAGCGCGAAGTCACCGTGTTCACCACGCGGCCGGACACCCTCTACGGTGCAACGTTCTTCGTGGTTGCAGCAGATGCACACTTGGCGCTGGACCTGGTAACCCCGGAACAACATGATGAACTCATGGCCTACCGCGAAAAGGTCAAGGCGCTCTCGGAAATCGAGCGCCAGTCCACCGAGCGCGAGAAGACCGGCGTCTTCACCGGCCGCTACGCCATCAACCCCCTCAACGGCGAAAAGCTGCCGGTGTGGGCCGCTGACTACGTCCTGGCGGACTACGGCACTGGTGCCATCATGGCCGTGCCGGCGCACGACCAGCGTGACCTCGACTTTGCCAGGACTTTCGGACTTCCCGTCCGCGCTGTCCTGGACACCGGCGCCGAAGATCCGGCGGAGACGGGCGTTGCCACTGCTGGCGAAGGCACGCTCAAGAACTCCGGCGAACTGGACGGGCTCACCAAGTCTGAAGGCATCCCCGCAGCGATTGAGATCCTTGAGAAGCTTGGAACCGGCGAGAAGTTCGTCAACTTCCGGCTGCGTGACTGGCTGCTGAGCCGTCAACGCTTCTGGGGTACTCCCATCCCCATCATCCACTGCGGTGAATGTGGCGAAGTCCCTGTGCCCGATGACCAGCTCCCAGTCAGGTTGCCGGACAATTTGCGCGGTGAGGCGTTGTCGCCCAAGGGAACTTCGCCGCTGGCCGCCGCCGTCGAGTGGGTCAACGTTGAATGCCCCAACTGCGGACGAGCTGCGCAGCGGGACACCGACACCATGGACACGTTTGTGGACTCGTCCTGGTACTTCCTGCGGTTCGTGTCACCCGACTACACCGAGGGCCCGTTTGATCCCGAAAAGATCAACAACTGGATGCCGGTAGGACAGTATGTGGGCGGTGTGGAGCACGCCATCCTGCACCTGCTCTACGCGCGCTTCTTCACCAAGGTCATCAAAGACATTGGCCTGATTGAAGCCAACGAACCGTTCTCAGCACTGCTCAACCAGGGGCAGGTACTCAACGGTGGCAAGGCCATGAGCAAATCCCTCGGCAACGGTGTGGATTTGGGCGAGCAGTTGGACAAGTTCGGCGTGGACGCCGTCCGTCTCACCATGGTCTTTGCCTCCCCGCCGGAGGACGACGTCGACTGGGCCGACGTTTCGCCGTCGGGTTCGGCCAAGTTCCTCGCCCGTGCCTGGCGCCTTGGCCAGGACGTCAGCAGCGAACCCGGTGTCGATCCTGCCACCGGTGACCGGGCCCTGCGCACGGTCACGCACAAAACCATCGCCGACGCCGCCGAACTGTTGGACAACAACAAGTTCAATGTGGTGGTTGCCCGCCTGATGGAGTTGGTCAACGCAACCCGTAAAACCATCGACTCGGGTGCAGGTGCCGCTGACCCGGCCGTTCGTGAAGCGGTGGAAGCCGTTGCAGTGATCCTGAGCCTCTTCGCGCCCTACACCGCTGAAGACCTGTGGAACACCCTCGGTCACCCGGCTTCAGTAGCAAATGCAGGCTGGCCGAAGCACGACGACGCACTGCTGGTGCAGGACACCGTCACAGCTGTGGTCCAGGTCCAGGGTAAGGTTCGTGACCGCTTGGACGTTTCGCCGGACATCACCGAGGGCGAACTGCGTGAGCTCGCCCTGGCCTCGGACAACGTCCAGCGCGCCTTGGACGGCCGCGGTATCCGCACCGTCATCGTGCGGGCACCTAAACTGGTGAACATCGTTCCTGCCTAGCAGGGATAGTGCGGCCGCCGGCAGACTGCCGGCGGCCGGCCATCATCTTTGGAGGTCGCGTGCCTGAGCGAGAACCACCCGCATGGATTTGGCTCAAGGAAAGAGTGGCGCGTCTTCGCCAGCCCACGGCGCCGGTTACTGTGGCGGACGTGCCGTTGGCCGCCGTCGTCAAAACCGCAATCGTTACTGATTCCGCGGCTGCCCTGCCGCCGGACTGGGTGTCCGCCTTCACGGCCGATGGGCGCCTCGCCGTTGTTCCCATGCCAGTGATGGTAGGGACCGAAATCTACGGTGAGGGCGAAGACGACATCACCCAAACCCTGTCGCTGGCTCTCGCGTCAGGCGCCTCGGTGAAAACGTCACGGCCATCGCCCGGGCAGTTTGAGCAGGCGTACCTCGCTGCGCAACGCCGGGGTTTCGAATCCGTGGTGTCCATCCATATTTCTTCCGAACTCTCCGGAACCGCCGATGCCGCAAGGCTGGCCGCTGCGAGGGTCACCATTCCGGTCGAAATAGTGGATTCGCGCACGGTGGGAATGGCCCAGGGAATGGGCGTGCAGAGTGCCGTCGTAGCGGCAGCCGATGGTCAGGGGGCGGCCGAAGTCCGCGGTTTCGCGGAAAAGCGCATGGAGCGCACGAAGGTCTATTTTTACGTGCCCAGCCTCGAGCAACTGAGGCGGGGTGGCCGGATCGGTGCGGCAGCATCCCTGTTCGGTACCGTCCTGGCTATAAAGCCCATACTGGCGGTGGACGACGGAAGGATCGTCCCGCTGGAAAAGGTCCGTTCCGCTGTGCGCGCCATAGCTCGCCTTGAGGAGATTGTTGCCGCCGACGTGGCCTCCAGGCCGGTCGGCCAGCAAAGGTTGGCGGTTCACCATTTTGGTAATCAACTGGAAGCCGAAGCTTTGGCGGCCCGCTTGAACGAGAAATGCCCGGAGTGCCCGGCGCCCCAAATCAGCGCTCTCCCGGCCGTGTTGGCAGCACATGCAGGACTGGGCGTGCTCGCGGTCATCGTTGGGGAGAGCAGCACGCCAACGGACTGATCCTTGAGCTCTCTTATCCACATAAGGCACCTCACCCCCATCGTTCCCGCAGTACGAGCCATAGGCTCGAAAGATGCCACGCCGGAACCGGGATGCCTCCCCAGATGCCGCCATGCAGGCAGCCCGTCAGCGTTACGCATCACGCTTGGGTACGGATACCCAAACCCTTCCGCTGCTGCAGTTGCCCCAGGACTCCGGGCAGGCCTTTGATGATTCAAACCCTGAAAGCCGCGTGCATCACGCACGCACCCGGTGGCGGACCCCGTGGCCGGTTGCTGTCCTCCTGGCCATCGTAGGAGTTGGCTTTATCGCCTGGCACTTATGGCAGTCTGCTGTGGGACAGTCCAGTTCCGAACCCCTGAGTCCCACGTTTTCTTCCGGACCTGCTGTGCCGGAGTCATCGGAGTCACCGCAAGCGGCTGCCTCCGGGAGCGTGGTCGTACACGTGGCCGGTGCGGTACATAAGCCCGGAATCGTGTCATTGCCGCAAGGCAGCAGGGTCTTTCAGGCAATAGAAGCCGCCGGGGGTGCTGTACTCAACGCGGAACTCAATGGTCTCAACCTTGCTGAGGAGCTAAGTGACGGCGTCAAAGTTCATGTGCCGCTGATCGGCGAGATGCAATCCGCACCTTCTCCACTTGCCGGCGGTTCCCTCAGCCCCGGTGGAACGGCCGCCCCTTCGGCAAAGGGGGCCAAGGTCAACATCAACACTGCATCGTTGGAGGAACTGGGCACCCTACCCAGAGTGGGGCCCGTGACTGCGCAAGGAATCATTGACTGGCGGAAAGAGCATGGCCCCTTCGCTTCTGTAGATGAACTTGACGCCGTTGACGGCATTGGACCCAAACTCATGGAGTCCCTCAAAGAACTTGTGACGGTGCAGGGTGGCTGAGTCAGCGGGGGTGGCCGGGGTCGCCCGGACTCGAGGCGGCTCTGGTTCATCAAAGCGCGCGGATTTGAGACTGGTCCCTGCCGTGCTGGTCACCTGGTCCATCGCTTGCGCAGGATCCCTCATCGCTGCAGCATGGTCCGCAGCACTGGCGGGAGTCTTGGCGCTGGTGGTGGTATTGCTGCTGCTCAGGACATGGCGGCACCGGCGGGCAGTGCCACGGGCAAGAACAATTTCTGCAACCCTGGCCGTGGCATCCGTCCTGGGTGCAGCCGTGGCTGTTAGTTGTGCTGTCACCGCCAACACGCAAGAAGGTGGGCCGTTGGCTAAAGCTGTGGCGGAAGGAAACGGTGTCCTCCTTGAAGTTCGAATCACCGGAGTTCCTGCGGAGGTGTCTGCGCCGGGCCATTCAGGTGGAAACCGGTGGTCGGTGGCCGCGGGTTTGGTCAAGGTCACGTCCAAGGGTTCTGTGACACAAGGCTCTGCGGACGTGATGGTGGTCGGCGGAAGTGGCTGGCAAGACGTACAGCCCGGGCAGATCGTCAGAACCTCAGGAACATTGAAGGCTGTGCGGGAGGGACAAGAGCAGGCGGCCCTCTTGTCCGCATCATCCGCACCCGTTGTCATCGCTTCTGGCTTTGATGTCCGCCAGTCCGCCGCCGAGGCAAGAAGACAATTCGTCGCGGCCTCTGCATGGTTGCCTTCGGACCCGGCCGGTCTGATGCCCGGAATGGTCACCGGGGATACCAGTGCGCTCCCGGAGAGTCTAGAGGCAGATATGAAGACAACAGGAATGACGCACCTCACTGCCGTCAGCGGGGCGAATTGCAGTTTGCTGCTGGGTGGCTTCATCCTGTTGGCTAGATGCCTCAGGGTAAGCCGTCCGGTAGCCGGCGCTATTGCTGTGTGCGGACTGATGGCTTTTGTTGTCCTGGTAGGTCCGGAGCCGAGCGTTCTACGAGCTTCCGTCATGGGGAGCGTAGGCCTGGCAGCCATGGTGGGGGGCTTGAGGGGGCGATCCCTGACCTTCCTTTGCGTGGCCACCATCACCCTGCTGCTGCTGGATCCGAGCATGGCGTTAAACGTCGGGTTCCTGCTCTCTGTTCTGGCAACTCTGGGTATCGTCTTGCTGGCCGCCCGAATTGCCTCGTGGATTCCTTCCGTGGTGCCGCGCTGGCTGGCCGCGGGTATTGCGGTACCGCTCTCCGCGCAAGTGCTGTGCGGTCCGGTCCTCGCGGCCCTCCAGCCGCAGTTCACACCCTATGCCCTGATCACCAACGTAGTGGCTGGTCCGTTGATAGCGCCGGTAACCATCTTTGGAACCATTGCCGTTCCAATTGCCACCCTTTTTCCGTGGTTGGCGGTGGTGCCCGTCGCTGTGGCTGGAGTCTGCGCGGGAGCGGTGGCCGGGATAGCGCGGTTCTTCGCCCATTTGCCCGGGGCGGCACTGCCGTGGGCCGAGGGCCCGGCCGGAGTCATTGCCATGGTGGCTCTTTCAGTTTTATCAGTAGCGGTGTTCTGGATGATGCTGCACCCGACAGGAGTCATGTATCACGTCAGGATGCTGCACCGCGCGGTGATGCTGACGCTGGAGCGCGGTGCCAGGGGTAAACATGGCAGACTTGAATCCTGCAATAAACCGTCCGGAAGGAACTACCAGTGGCTGCTGCCCAAAACACCCGGGCCAAGAGCGTCGCGGCAAACACCGTCAGCTGGCGGGATGCCGCGCCGGCTGCCGTAGTCCTGATCGTGGGCCCGGAAGAGTATCTGGGGATCCGCGCAATGGACGGCATCCGTAGCCACGTGCGAAGTGCTAACCCGGAGGTTGAGCTCAGTCGGCTGAACGCGGGCTCATACGAGTCCGGATCCTTGGCCATGACCGTGACGCCGTCCCTCTTCGGCGAGGGAAAGCTCATTGAGGTTGAGGGCCTTGAGGCAATGAACGACGCCTTTCTGGCCGACGGATTGGCCTACCTCCGGCATCCGGACCCGGACGTAGTCCTCGTCCTTCGCCACGCCGGGGGAGTCCGGGGCAAGAAGCTCCTCGACGCCGTGAAGTCCGCCGGCTGGCCCGTCATTGACTGTCAACCGCTTAAGAAGGACTCTGACAAGACCGCGTTTGTCGTCTCGGAGTTCAGGGCTGGCGGACGACGCATAGAGGGCGAAGCTGTCCAGGCATTGGTGAACGCGGTGGGTGCCAATCTGTCCGAGCTTGCTGCTGCCTGCAGCCAGCTCATTGCCGATGCCACCACTGCTGTCACGGCCGAAACCGTGGAACGCTACTACGGTGGCAGGGTGGAAGCCACGGCCTTCAAAGTTGCCGATGCCGCCATGGCCGGCAACGGGCCGGTGGCCTTATCCACCCTGCGGCACGCCCTGGCCACCGGTGTTGATCCGGTTCCCTTGGTAGCGGCTCTTGCTGCCAAACTGCGGACCTTGGCCAAAGTTGCCGGCGCCAATGGTTCGCCGGCCACCATTGCCAGGAATCTGGGAATGCAGCCGTGGCTTGTGGAGCAGGCGCAGCGGGATGTCAGGCGCTGGACCCCTGAAGGCTTGATCCGCTCCATCCAAGTCATTGCAGAAGCCGATGCCCAAGTGAAAGGCGAGTCACGGGACCCTGTCTACGCAGTTGAGCACGCGGTCACGGTAATTGCCACCTCGGCCAGTCGCCGCTGATGTCGGCCGCGGCCTGTGCGCGTCGGTGCTGACTGGTCTGCATAACTCAAAGGCCGGTTAAACCCAAAGGGCGGTTAAACCCAAAGGCCGGCACCCACTGGGCGCCGGCCTTTTGATCAGCTCAGTCGAACTGGAAAAACCTTAGAGTGCGTTGACCTTCTTGGAGATCGCCGACTTGCGGTTTGCAGCGTTGTTCTTGTGAATAACGCCCTTGCTGACAGCCTTGTCCAGCTTGCGGCTGGCAGCAACAAGTGCAGTTCCAGCAGCATCCTTGTCAGCAGACTCAACGGCGGTGTTGACGGCGCGGATGGCCGTCTTCAGCTCAGACTTGACGGCGTTGTTACGCAGGCGAGCCTTCTCGTTGGTGAGGATGCGCTTCTTCTGGGACTTGATATTAGCCACGTATGAACTCTCTTTTTAATGCGGAAATGGTCTAGAGGGTTTTCAGGTTGGCCATCGACTGAGCGGCGTGGGGATGCCTATGGCAGCCAACCATGTGTGGCCGTCGACCTGCACGGACACACAGCTATAAAGGATAGCAGAAAGTCGGGACTCGCGCCGACTCCTGGTCTCAGTGCAGCTAATGCCGCTCTTGAAGGGCGCGGACTACCTCGTGGAATTGAGCTCTTTCCAGGACGGCGCCTTCGCGCCGGATGGCCTCAGGATCCAGGCGAACGATGCGGCCCACGTTGATCTCACTTGGCCTGCCTTGCCGATCCCAGGAACCTGCACCGATATCAACGTAGTTTCCGGCCCTGTTGCCGTTGTCGTGGTCCTTGGAGGTCAGCATGAGCCCTAGAAGCCACTGCCCGTCCCGCCCAATGAGGAGTACGGGGCGGTCTTTTCCTTTAGTGTGGTCTTCTTCGTACGGGACCCAGCTCCACACGATCTCACCAGGATCCGGTTGGCCATCGGGCTTGGGGGAGTAGCTGACCCTGACCGAACCGCGAAAGTCGCCGGGGTAGGGACCCGGTTGACGCTCGACGGCGGTCCGCCGGCTTCGCTGGCTGGAGGGACCTTGACCGGTGGCGCCGGAGGGGGTGCCGGCTTTGGTGGTGCTGCCTCCCAGAGCCTTGAGTGATCGCAGCAGGAGTTTGCCCAAGGGGCGCAAGTCGAAAGCCATGTGACAACGCTACAACCGTCTACGGCTGAAGCCGGGCACGCAATGTACGGCGAAGCGCCGGTTCATGGGAGACTAGAGGATCAGATGCGCGGCGTGTTCCGGCTGGCCTTTGCCCAGTTGCAGGAATTGCCGTGCGAGTGTCGACAGTAAGGATCCTGCGTGTCTCCCATGGCCCGCACCGCACCGGTGCCCGCCGCAACAGATCCGGCCATCATCCGGAACTTCTGCATTATTGCCCACATCGACCACGGTAAGTCCACCCTGGCCGACCGCATGCTGCAGTACACCGGCGTCGTTCAGCAACGCGACATGAAGGCCCAGTATCTGGACCGTATGGATATCGAACGTGAGCGCGGCATCACCATCAAGTCCCAGGCTGTCCGCATGCCGTGGGAACTCGATGGCCAGAGCTATGCGCTCAACATGATCGATACACCCGGCCACGTTGACTTCACCTACGAGGTCTCCCGCTCCTTGGCGGCCTGTGAAGGTGCAGTGCTGCTGGTGGATGCTGCCCAAGGTATCGAGGCTCAGACTCTTGCCAACCTTTACTTGGCGATGGAAAACAACCTCACCATCATTCCCGTGCTGAACAAGATCGACCTCCCGGCCGCCCAGCCTGAGAAGTACGCGGCGGAGCTTGCCAACCTCATCGGTGGTGACCCTGAGGACGTCCTCAAGGTTTCCGGCAAAACCGGCGTAGGCGTAGAGGCGCTGCTGGATAAAATCGTCCGCGACCTCCCCGGCCCCGTGGGCGATCCCAATGCTCCGGCCCGTGCCATGATCTTCGATTCTGTGTATGACACTTACCGCGGCGTCATTACCTACGTCCGAGTGGTGGACGGCATGCTGCATCCCCGCGAACGCATCCAGATGATGTCCACCCGGGCTACTCACGAACTCCTGGAAATTGGTGTCAGCTCCCCGGAGCCCACACCTTCCAAAGGCCTGGGTGTGGGGGAAGTGGGATACCTGATTACCGGTGTAAAGGACGTCCGTCAGTCCAAGGTGGGCGATACTGTCACCAACCTCGCCAAGCCCGCGTCGGAGTCGCTGAGCGGTTACGCTGACGCCAAGCCGATGGTCTTCTCCGGTCTTTACCCCTTGGACGGTACGGACTACCCGGTCCTGCGTGACGCTCTTGAAAAGCTGATGCTTAACGACGCTGCGCTTGTCTATGAGCCTGAGACGTCCGCTGCACTGGGCTTCGGCTTCCGCGTTGGATTCCTGGGCCTTCTGCACCTCGAAATCACGCGTGATCGACTCGAACGCGAGTACAACCTGGACCTTATCTCCACTGCACCCAACGTGGAGTATGAGGTAACGCTTGAGGACAAGAAGGTCATCCATGTCACCAACCCGAGCGAATACCCCACCGGTAAGATCTCCGAGGTCCGGGAGCCCATGGTGTCCGCCACCATCCTCGCTCCTAACGAGTTTGTCGGTTCCATCATGGAACTGTGCCAAAGCCGCCGTGGCCAGATGCGAGGCATGGACTATTTGTCCGAGGACCGCGTTGAACTCCGCTACTGGATCCCGCTGGCGGAGATCGTTTTCGACTTCTTCGACCTCCTGAAGTCCAAGACGCGCGGTTACGCCTCACTGGACTGGAAGGCTGACGGCGAGCAGGTGGCGGATCTGGTCAAGGTCGACATCCTGCTGCAGGGTGAACAAGTTGATGCCTTCAGCGCCATCACCCACCGCGATAAGGCCTACGCCTACGGCGTGATGATGACCGGCAAGCTCCGTGAGCTGATTCCCAGGCAGCAATTCGAAGTGCCCATCCAGGCCGCCATCGGATCCCGCATCATTGCCCGCGAGAGCATCCGAGCGATCCGTAAGGATGTTCTTGCCAAGTGCTACGGCGGTGACATCACCCGTAAGCGCAAGCTGCTCGAGAAGCAGAAAGAGGGCAAGAAGCGCATGAAGATGGTCGGTCGCGTGGAGGTGCCCCAGGAGGCATTCATCGCAGCCCTGACCACCGATGAGTCCAAGGACAAGGCCAAGAAGTAAATGCCCAGCGTCCTCCCTTTGGGCGACCCGGCACCTGCGGATGGCATCTTGCCTCCGCAGGTGTTGGCCGGCGTCGAGCACCGCAAGTTCGGGCTCTATGTCCACATACCGTTCTGCGCCGTGCGCTGTGGCTACTGTGATTTCAACACTTACACTGCCACCGAACTCGGTGGCGGCGCCTCCCAGGACGCGTACGCCGCTACGGCGGTCTCTGAACTGGACTTCGCCTCTCTGGCACTGGACGCCTCGGGGTTACCCCGTCGTCCCCTCAGTACTGTTTTCTTTGGGGGTGGCACGCCTACCCTTCTCCCGGCAGAGGACCTGGCCCGGATCCTTAGGGCCGCCATCGGCCATTGGGGGCTGGAACCCGGCGCCGAGGTAACTACCGAAGCCAACCCGGATTCAGTAACTCCTGAATCCCTGAAGCTTCTGGCCGACGCAGGTTTCACCAGGGTCTCCTTCGGCATGCAGTCAGCCGTACCCCACGTGCTCAAGGTCCTGGACCGCACCCACACACCGAGCCGGGTGCCTCTTGTTGTGCAGTGGGCGCGGGAAGCCGGCCTCTCCGTGAGCCTGGACCTTATCTACGGCACCCCTGGAGAGTCCATGGGTGACTGGCAGCTGTCACTCGAAACCGCTTTGTCGTACCAGCCGGACCACATCAGTGCCTACGCTCTGATCGTTGAGGATGGCACTAAGCTGGCCGCCCAGATACGCCGGGGCGAGGTGCCTGGGATTGATGACGACGACCACGCCTCCAAATACGAGCTTGCCGACAAAATGATCTCCGAAGCGGGCTTGCACTGGTACGAGGTCAGCAACTGGTCGCGGACGCCGGACCAGGCTTGCCGGCACAATCTTGCCTACTGGCGGGGAGATGACTGGTGGGGTATCGGTCCAGGCGCCCACTCCCACGTGGGGGGTGTCCGGTGGTGGAACGTCAAGCACCCCACGGCGTACGCCTCGAGGCTCGGGAGCGCTAGCTCTCCGGCTGCCG
The DNA here is from genome assembly GCF_023656375.1 of Paenarthrobacter sp. TYUT067. Taxonomy (NCBI): domain Bacteria; kingdom Bacillati; phylum Actinomycetota; class Actinomycetes; order Micrococcales; family Micrococcaceae; genus Paenarthrobacter; species Paenarthrobacter sp. TYUT067. The sequence goes on from NZ_JAMOIT010000019.1 coordinate 95,616, forward strand.
GGCGGGAAACCCTCGATGCCGATACCCGGGAAGTCGAACGCATTATGCTGGAGGCACGGCTCGGCACAGGGTTGTCCGTAGATGCCTTGGACGCGATCGGACGGCACGCGATGGCCGGGCTTATTGCCGACGAATTGGTGGACCCTGTTCAGGCGTTCAAGGGCCGTTTGGTCCTTACGCTGAAGGGTCGTCTCCTGGCTGACGCCGTAGTTCGAAGGATCCTGCCCGACTGACCCGCGGGCTCATGCCCGTCGGAGCAAGCAGTCCTGGACGAGCGGAGGTGAGCTACTTAATCCAGCGCAGGTTGACCTTGTAACGGTGAGGCTGCCCGTGGTTTACCCTGATGCCCGCCGAGACGGAGAAACACGTCAGGGCAACCCAGATCGCGGTGGCGATGACGGCGAAGATGTTGCCGACCACAGGAAGAAGGACCAAAATGTTGGCCAGAACTGCTGCGATGGTGGGAGGCAGCGTGAAGTTCAGCGCTTCTTTGGATTCCTGTGCGGTGAACGGTCCACGATCCCGGAAAATCAGGTAAATCAGAAGGGACGGCAGGCATCCCAGGATGCCGCCAAAGTGGGCCAGAGTAGCCCATTGCCTGTCCTCGCTGGCTGTCAACGGGAGTGCGTTGGCAGGCGCGCCATGGTACTGGGGCCGGCCTGCGGCGCTGCCCGGTTCTTCAGGAGCGTTATCTGCCACGTTGTCTTCCCTTTGCTTTAAAGATGCTGCGGTGTTGCTGTCCCAGAATACCGGCACCGACGCACTTGCCGGGACCAACGCCCCGTTGACACGGTAGTTGCTGATACCTGAAGGACTCCACCTCAAGGAACCGTCAAAAAATCGATGACTTCTTCCACCCGTCCCAAGAGCGATGGCTCAAGGTCGGCATAGGTGCGGACTGCGCCCAGAAGGCGTTGCCAGCCCAAGCCTATGTCCTCAGGGGTCTCATGGGGCCAGCCGAACGCGCTGAGGATTCCGGTCTTCCAATCGATCCCGCGGGGTACGGCGGGCCAGGCCTCAATGCCCAGGACCTTGGGCCTGATCGCCTGCCAGACATCCACGTAGGGGTGTCCAACAATGAGGACGTTTCCCGCAGCCCCCGGCACTGTCATGGCGTCGGCAGCGATGCGGGACTCTTTGGACCCGGGGACTAGATGATCTACGAGGATGCCAAGCCTGCGCCCTGAGCCGGGATTGAAATCGGCGATGGCGGACTTCAGATCATCAACGCCATGCAGTGGCTCCACCACGATGCCCTCCACCCGGAGGTCGTCTCCCCAAACTTTCTCGACGAGCTCGGCGTCGTGCTTTCCTTCCACCCAAATGCGGCTGGCCTTGGCTACCTGTGCCCGTTGCCCCTGCACCCTCACGGATCCTGAAGCCGTCCGGCCGGACGGAACGGCGGATGCAGCGGTGCGGGGGGCGGGAGGCATCAAGCGGATAGCCTGACCTTCAAGCAGGAAGCCAAAGCCCAGCTGGAACGATTTGGTCTTTCCACGCCGGTCTTCCAAGGAGACCACGTGCATTCCGCCCGACTTCTCAACGCGGGTTACTTCACCCACCCAGCCCGACTGCACGTCCTCGAGGACCATTCCCCGCTGCACGGCTACTTCCGGCAGCTTCTGTTTGGCCGGAGCGGACAGATCCTGCGGGCCCCAATTGTTCAAAGCCAAGGGATTCCTACCTTTGTGCTGGTTTACGGTGCGGGCCGAAGCCGCCCGCGGCAGGTTTCAATGCTAACAACGGGGTGGCTCATACTAGACTTGTTAGCACTTGGGCATGTTGAGTGCTAAGTGTGGAGGTCTGAGCGGGATCCCGCGTTGACCGGTCGGAAGAACCATGGCAGTCGTCAGGAGGTGGAGCATTGAGTGAGCCGCGCAAGCTCGAAGTGCTGCGTGCCATCGTTGAGGATTACGTGCATTCCAGGGAACCTGTCGGGTCCAAGGCCCTCGTGGAGCGGCATCATCTTGGCGTTTCCAGCGCTACCATCAGGAATGACATGGCGGTTTTGGAAGAGGAAGGCCTGATTGCGGCGCCTCACACCAGTGCCGGTCGAATCCCCACTGACAAGGGCTATCGCCTTTTCGTTGACCGCATTTCGCAGGTCAAACCGCTCTCAGCGGCCGAGCGCAGGGCCATCCATTCTTTGCTCGAGGGCCCCGATGATGTCGACGACATCTTGGAGCGCACCGTAAGGCTTCTGTCACAGCTGACCAACCAGGTGGCCGTTGTGCAGTACCCGCATTCGAACCGCGCGCTTGTTCGCCACGTGGAATTCGTCCTCTTGGCCCCTCAACAGGTCCTCGTGGTCCTAATTGCGGACACCGGCAGCGTGGGGCAGAAGGTCATCGACGCTGGGTCCGATGTGAGCAATGAGGCCCTGATGCTCCTGAGGTCCCGGTTCCTGGGCAACATTGCCGGCACACAGCTGGCGCTTTTGCCTCAAGTGCTTCCTTCTGTCGTTGCGCTGTGTCCGCCGGAACTGCGCAGTCTGGCGCAGACGTTGGCCCAGGGGCTTCAATCGTTGAGCGACACCAGCCGCGAAGAGCGCATCCTGATGGCTGGAACGGCAAACCTGGCCCGCTCCAACGTTGACTTCCCCCTGAGCATAGGCCCTGTGCTGGAGGCACTCGAGGAACAAGTTGTCATGCTCCGGTTGTTATCTGACATGGGGGATGATCCCCGCGGCGTTACCGTGAGCATTGGACGCGAGAATCCCTACGATGGCTTGGCGGAGGCCTCCGTCGTAGCTACGGGCTATGGCTCCGGTGCCAAGGTGGGGATTCTTGGTCCCACACGCATGGACTATCCCACCACCATGGCAGCAGTACGAGCCGTGGCCCGTTACCTTTCCCGCATTCTCGGCGGCTAAACACCGGTCCGAGGAAACATCCGTAGTACAACAAGGAAGAGATACCGACTTTGAGCAGCCACTATGACGTTTTGGGAGTCTCGCCGGAAGCCACCGGGGAAGAGATCAAAAAGGCGTACCGCAAGTTGGCGCGGAAACTGCACCCCGACGTAAACCCCGGTGAAGATGTCGCGGAACAGTTCAAGGCCGTGACCCACGCCTACGAGGTGTTGTCCGATCCCCAAAAGCGCCGGGTCTATGATGCCACGGGCAATGAAAACGGCACTGACAACGGTTTCGGTGGCGGCTACGCCGGCCAGGGTTTTGCCTTCCAGGACATCTTCGACACCTTCTTTGGTGGCGGCGGTCAGGGCGGACCGGCCTCCCGGGTCCGGCGGGGCCAGGACGCGCTCATCAGCGTCCGCATCGATTTGAAGGACGCCGTCTTCGGCGTCAACAAGAAGCTTGAAGTGGATACCGCCGTGATCTGCCCCACGTGCGATGGCAGTTGCTGCCGCCCGGGCACCCACCCGGAACGCTGCGACATCTGCGGTGGCAGCGGCCAGGTCCAACGGGCAGTCCGTTCCATCCTGGGCCAGGTCATGACTGCCGCCCCTTGCGGTTCGTGTGAAGGCTTCGGCACAGTCATTAAGGACCCCTGCAACGAGTGCAATGGACAGGGCCGCATCCGCAGTCGTCGTTCCCTCACCATCAAGGTTCCGGCCGGTGTCGCCACTGGTACACGCATCCAGCTGTCCGGGCAGGGTGAAGCGGGCCCCGCTGGAGGCCCCGCCGGCGATCTCTATGTGGAGATCCGGGTCAACAACGACTCCATGTTCATGCGTGAAGGCGACGACCTCCACGCAACACTAAGTGTGCCCATGACCGCTGCGGCACTTGGCACCGAACTGCAGCTGGACACCTTCGACGGCGCGCAGGACATCGACGTCAAGGCCGGTACCCAATCCGGCGAAGTCATTACCCTGCGCGGCTTGGGTGTTACGCACCTCCGGGGTTACGGACGCGGCGACCTCAAGGTGCACTTGCACGTGGAGACCCCGACCAAGCTCGACCCCGCCCAGGAGGAACTCCTGCAGCAGCTCGCCAAGCTGCGCGGCGAGCAGTTTACCGAGGGAAAGCTGGTGGCAAGCGGCGGAATGTTCGCGAAGCTTCGGGACAAGCTCGGTAACCTGTAGCGGTGAGCAATCCGGTTTTCTTTACACCGGCGGGAAGCCTTAACCAGCTGATCCCCGGGTCCACATTTGTGTTGGAAGGTGCTGAGGCGCGCCATGCCGTCACCGTCAAGCGACTGGCCGTGGGTGAGCCCGTGGACATAGCCGACGGTTCGGGCATGCGGTTGACTGGCGCCGTGGTTGACGCCGGTTCCAGCACCCTCACAGTGAAGGCATCCGAGGTAGTCCTCGAGGACCAGCCGGCGGTCCGGCTGGTGCTGGTTCAGGCACTTGCCAAGGGCGATCGGGACGAACTCGCCATCGAGACTGCCACGGAACTCGGAATAGACGCCGTCATTCCGTGGCAGTCCGAGCGGGCGATCGTGCGTTGGAAAGGCGAACGGGCCGCCAAGGCGCACGCGAAGTGGCAGTCCGTGGTCACGGCGGCAGCCAAGCAGGCGCGGCGTGCTTGGATTCCTGAGGTACGGTCCATGATGGACACTGCCGCTTTGGCGAAGGCCGTCGCGGCCGCTGATGTGGCCATCATCCTGCATGAAGACGCCAAGAACCCCCTGCGGACCGTCCTTGAAGAGTCGGTTGCGGTCCGGACTGGAGATGATGGGATCCCTCGCGAGGTCCTCTTGATTGTCGGACCGGAGGGTGGCATCTCACCAAGAGAGGTAACGCGGCTCAGTGACGCCGGTGCCGTCACGGCACTTCTGGGTCACCACGTGTTGAGGTCCTCGACGGCGGGACCCGCCGCCGTCGTTCTTGCAAGTGACGTCCTGGGCCGCTGGTAGCCGCCCCGCAGCTCGTCGAACCCGCAGCTAACCGACGTTGAACAGGCGGGTGTCGGTGCTCGTTTCGATGGTTGCGCCGGCCTCATCCACTTGTGAAACCCGCAGCTCATATTTGCCGGCCTTCAGTGTGGCACTGAAGGTGAAGGCTCCGTATTGACCAGGCGCACCGGTTGCTTGCGTTCTCCCGGTGAGCAGGCTGCTCTTTTCGCCCTTGCCATTCTCCTGCAGAATCTGCCAGCTGACCGGCTTTGAACTGTCGGTGCTGCGGCCATTGAACTTGACTACACCGGCAGGCAGAGTTGTTTCCTCTTGCGGATCGATGATCCACAGAGGTGCCACCAAGGATGCGTTCCGTTCCATGGGTTGGCCGAGCTTTACCTGCCCAAACGCCATGTAGTCCGTGTGTCCGTCAACCAGGATGACAACCTGGATCTGCTGGCCGGAGTTGATGAGCCCCGAGGACGAGGCTGCCGCCGTCGCCGTGTAGACCAATTGCTGGACAGCGCGCTGCGCCATTCCGGCGTCGAGGTTTGAGTTGAAGGCATCCCGCGAAATATCAACGGTGATGACGTTCTTGCCGGAGATGGAGGTGGCCAGGCTTTCGGGGGCCTGCCAGGGGGTGAAGAAGTCGTGGTCCAGGGGTTTTTCGGACATCATGATCCGGAGTGCGGTGGTCACGGGGTTTCCGTCGCTGGAGATATCCCTGAACTCACGGTAGAGATAAACCTGTTCCTTGCTGCGTCCAATCCAGTAAACCGGGATCTTCGTGGAAGCCTGCGTAGTTTCCAGCGGTGCCTGGCTGGCTGGCGCGTCGTTAACGCTGACGGATGGCGAACTCGTGCCGGTTTGGGAATCGCCGCCGTTGGCTATGCAACCAGTGAGCAACAGGACAGCAAGCATCGCCGGCACAGCGATAACGGATCTTGTCCGTCTGCGCGCGCCATCTCCAATGCTTCCTGGCTCCGAAATGGGTGTCCTGCCTAACCTTGTGTCTCATGGCGGCCCCAGCCGCCGATTCCCAGCCAACGGAGCCGGGCCGCAGGATGCTTGGATGCCACCCGCTATGCCAGCTTGGCACATCGTCGACGGCGGTCGGCCGGGATTGCGCGGATCAGCGCCAACTGAAACATGATTGATACCCGCTTGATGCCGAGTTGAGACAAAATGTACGCCATGACGGCAGGCGCCGGATGATGCCGGTGGTTTCGGTTCATCGCAGGCCGGGCTGGCGTAGGATTGAAGACATTCCGGCATCCGGACGTGCCCCATACAGCGGCCACGAATGCCGAATCGATGGCAGGTAACACGACCAACCGGAGGAGAAAAGGCCTAAGGCCAACACTATGAGTGAATCTTTGAACGGGCGCCTTAGGACCGGAAACGGCAACCAGCCGCCCACCGAGTTCCCGCACACACTACCGGGTACGCGCACGGAAGTTGTCACGTTCGACAACTCCGACCAGATGGTTCACTCGTTGGGCAGCCACGACGAAGCCTTGCGGTACATCGAGGAACAGTTCCAGGACGTCAATTTCCATGTCCGTGGCAACGAGCTCTCCATGACAGGCCCTTCCACCGTCATTCCACGCGTTATGCGTCTGTTGGAGGAAGTCCGTGGGCTCGTGGCGAAGGGGACCGTGGTGACTCCGGACATCCTTCAGCAGCTCGTGTCCCTTCTGAGGGCCCAGTCCGTGCAGAATCCTGCCGATGTGCTGACCCACAACATCCTCTCAAGCCGCGGTAAGACTATCCGGCCCAAGACGCTGAATCAGAAGAATTACGTTGACGCCATTGATGAGAACACCGTCATCTTTGGAATCGGCCCGGCAGGTACCGGCAAGACCTATCTTGCAATGGCCAAAGCGGTGCAAGCCTTGCAAACGAAGGAAGTCAGCCGGATCATCCTGACCCGGCCAGCCGTGGAAGCGGGGGAGCGGCTGGGCTTCCTCCCCGGCACGCTGAGCGACAAGATCGACCCCTATCTTCGCCCACTATATGACGCCTTGCACGACATGATGGATCCCGAGTCCATTCCCCGCCTGATGGCTGCAGGAACCATCGAGGTAGCCCCGTTGGCCTATATGCGCGGACGCACGCTGAACGACGCCTTCATCATCCTGGACGAAGCCCAAAACACCACACCGGAGCAGATGAAGATGTTCCTTACACGTCTGGGTTTCGGTTCAAAAATGGTGGTTACCGGTGATGTCACGCAGATCGACCTGCCGTCCGGATCGACGTCCGGCCTGCGAATCGTCAGGGAAATCCTGAAGGGAATCGACGACGTCAATTTCTCGATCCTGGAAGCGCCTGACGTCGTGCGGCACCGTTTGGTTGCCGACATCGTTTCCGCCTACAGCGCATGGGATGACGCACATGGCAGCGACGTCGCGAGCACACAATATAAACCCGGAGCGCACTACAAACGTGGAGAACGTCAATGAGCATTGAAGTAAACAACGAGTCCGGTGTAGCGGTGGACGAGGCCCAACTGGTGACGTTGTCCCGCTTCATCTTCGAGCGTTTGTACATCCATCCCCAGGCAGAACTGTCCATCCTCCTTGTCGATGAACCTGCCATGGAGAAACTGCACATCGAACTGATGGACGAGCCCGGGGCTACGGACGTTTTGTCCGTACCCATGGACGAATTGACGCCGGGCACCCCGGACAAGCCCACGCCACAAGGCATGCTGGGTGACATCGCCATCTGCCCGCAGGTGGCAGAGGTGCAGGCAGCAAACGCAGGCCACGCGACGCAGGATGAGATGCTGCTCCTGACCACCCACGGAATTCTGCATCTGCTTGGCTTTGACCACGCAGAGCCGGAGGAAAAAGAAGAGATGTTCGGTTTGCAGCGGGAACTGCTGTCTGAATTCCTGGGCAAGGATGCCCCCATGGAGACCATGCAGTGACCTCGATCATCCTGGTCGGCATGGCGCTGGTGTTCCTCAGCTTCGTTGCACTGCTGACTGCAGCCGAGGCTGCATTGAACTTCCTGCCCCGGCATGAGGCCGAACAATCCATAGTGCGGAGCAAGGGCAAGGCCCTGGGCGGTATCCTCAAGAACCCGATCGCACATATGCGCGCTCTGCGTTTTTGGCGGGTCTGGTTTGAAATGGCGGCAGCAGTCGCCGTCGCCGTGGTCCTCCACAGTTTGCTGGACAACGTCTGGCTCGCCGGACTTGCAGCTACGGGGATCATGGCGGTGATCGGGTTTGTACTGGTCGGCGTTTCGCCCCGGCAGTTGGGCCGGGCGCACTCCGGACCCGTCGTTCGTTTCACCGCCCCGCTCATCAGGTTCCTCTGCTGGATACTAGGGCCCATCCCCGGCTGGTTGGTGGCGCTGGGACAGGCAGTCGCCCCCGGCGCCCCAAGTGGCGACGACGCTTTCGTCAGCGAGGAAGAGTTTCGCGAATTCGTCGATCGTGCCGCCGAGTCGGACATGATCGAAGACAATGAGGCAGAACTCATTCATTCGGTCTTTGATTTTGGTGATACTTTGGTGCGTTCCGTCATGGTACCCCGCACCGATATTGTGAGCATCGGTACGGGCTCGAATCTCGAAACGGCAATGGGCCTTTTCCTGCGTTCCGGTTACTCAAGGATCCCCGTCATCGGGGAGAACACCGATCAGATCCGTGGGATTTTGTACCTCAAGGATGTGGCTGCGGCCATGCATCGGAGGGAACCAGGACTGCAAGTTCACGATGTTGATTCACTCGCCCGGGACGTGCGGTATGTCCCGGAATCGAAGCCCGTGAGCGACCTCCTCAGGGAACTCCAGAAAGAGTCCACACACGTAGCGATCGTCATCGACGAGTACGGCGGCACCGCCGGGTTGGTCACCCTCGAGGATCTTATCGAGGAAATTGTTGGCGAGATCGTGGATGAGTACGACGCCGCCGCCGAAGAGGCCGTTCACCTCGATGATGGTACATATCGAGTAAGCGCCCGCATGAGCATCGATGACTTGGGTGAACTTTTCGACATCGATCTGGACGACGACGAGGTGGATACAGTAGGCGGTCTGCTCGCAAAGGCCCTTGGGCAGGTTCCCATTGTGGGGAGCGCCGTTGAAGTGAACGGAATATCGCTCCGGGCAGATAGGCTGGAGGGTCGCCGAAACAGAGTCAGCCACATCATTGCGGCAGCCATGCCAAAGGAAGACACTGACTTTGAAGACCTACTCGATGACGCCGACTCAACGCAACAGGGAGTTCCACGTGAGCAAGCAAAATAACAAATTTGACGCCGATGCAGACTTCGGTGGCTTCCACGCTGGCTTCTCGGTGCTGGTGGGCCGGCCCAACGCGGGTAAGTCGACGCTGACCAACGCGTTGGTTGGCCAGAAAGTGGCCATCACCTCGGCCAAACCGCAAACTACACGGCACACCATTCGCGGTATCGTCCACCGCGATGATGCCCAATTGATCCTTGTGGACACTCCCGGCCTTCACCGCCCACGTACCCTGCTGGGGAAGCGGCTCAACGAACTTGTTGCAGACACCCTGGCGGAAGTCGATGCAATCGGTTTCTGTCTGCCGGCCAACGAAAAAATCGGCCCCGGCGACAAATACATCGCCGCTCAGCTGGCCGCCGTCGGACGCAAGCCCATCGTGGCACTGGTGACCAAAACCGACCTGGTGGATCGTCAGGCGTTGACGGAGCAATTGCTCGCCGTCGCCGCGTTGGGCCGCGAGGTTCTTGGCGAGCAGGGCTGGGCCGACATCGTCCCTGTCTCTGCCGCCGACGGTTTTCAGGTCTCCACTGTTGCAGACGTCCTGATCAGCCACATGCCGTCCTCACCTCCGCTGTATCCTGACGGCGAGCTGACTGACGAGCCTGAGGCCGTCATGATCGCAGAGCTGATTCGCGAAGCGGCCCTTGAGGGCGTCCGCGATGAACTTCCCCACTCGCTCGCTGTGGTGGTGGAGGAAATCGTTCCCCGCGAAGGCCGGACCGAGGACAACCCGCTGTTGGATGTTCGCGTGAACCTTTACGTTGAGCGGCCTTCCCAGAAGGCCATCATCATCGGCAAGGGCGGAAGCCGTTTGCGAGAGGTGGGAACCAACGCCCGAAAGGGTATTGAGACTCTGCTCGGCACCCGCATCTACCTCGATCTTCACGTCAAGGTGGCTAAGGATTGGCAGCGCGATCCCAAGCAATTGGTCAAACTCGGCTTCTGATTCGCGTCGCTGGATCCGGCGTGGCTTGAGGCCCGATAAGGAACTTCCCAGAAACGGCAACTATGATTGCGGGGATCCAGCTGTTTGATGAAAGGTAAACCGAATAGTGCGACGTCGTGACGCCCGCCCGCAGGGCACCGGCACCGCTGGCCCCGCGGGGGCACGCCATGGTGAGGATGCCGACGGCACCCCTCGCCATATGAGGGTGCCCAAGGGGCTGCCACTTTGGTTGAAGATTGTCACCGGCGTAGTCTCCGTTGCCCTGGTTGCCGGCGTTGCCTTTGCTGCTTTTTGGTTTATCCGGCTGCAGAACAACATCACCAAGGCGCCCTTGAGCGCCGGGGAAACCCGTAATGCCGGTGACCCGCTGGTGGATGACAAAACGGATCGACTGCAGATCCTGATCCTTGGCTCCGATACCCGTGACGGAAAGAATGCCGAATACGGTAGCACCGAGGACTCCACCGGCTATGGCCATTCCGATGTCATGATGCTGTTGGACATCTCCGCGGATAACAAACGCGTCAATGTGCTGAGTTTCCCGCGAGACCTGTTGGTGGATGTGCCGCAGTGCACCGACCGCACCAACAACCAGACATTCCCTGCCCGCAGCGGCGTGATGATCAACGAGGCCATGGCTGAAGCTGGAATCGGTTGCGCCGTGGATACGGTCAACAAGCTCACCGGTTTGGAAATCGACCACTTCATGATGGCCGATTTCAACGCAGTCAAGGAGCTTTCGCATGCTGTGGGTGGCGTGAACGTTTGCGTCAGTGATCCGGTCTTTGACCCGGATTCCCGGCTCCGCCTCGCCAAGGGGGATTCCTTGGTGGAAGGCGAACAGGCTTTGGCATTCCTCCGGACCAGGCATGCTTTCGGCGATGGAGGTGACCTTGGCCGCATCAAGGGTCAGCAAGCGTTCCTTTCATCCCTCACCCGGAAGCTTAAGGATGAGGGGACTCTGGGTAACCCGCAGAGGCTGCTGCAGATCGCAGATGTGGTCACGCAGAACCTGACCGTGGACGAGGGCCTGGCGTCAGTTCCTTCACTGTTGACCATTGGCGGGCGACTCAAGGACATTGATGTTTCCAAGGTGGCGTTCGTAGCGGTGCCCACGCAGCAGGCAGCGGTGGACCTTAACAGGTTGGAGCTCGTCGAGCCCCAAGCGTCACAGCTGTTCGCCGCGCTTCGTGCCGATCTTGACCTCACGACGCCTGGTGCGACGTCCACTCCTGTACCGAGCGAAAGCCCGGCCCCACAGCCCACGGCTACTACGCCTGCCGCACCTGCGTATGACAAAGCGATTCAGCCGGTGGCCGTCGCCAACGGCAGCGGCGTTCCAACCAGGGCGCAGGAGCTCATGACCGTGCTCACTGGCAACGGCTTCGCCCAGACGGTGTCCTACTTGGCTAATCCGGTGGATCAGACGGTGCTTTATTACGGACCGGGCTTTGCGGACGTTGCTGCTGACGTAGCTACACTTTTCGGCATCCCTGCCGCTCAGGTTCAGGAGTCCCCGGGTGTGGCGGGAGTGCAGCTTTACGTGGGTACTGACTTCGGCACGGGGACCGCTTACGGTGCGGCTTCGGTGCCGTCCGATGTAGTCAATCAAACAGCTAACGATGCCGTGTGCCAACAGGTGAATCCCCTGTACATCGATCAGCAATAGGTTCCATGCATTAGGAGCAAACAACAACGGCCGGCCAGTTTTTGACTAGCCGGCCGTTGTGTCATGCGGATACTACCAGATGCTGACGCGTTCCCCGGGTTCCATCCAC